>NZ_JACONW010000089.1 GCF_014357575.1 Pseudomonas folii | reverse complement strand
CCGGCTAAAGCCGGTCCCACGTCGTCAGTCAGCTTGCGGGCAAACATAGAATCTCCCACAGGGATCGCGCTGTTTGTGGGAGTTGGGCTTGCCCGCGATGAACGATAATGCGGTTTGCCAGATCGACTGAGGCGCCTGATTCGCGGGCAAGCCTCGCTCCAACAGACAGCGCTGTCTGCACGAAGGCTATCGGAGAATTTCCTCCGGCCAGGAACTTACGCCCCGGAACACCAGTCAGAGAACTCGATTGGCTGTGAAGCCAGTCATGCTCCTAGTTGTGTTAAGTGTTGGCAGATATCCGGCTTCCCTCCATGGAAGTCTGGAACTTGAACCCCGAACTTCCCCTCCCCCACATGAAGTCCGGGGTTTTTTTTGCCTGCGATTTACTCGGCGGGCGCCTTGTCTTCCAGCTCCATCCAGCCTGCAAGCACGGTATAGGCTTCTTCCAGTCCCATACGCTTGGGTGCAGAGAACAGCTGGATGCTGACGGCATCGCCCCAACCCTTGCGGATTTCTGACTGAACCTTGAGCAGCGTGTTCTTGGCTGCGCCGTAAGTCAGCTTGTCGGCTTTGGTCAGCAGAATGTGCATCGGCATGTGGCTGGCGATGGACCAGTCCAGCATCAGGATGTCGAAGTCGGTCATCGGGTGACGGATGTCCATCATCAGAATCAGACCTTTCAGGCTTTCGCGGCTGCCCAGATAAGCCTCAAGGTGGCGCTGCCAGTGCAGCTTCAGCGGGATTGGCACCTTGGCGTAGCCGTAACCCGGCAGGTCAACCAGGCGTCGCTCATCGTCCAGCTTGAAGAAGTTCAGCAGTTGCGTACGACCTGGCGTCTTCGATGTGCGGGCCAGGCTGGCGTGCGTCAGGGTATTCAGCGCGCTCGACTTGCCTGCGTTGGAGCGTCCTGCGAACGCCACTTCAAAGCCGTCGTCGTCCGGGCACTGGTCGACTTTGGCTGCGCTGAGCATGAAGGTTGCCTGTTGGCACAAGCCGAGGATGGGATTCTTGAGTTGCATGTGATTTCCGGTGAGAGCTGTGCCTGCAAGGGGTGCGGCAAGAGGTGTCGTTTCCGTTTCAGTGAGGCCAGTATATAATTACCGCAGATTTTGTGTGTGCTTTGTCCCGTTTACGGGAAGCTACATCAGCCAAGCGAGAACTATAAGCGCATTAGAACGCAGTCCGCTTTTAACCTGAAAGGGTTGCTGAGTATGAAGGCTTTGGAGCCGCCTGTGTTCAGGAGTTCAAAGTGATGCCGTTGCGTGGATTGTGCAGAGACCGCAATAGCGGGGATTCGCGAACCTTCATCCGCCTCGGATGAGCGAACCCACCTCTATAAAACTATTCACCTTTAGCCGATCTGGATTACCTGATGAACAAAATTTTCGTGAGTCTGCTGCTCGCTCTGGGCATCTGCGGCACGGCTCAGGCGGCCGACACGGTAGTCGGCGACGCGGCTGCTGGCCAGACCAAAACCGCTGTTTGCAGTGCCTGTCACGGTCCCGATGGTAATAGCCTGGTGCCAAACTTCCCCAAGCTGGCGGGTCAGGGCCAGCGTTACACGCTCAAGCAGTTGCATGAGATCAGGGACGGCAAGCGTGTTGTGCTGGAAATGACCGGCCTGCTGACCAGCCTCAACGAGCAGGACCTCAACGATATCGCCGCGTTTTACGCCAGCCAGAAAGGCAGCGTGGGTGCGGCTGACGAGAAACTGGTTGCTCGCGGCGAAGCGCTGTTCCGTGGCGGCAAGCTGAGCGAGGGCATGCCCGCCTGCACCGGGTGCCACTCACCCAATGGCGTAGGCAATGCACCCGCAGGATTCCCGCACCTGGGTGGACAGCACGCGGATTACATCAAGAAGCAGCTCGTGGCCTTCCGCGAAGGTGAGCGCACCAACGATGGCGACACGATGGTCATGCGCGCCATTGCTGCCAAATTGAGCAACAAGGATATCGAGGCGCTCTCGCAGTACATCCAGGGGCTTCATTGACGGCTGATCCCCAGGATCACTGATGACGTGTGAAGAGGCCGGGACAAACCCTGAATCTTCATCTGCAAAACTACCGCCTTCCCGGCTAAAGCCGGTCCCACGTCACTTGCGGGCAAATATACAATCGCCCACTGGTTCTGCACAATGACGTGGGACCGGCTTCAGCCGGGAAGAAGCCGGGACAAACCCTGAATCTTCATCTGCAGAACTACCGCCTTCCCGGCCAAAGCCTGTCCCACGTCGTCACATTACTTGCGGGCAAATATAGAATCTCCCTTTGATTCTGCGCAATGACGTGGGACCGGCTTCAGCCGGGAAGAGGCCGGGACAGACCCTGAGTCTTCATCTGCAGAAAGACCGCCTTCCCGGCTAAAGCCGGTCCCACGTCGTCACATTACTTGCGGGCAAATATAGAATCTCCCTTTGATTCTGCGCAATGACGTGGACTGGAGGCGCCTCACATGAAACGTCACGGCACAAATCCTGAAACACCTCGTTACCGTTCTTCGCGGGCAAGGCCGATTCCAACAGGTTTTCCATTTAAAAAGGGTAGCGTCGGCTACCCTTTTTTGTTGTTGCCAGCGTTACACTAGCGAACTCGCGTCTTGTCGACCGGTCGAAGTCCGGTCGTTGCAAGGCGACTCAAATCAGCCTCAGGAGTAAAGCATGCGTAATCTGATCCTCAGCGCCGCACTGGTTGCCGCCAGTCTTTTCGGTATTACGGCACACGCTGCCGAGCCTATCGAAGCCGGTAAGCAGTACACCGTGCTGAGCAGCGCCGTTCCTGTTTCCGAGCCAGGCAAGATCGAAGTTGTGGAAATGTTCTGGTACGGCTGCCCGCACTGCTACGCATTTGAGCCGACCATCAACCCATGGGTCGAGAAGCTGCCCGCTGACGTTCACTTCGTCCGTATCCCTGCCATGTTCGGCGGCCCTTGGGACGCACACGGTCAACTGTTCATCACCCTGGACACCATGGGCGTAGAGCACAAGGTTCACGCCGCGGTATTCGAAGCGATCCAGAAAGGCGGCAAGCGTCTGACCGACAAGAACGACATGGCCGAATTCGTGGCTACCCAAGGCATCGACAAGGATGAGTTCCTGAAGACTTTCGACTCGTTCGCTGTAAAGGGCAAGATCGCCCAGTACAAGGAACTGGCCAAGAAGTATGAAATCACTGGCGTACCGACCATGATCGTCAACGGCAAGTACCGTTTCGACCTGGGTTCTGCCGGTGGTCCAGAGCAAACCCTGCAAGTGGCTGATCAGCTCATCGCCAAAGAGCGAGCGGCCAAGTAAGCAGCGCCTGCCATGCTGCGCAAGAAAGCAGTACGAAGCGTTGGCCTGCATGATCCGCGGGTCAACGAGCATCATCTGCAAGCAAGTGGGCTGCCGGCTGACGGTCGGCTCCGCTTGCTTAGCTTCAACATCCAGGTCGGCATCAGCACCGGCCGCTATGGGCATTACGTCACGCGCAGCTGGCAGCATTTGCTGCCGCACGTTGGGCGAGCCAGTAATCTGCAGAAGATAGGTGACTTGCTGGGCGACTTCGATCTGGTTGCCTTGCAGGAAGCCGATGGCGGCAGTTTGCGTTCCGGCTACGTCAATCAGGTCGAGCACCTTGCCCAGCTCGGTGCCTTTCCTTACTGGTATCAGCAACTCAATCGCAACCTGGGTCGTCTGGGTCAGCACAGCAATGGCGTGCTTAGCCGCTTGCGGCCGTGGGCGATCGAGGATCACCCGCTGCCCGGACCTGCCGGGCGTGGCGCGATTCTGGTTCGCTTTGGCGAAGGTGAAGATGCGCTGGTCGTGGTGATGATGCACCTCGCACTTGGCGCACGCACTCGTACCCGGCAATTGGCGTATATCCGTGAATTGATCGGTGGCTACCGTCATCAGGTACTCATGGGCGATATGAACACCCACGCCCTCGACCTGCTGGAAAAATCTCCATTACGTGACCTGGGTCTCCTTGCTCCGCAGATTGAGGCGACTTTTCCCAGCTGGCGACCGCAACGCTGCCTTGATCATATTCTGCTCAGTCCTACACTCACTCTGGAACGGGTTCAGGTATTGGCTCAGCCCATCTCTGATCATTTACCCGTTGCAGTAGAGATCCGCTTGCCTGCTTCATTGAGTGGCGACTCGCTGCCCGTTATCAGTCATCGCGGATCTCCTGAATGAGTGACGAAGCCGAACGCTGGCGAGAGAAATACCTCAAAGGCATCGAGCAACAAGACAAGCTTGAAAAACGCTGGAATGCCCGTCTCGACTTGCTGCGCCGCGGTCTGGTGCGCAGCAGTCTGGCGGCCGAGGGTTCGGACCGGGCTGTCGACCAGTGCATGAAGGAAATGCGCGAAATCGTCCGTAAGGACGACATGGACGCAGGCCTTGCAGCGTTGATTCCGAAGCTGGAAAAGGCGGTACTGGATTCCGAGCAGCGCCGCGAAGAGCGTGCCGCGCAGGTCAGCAGCGCGTTGGTGTCGCTGGTCACGCAGCTACAGGCCCTGCAACTACCCAAAGACGTGCGCAAGCCGCTGAAGCGTTTCGCCAAAGACCTTGAAGAGCGCGCCTCGCAAGCGAGGGAGCTGCCACTGTTGCTCGGCGAGCTTAGTGGCCTGCAGGGGCAGGCGCTGAATGTGATTGAGCGTCCTGAAGAGCCGCACCGGCCGGGATTGCTGCAGCGTCTGTTTGGTGGGCATGAAGCGGGCGATGCTCCGGCAAAGGACGCCAGTGATACCGTAGCCGCTGTTCCCGAAGGCGTACCTGAACGTGCGACTGATTCAACCGAGGCCGATGACTGGGACGAGCCGGACGTTCCGGCCAAACCGGTGGATTCAGCACCGCCACCATCTGTTGTCGCACCTGTAGCGGCGGTCCCCGTTCATCCTGAATCCCGGCAGTTGCCTCCAGAACCAGCAGCCCCGCCGCCAGACGTGCAGGCGCCGAAAGTCGAGCCTGTAGTCGATGCGCCCGAGCAAGCCATCCCTGATCCTGGCCATGAAGTTCAGGCCATTGTCGAGCCCGTTGCTGCCCCGCTGGATGCGCCAGTCACTGAATCCATCCCGGTTGAGGATTTGCTCGCCCCGATCCCGGTTGTTCCTTACGAATACGTGTCAGAGCCGGTCAGCGCTGTCACCGAAGAAGATGAGTTGCCGCAAGAGGCAGCGTCTGGCGATGAGGATTCGACTTACGCGCTGCCCAGTTCCCCAGAGCCGAGCTACAGCTCCGTGGCTGCGCACATCGAACATACCCTGTTGGGCCTGCTCAACGACCTGACCTTGCCGGAGCACCATCGGCCTCAAGCCGAAGCAATGCGTCAGCGCCTCGAACATGGTCTGAACTGGTACGAATTACTGCCCATCCTCGATGATCTGGCTGTTTTGATGCTGGCGATTACGGACAGCGGTCAGCATGAATTCGAGATTTATCTAAAGCAGCTCAATGAGAGGCTCGAGTCATTCCAGAGCAATTTGCAGGCTGCCAGCGAAGACTACGTAGGCCAGCAGACCGCCTCGCGTGAGCTGAACAATGAGCTGCGTTTGCAAGTGGACGGTTTGCAAAGCAGCGTCCAGGACGCGGCCGATTTGCCGAGCCTGAAAAAGGTATTGGAGAACCGGCTGGAAGGTCTGTTGGGCACCATGGACCAACATCAGAAGGCCCGCGACGAGCGCGAGCAGGACGTTGCGGCGCGTCTGCAAGGCCTGGCCAGTCGAGTGGCGACCATGGAGCAGGAGGCGCTGGGTTTCAGGGCCAATCTTGAAGAGCAGCGGCAGAAGGCACTGATCGATCCATTGACCGGCTTACCCAATCGGGCAGCCTGGGAAGAACGTCTCGGGCATGAAATGGCCGTCTGGCAGAAGAACAAGACCAACCTGCTGGTTTGTATTCTGGACCTGGATCACTTCAAGCGTATCAACGATGGCTATGGGCATCTGGCCGGTGACCGGGTGCTCAAGATTGTTGCCAAGGTCGTGAAGAAGCAGCTGCGGCCGACGGATTTCATTGCGCGCTTTGGGGGTGAGGAGTTTGTCATCCTCTTGCCTGCGACTCAGGTGACAGCGGGTCTGACTTTACTTGAGCAACTGCGCACGGCAGTCGAGCAATGCCCGTTTCACTTCAAGAGCGAACCCGTCACCATCACCGTGTCCACTGGCGTGACGGCGTTACGGCCCGGCGAGCGCAGCGATGTAGCACTCAAGCGCGCAGATCAGGCTTTGTACCGCGCCAAGGAAAACGGCCGCAACCGTGTGGAGCAAGGCTGATATATGGCTCGACAGTGCTGAGTGATTCCACGCCGTTGCGTTATGCTGCTCACTTTCTTGCCTCTTTGCTCAGGTTTTCATGAAGCTGTTTTTATCTGCCCTGCTGCTAATCACGTTGACGGCCTGTACCAGCGGACCGCGACTCGACACCAGTCATCCGTCGGTGAACTACGATAACCGCGTTCAGTTTGTCGTGGTGCATTACACCTCGGCGACGCTTGAGCGTTCCCTTGAGTTGCTCACCCACGGTGAAGTCAGCGCGCACTACCTGATTGGCGATACGCCGCCGACTATCTACAAACTCGTCGATGAAAGCGCCCGGGCCTGGCACGCCGGTGAAAGTGAGTGGGAGGGGCGTACCTGGCTCAACTCTGCATCGATCGGTATCGAAATCGTCAATCCCGGCTACCGCGACACACCGACGGGCAGGCTTTGGTATCCGTATACCGAGGGGCAGATTCAGGCGCTGATCGTGCTGCTCAAGGATATCGTCAAGCGTAACCACATCGACCCGCGTCACATCATTGGCCATAGCGACATCGCACCGGCACGCAAGCTGGATCCGGGGCCGCTGTTTCCCTGGAAGCGATTAGCGGAGGCCGGACTGGGTGTCTGGCCGGACGAGCGTCTGGTGGCAGAACAACAGGCACTTATGCTCGATAGCGTGCCGGATATTGCCTGGTTTCAGCAGCAGCTCGCTCGCGTGGGCTACGCCACGCCGCAGACGGGTGAACTGGATGTCGCCACGCGGGATGTGCTGGCCGCCTTCCAGATGCATTATCGACCCGCACGTTTCGACGGGCAGCCTGATGTGCAAAGCGCGGCGATCCTGAAAGTGCTGAATCGCCAGCGCTGATTGCGCCAATTCGTTGCCGCCGCCCCGATCCAGCGGGCTATTTCCGCGTTTGTTGCTATACCTAGAGGTATTCCTCCGGGTATCAACTGATGCGCGATGCGGCAACACCCTTTCGCAAGACCTTCTATCGTCCTTGGCTGATGGCTTTGCTCGCCGCCTTGATGAGTGCTGCCGTGTTGTTGGCGGGCAGCTTTGCATTGGCTTTGCATCAGGCGCGACAGAACGAAAGTGAACAGATGAACGCGCAGGGCGGGCGTTTTCTGGTGCGGCTGGAGCAGCTGTTTGGCCAACTGCGCACCGGTCTTGATCAACTGGAGGCCCAGCCTCTGCGCCGCTGTAATCCGGAGATGGTCGACCGATTACGGCAGATCACCTCCAGCTATCGATTCATCTATGAGGCCGCGTTTGTTGGCGATGCCAGGGTGTGTTCCAGCGGGGCGCGGGACAGTCAGCTCGGCCTGCCCCGCAAGCCGGATATTCGCGGGCCCACCTATGATTACTGGCTCAATACCTCGGCCCAGCCTGACGACAATCTTGCAGCGTTGGTGCTGGGCCGGGGCGGTTTCAGGGTTTCCACTTCGCGGGGGCATTTGACCGATGTCGTGGATTTGCCCAGCGGTGGCAGTCTGCTGGTGGTGCTGAATCACGGCGTCAAAGCCGTCACCGTGCTGGGACCTGATCAATCCTGGCCGCCGGGTGTGCGCTGGTCATCAAGCAGCACTGAGAAGCTCATCATCACCGACACACAGTTGATCTACCGGATGCCGACCGAGAGCCCCGAGTACCAACTGGTGATGATTGCGCCTCGCGCCGGTCTCCAGCAAAAGGTGGCGGGAGCCTGGTGGTTGCTGGTCCCGACGAGCCTGCTGATTGCCTTGTGTATAAGTGCGCTGGTGCTGCAACTGGTTCGTCAGCGCCAGTCGTTAGGGGGGGAATTGCAGGGTGCTTTGCGGCGCGGCGAGTTGAAAGTGCTTTTCCAGCCGATTTTTGATCTGCATTCGCGTGTGTGTGTCGGGGCTGAGGCACTGGTTCGCTGGCGCAGGCCGGATGGCACGTTGACCAGTCCTGACCTGTTTATTCCGTTGGCAGAAAACACGGGGCAGATTCGGCAGATTACGGATTTCGTGCTGCAGCAGTTGCTTGAGCAGTTGGGGCCGCTGCTGCGAGCCAACCCGCAGCTTTATATCTCGGTGAACCTCGCAGCGTGCGATGTGATGGCTCCGCGAATTGGCCGGGTTACGGCCAAATTGCTGGCACTGCACAAAGTCTCGGCTCGGCAGATTGCTTTTGAAGTGACCGAACGGGGATTGATCGACGTGGTAATTGCCCGCAATCACTTGCAGGCGCTGCGCGACAAAGGCCATCCGGTGTTGATAGATGACTTCGGTACGGGATATTGCAGCCTGGCTTACCTGCAGACGCTGCCCGTGGATTGCCTGAAAATCGACAAGGCATTCATCGATGCCCTAGGACATGATGCCGCCAGCAGCGGGGTGGCCCCTCACATTATTCGCATGGCTCATGCCCTGCAATTGCGGGTGATTGCCGAAGGTATCGAATTCGAATCCCAGGCCCGGCTGCTCATGAGTGAAGGTGTGAAGTACGGACAGGGCTGGTTATTTGCCAGGCCATTGAGCGCGCGTAAATTCAGCGAACTGGTCACCGGCGGCCGCCGCAGTCAGGGGCGGCGGGCTGAGGATGTGGCTTGAGGCTCCACAGGATTGCGCGGTCTATGACGTGGGACCGGCTTTAGCCGGGAAGAGGCCGGTACATTCGCTGAGTCTTCATTGTCAGGAATGCCGCCTTCCCGGCTAAAGCCGGTCCCACGTCACAGCCCCCGCTCGTTCCTACAACGGCAACGCCATATAAAACTGGGTGCCCTGCCCCGGTCTGGAATAGACGCCCATCCGCCCGCCGTGCAGTTGAACGATCTCTTTGCACAGCGCCAGGCCCAGCCCTGCGCCGCCTTTCTTGCGGCCGACCTGGACGAAAGGTTCGAATATTCGGCCCTGCTGTCCGTAGGCGATGCCTTCGCCGTTATCTTCCACACTAATGATCACGCGTTCGCCATGACGTCGTGCCTGAAGGCGAATCAGACCATTTTCCGGTGTGTGGCGCAGGGCGTTGTCCATCAGGTTATCCAATACCCGTTCAAGCTGGGCACGATCGGCATGCAGTCGAGGCAATGGCTCCTGGGTTTCGATCGACAGGACAATGTTCTGCTCATGGGCCTTTTCTTCGAAGCGTTGCCGCGCCTCTTCCAGCATGTCTTCAATCGACACAGGTGCCAGCGTGAGCTTCTGCAAACCGTTCTGATAGCGGGAGAAATTCAGCAAGTCATTGATCAACTGCATCAAGCGCTGCATTTCTTCGTTGACTGTATCGAGCAGGTCCGACTCGCGGGAGTCTGGCGGGAATTTAGACCGCTCGCGGAACAGACCGAACGCCATGTGCATGCCGGTGACCGGCGTGCGCAGCTCATGGGAGGCGCGCAGGACAAACTCGCTACGCACACGCTCGAATGCGCGCTGTTCAGTGACGTCGTGCAGCACCATCACCGCCCCGAGGATGTGACCTTTGGTGTGGCTGACGGGGGTCAGGCTATAGGTCAGCAGTCGCGACTCTCCATCGACTTCAATGGAAAGATCTTCCGGCGCACGCTCAAGTGTTCCGCCGCGCAGAGTCAGGTACAACTGCTCGTCCAGCTCAGGACGTTCCAATGCCGCGCCGAGCCCCTGGCCAAGCTTGGGCTCGTCCCAGCCCAGTTGCCGTTGAGCAACTGGATTGAGGTGTTCCAGACGACCCTGACGGTCGATCATCAACAAGCCGTCGTCAATACTGTCCAGCACAGCCTGCAAGCGCTGCTGGCCGGCCAGCAGCTCATCAACGTTGGTGACTTGGTGCTGACGTAACGCTTCGGCCATGATCCCGAAACGTCGCGTCAGCAAATTCATTTCAGCGCCCGACGCAATCGGCAGGGTCACTTCGAAGTTGCCTTTGCCGATGCTGTCCGCCGCTTTAGCCAAAGCTTCGATGGGGGCACCGAAGCGACGAGCGATGCCGTGAGCCGTAATGAAACCGATGCACAGCACTGCGATGCCTACCAGCCCAAGCAGACCTGCAACCCATAACGCTCGTTCGCGGGAGTGGATTTCCACCTTGCTGATGTTGTCCAGCGACTGGCGGTGGGCGATCAGCAGGTTGTTGCGCAGGTTGTTGAATGCTTCAGTCAGTTTCGTGTTGTCGCGCATTGAACGTGTGGACTGGCGGGACTCTTCGAAAGCATCGATAAATTTCTGGTAATCCACCCTGGCTTCCTGAAAGCCATTGTCGACATTGTTGAGTTCATCGTTCTCGACACCCTGCTCCAGTAAAACCCGGAATTGATCCTGCAGTTTGCCAAGACGCTCAGGATTGGGCGTTTCATTGAGCATCATGACCAGTTGGTCGCCGAGGTTTTGCCGAAGCTTCAGCCCGGTATCCAGCGTCACGAAATTCTGCTGGATCAACGACTCCTGTGAGCTCGCCATCTGCATCACGCTAACCAGACCAAGCACCAACCCCAGCAACGCTACCGTTATCAATGCCGAAATGCTGAAGAAAAGTCTGGTGCGTAATTTCATCGCCAGTTTCATGCCGGGTTAGTCATAGGTTGTACTGCTTGCGTTTTCGATACAGCGTTGAAGCATCGATTCCCAATGTCTTGGCAGCCTGATCCAGTGTGTCACTGGTGGCGAGGACCGCGCCAATGTGGGCTTTTTCCAGTTCATCCAGGCTCAGCGCGGCACCGACCCGGGGCGCGTTGCTGGTGGGCTGTTCGGCCATCCCCAAGTGGGCCACTTCAACCCGCTCTTGCGGGCAGATGATGCTGGCGCGTTCGATGACATTGCGCAGCTCACGAATGTTGCCTGGCCAGCGGTAATTCAGCAGCGCGGCTTTGGCTTCATCACTGAAACCCCGTGCCGGGCGGGCGTAGTCCTTGACGAAGCGCGCCAGGAAACGGTCCGCCAGCGTCAGGATGTCTTCAGTACGCTCGCGCAGCGCGGGCAAATGCAGCGTGATCACGTTGAGACGGTACAGCAGGTCTTCACGGAAGCGACCATTGCGTACCATGTCTTCCAGGTTCAGGTTTGTGGCCGCAAGAATACGGACATCGGCACGGCGAGTGACCGGATCACCGACTCGCTCGTATTCTTTGTCCTGAATAAAGCGAAGCAACTTTGGCTGCAACGTGAGCGGAAAATCGCCGATCTCGTCGAGAAACAGCGTACCGCCGTCGGCCTGGTTGACACGCCCCAATGTGCTTTCGCTTGCGCCGGTAAACGCGCCGCGGCTGTGACCAAACAGCTCACTTTCCATCAACTCGGCAGTCAGCGAAGGACAGTTGATGGTCACGCAGGATTTTTTGTTGCGCTTGCTCCAGCCATGAATGGCGCGGGCCAGTTCGCCTTTACCGGTGCCTGACTCACCCAGAATGAGAATGTTGGCGTCGGTGGTTGCTACCTGGCGGGCTGTTTCCAGAATCGCCATCATCGAAGGGCTGTGGGAATCCAGACCGTCCTTGGGCTTGCGGATTTCGCCTTCAAGCACTTCCAGCCGCGCCGACAATTGACGTACTTCCAGCTGTTTGGCGGTGGCCAGACGCAGTTGATCCGGGCTGCATGGCTTGACCAGATAGTCCGCAGCACCGGCCTGAATAGCGTCGACTGCCGTATCAACCGCCGAGTGGGCAGTAACAATCACCACCCGCATCCAGGGGGCTTGAACGCGCATTTGCGCCAGTACATCGAGGCCGTTGTCTTCGCCTAACCGCAAGTCCAGAAAGCACAGGTCGAAGACCTGGCGCTGCAGCAACGTTTCCGCTTGGGATGCGCTGTTGGCGGTGGCGACACTGTAGCCCTCATCTTCCAGGCAATAACGGAACGTGCGAAGGATCGCGGATTCGTCATCCACAAGCAGAATACGGCCCTGATTCTCAGTGGCTGCTTCCATTTTTCCTACGCTCCTTAATGAATTGTCTTGCGTTAGTGTCGGAATAATCGGGCAAGTTGCATGGTTGATTCTGATTGATTATGCGAGGTGCATGCTAGCCTTGTAATTCATTCAGGCATAACTATCTGATTTTAATGAAAAATAATCCAGATAAGTGCCTGAGGCACAGTTCGTTGGTTTCGGTGGCTTTTCACGTTGAATGAAGCCAGTTCTACCGATCTCGGTGCGCTGAGTGACGGTGACGCGTGATTCTCAACGCGTCCATCTCGACCCCGGTTCTGCACTTCCTTGGCGTTTGCTGATCAGACACATGCAAGCCTCTGAATCGAGATGTATCTCCGGAGGACTGGCTCGAAACCCTTACACAGCTATGAAGATGGAGAACTGCCATGCACCCGCTGAAAAAGCTCGCTCTGGCCACAGCCACGATCACCGTGCTGGGCTTGAACCCTTTGATGGCCAGTGCTGCTCAGGGCGATTTGCCCAGCCAGCTCGCCGAAGCGCGTCAGGAAGGTTCGATCTGGACCGCATTCGCCCTCAACAAACACTTGAGCCCGTTCAAGATCGACGTCAGCGTCGAGCAGGGAACGGCTGTCCTGAAGGGCAAAGTTGAAAACCAGGTTGATCGTGAACTGGCCGAACGTATTGCGCTGGACACCAAGGGCATCGATAAGGTCGACAACCAACTGGAGATCGACCCCAATGTTGCCGCCGAGCCTGGCACCAAGGCCAATATGGCGCAGCGATTCGAAGACGCCACGCTGACTGCGACTGTGAAGTCAAAACTGCTGTGGAGCAGCGTCACTGAAGCACTCAACATTGATGTGGACGCCGAAGACGGCGTCGTGACGCTCAAAGGTCGTGCGCAAAGCCCGGAAGCCAAGGAAGTGGCCGGTAATCTGGCGACCAACACTGATGGCGTGGTTACCGTGAATAACCTGATCAGCATCAGTGCTGCGGATTCCATTGCCTCGCGGGTTGATCCGCAAGCCACCAGCCCGGCTGAAGACATCAGTGATGTGTGGATTACCAGCAAGGTCAAATCAAGCCTGATCTACAGCCGTAATCTGGATGGCCTGAACATCAAGGTCGACACCAAAAGCGGTTTGGTCAGCCTTGACGGCATCGTTGCGAACTATGCGGAAAAAGAGCTCGCTGTCGAGATCGCGCGAAATATTCGCGGCGTGAAGGGCGTGAACGCGGATGCCCTGAAAGTGATGACCCGTACGACCGGCTGATCAATTGGGCTGGTACGTTCGTGCATCCTGCACGACCCGTCAGGGCTGATCGTGCAGGATGCTACCAGCTGAAATTGTTTAGCGTTTTCAACTAATTGATTTATAAGGATATTTTATTGAATTGAAAGCTGGCATGCAGGCTGCAATATCTTGTTTATAGAAGCCGTGAAGTTACCGGCAACAAGATCAAGTTTGACAGCCCAACGTGGTGTCAGGAGCAACCAGATGAACCGCCAGCGTCTTACTCAATTGCGTATTTCGCCCTTGCACCTTCAGCAAGGCTTGTTCGCCACCTTGGCGCTGATGGTCACTCTGATTGCAATTCAGCAGTTTCAGCATTGGGAAAATTCCCGTGAAGCTGCACAGATCAAGCAGCCGTTCACTTACAGCCAGACTTACAGCAACGTCAGTGCATCCATGGCTCGCGATACCGCGCTGAGCCTCACCCCGGTTGACCGCAAGGCACCTGTAAGTGAAGTACCGCACCAGCAAACCTGGGTTTTTTGACCCGCAGCAGTAAACGCAGCATCCATTAAAAGCAGATAAGGAGAGTCATCATGTTGAGTTGGGCAATCACGTTTCTGATCATCGCCATTGTTGCCGCCGTTCTTGGTTTCGGTGGTATCGCCGGCACCGCAACTGGTATCGCGAAGATCCTGTTCGTCGTGTTCCTGGTCATGTTCGTTGTTTCGTTCTTCTTTGGCCGTCGCGGCCGAGGTTAAACATGCGCACGTCTCTGCACTCAATCGCAGCCGCCCTGTTAATGGGCGGTAGCGTAATGGCGATGGCTGCCAATGACGGCCAGTCTCGGGTCAATCAGTTGTTGGGATCTGACCCCGAGTACCGGTCAACCTGGAGCTCAGTGATCAAGAAGGAAGAGCGTTTGCCCGATTGGGTGATCAATCTCTCCGGTGCCAGCGAGCAGCAGATGACCGCTGTGACCGAAGACAAGAAGCCTTACCTGGTTGGTCCTTTGTGCGAAACCGCTGAAACCTGCAAGAGCCAGCGTCTACTCGTGGCGTTCAGCCTCGACAAAGACGAAGCCTATGCACTGTTGGTAGATGTGCCAGCTGGCCTGCCTTCGGACAAGTCGCCGACGCGTCACGCAACCTACCGTTATCTGGGTGAACCGGATGAGGGTATGCAAGGCATGCTCCAGGAGCAGCTTCGCAAGGATCCGAACTGGTACTGATTCACGGTATTCAAGAACAGAGAGCATCCATGTTCGGGGTGCTCTTTAGCTGCGCGGTTCGAGAAGAATCGCGTATGACCAAGGGGCCGGGACGCTTTGATCGTTTGGATCGGAGTGACCTAGGAGTACAGGGAGTACTCCCGATGAGGGCCGGGTCAGGAAGAACCGCGACGCAAGTCCATGATAGTGATCTCGAATCTTCGAGAAACCATCGGCTGTCTTGCGTTGCGCTTTATCGTTTCACCTCGCATGACATCTCCGCACATCCGACAATTCTTGTAGGAATTGTCAGCTTCCCATCCCCGCGATATTCCTGCTGATTTCTTCTTCGTAACTTTCTGAATGGGCTGTATAGGGCGAATTAGCCACCTTTGAGCCGATTCGCGGTACGTCCTGGTCGCTTTCAGGCATGTTTCCTGTCGCTCGCATTATGCCGATTCGGTATGGGGTAGTCGTTTACGGCATTAGACGTTGCGCGTATGCGTGGGAATAGTTGCGCCTTTTTTCGTCAGCTACAGAGCCGGATGCTCGCTTGCTGCATCTACTCGGCACTGCTCTAACCGGTAACCGATGTTTCGCCGCTGCTTTGGATCAGCAACGTCGTGCATGTGTGCTTAGAGAAGTGCGAGCCACTTGAAAAAAGGTAACGACATGAAGAAGGCAAAGCTGAGCCTGGCGTGGCAGATCCTTATCGGTTTGACGCTCGGGATTGCGCTGGGCGCGCTACTCAACCATTTCAGTGCAGAGAAGGCCTGGTGGATCAGTAACATCCTTCAACCGGCGGGCGATATCTTCATTCGCCTGATCAAAATGATCGTCGTACCGATTGTGGTTGCCTCGCTGGTCGTGGGGATCGCAGGTGTTGGCGATGCGAAGAAGCTGGGCCGTATTGGGCTCAAGACCATCCTTTACTTCGAAGTCGTCACGACCATCGCTATTCTGGTTGGACTGGTGCTTGCCAACGTTTTCCATCCCGGTACCGGTATCGACATGAGTACGCTGGGAACGGTGGATATTTCCAAATACACCGCGACCACGGCTGAAGTGCAGCATGACCATGCCTTCATTGCCACTATCCTTAACCTGATTCCGTCCAACATCTTCGCCGCCGTTGCGCGGGGCGACATGTTGCCGATCATCTTTTTCTCGGTGATGTTCGGTCTGGGGCTGGCCAGCCTGGATGCCGAAGTGCGTGAGCCGGTGCTGAAGGTATTCCAGGGCATCTCGGAAACCATGTTCAAGGTCACTCACATGATCATGAACTACGCCCCGATTGGCGTGTTCGCTCTGATTGCGGTGACCGTAGCCAACTTTGGTTTTGCTTCGTTGCTGCCTCTGGCCAAGCTGGTGATTCTGGTTTATGCGGCTATCGCGTTCTTTGCCTTTGTGGTGCTGGGGCTGATCGCCCGCCTGTTCGGCTTCTCGGTGCTCAAACTGATGCGCATCTTCAAGGACGAGCTGATCCTGGCCTACTCCACCGCCAGCTCCGAAACCGCACTGCCTCGTGTGATCAGCAAGATGGAAGCCTACGGCGCACCGAAGGCGATCTGCAGCTTCGTAGTACCGACCGGTTACTCGTTCAACCTCGACGGTTCGACCCTTTATCAAAGCATTGCGGCTATGTTCATAGCCCAGCTGTACGGCATTGATCTGTCCATCGGCCAACAGTTGATGCTGGTCCTGACGCTGATGGTGACCTCCAAAGGTATCGCCGGCGTGCCGGGCGTTTCTTTTGTGGTGCTGCTGGCGACGCTGGGCAGCGTGGGGATTCCGCTGGAAGGTCTGGCGTTCATTGCCGGTGTCGACCGGATCATGGACATGGCGCGTACCGCATTGAACGTGATCGGCAACGCACTGGCGGTGCTGGTCATCTCGCGTTGGGAAGGCATGTACGACGATGCCAAGGGCGAGCGCTACTGGAACTCCCTGCCGCACTGGCGCAGCAAGGAAGCGGTTCCGGGGGCTGAGCCGGTGTCGTCGAACAACGCGTAAAGGCTCCCCACAGGTTGATAGCGATCTCAAGCTCACGCAGGACCGGTAGGACCGAATTCATTCGGGAAGGCGGTGCTTCAGGCCATACACAGGCTGTGGAGGTACTTGCCTCTTCGCGAATGAATTCGCTTTGTGGGAGCCGGGCTTGCCCGCGATAAGAACAACGCGGTCAAACAGACATACTGCGTCGCCTGAATCGCGGGCAAGCCTCGCACTTAAGCCGCGCTATTCCGTAGGACCGGCTTTAGCCGGGAGGGCGTCGGGACATTCACCACATGTTCTTCGTCAGGAATACCGCTCTCCCGGCTAAAGCCAGTCCTACGGGATTGCAGGCCAACATAAGGTCATCCCACAGGTTTCGTATCGAGCTAACAAACCCCGGCATGCCGGGGTTTGTTGTTTCTGGCTCAGGCCTGCGCCATGGCGTCGTTGAGTGATTTCTCCAGCTGCGCCTTGTAGCGCAGGTACAGAATCGTCTGGCCGCGAGCGTTGTCCAGTAAGCCGGACAGGTCCAGATCGGTGATGTAGCAGCGATAGCGTTCGGGCTCGGTGCGTCGCTCCAGGATCTGTCTGGCCACGACACTGAACAGCTGATCACCATGCTCCAGCTCGGAGAACTCGTTGTTATCGCAATAAAGCGTAACGCTGACCTGACCTGGCGATGCTTGTTCGACAATCGCCTGCACGTCGTAGAACGACTTGCTTGTAGCGGTTGGCGCACTGCGTGGTTCGATACGTCGGGCTCGCCCTGCCCCGGATGGCATGATCTGGTAATACAGCGTTTCAAGGAAAGTGGACGCGGTAGTGTCGCCCACAGGCAGCATCGCGCTGCGGCGGTAAACCAGCGCCTGGAAGAAACGCTGCAGTGGCTGCAACAGGCTCAACTCATCGTGATAAGCCAGACGCTGATGCCAGAGCGCATTGTGCTCATCAAGGGCGTAGAGATCGGCCTCGTTTTCGTTGACCCTGTAAAACACCTGAACACATTCGGGCTGGCCGTGGGGCAGGATCAGCGCCAGATCGTGATCGCTGAGCGCGTGCGGGTCGAGATGCAGCGGGCTGTAACACGGCAGCTCTTCGCCCAGATACTCGAACAGTCCCGAAAGGCTGTTGATCACCACATGAGTGACGGGCTGGGTCGGCACCATTTCCAGTACGTGATACTGCTGTTGCACCTGGATCAGGTAGCGATGGTTCAGGCGTGCGGCATGCAGCAGTTGCGCCGTGGCCACCAGCTCCTCAACCCGTTGGGCGATGGCGGGAGCGCGGTTGTGGCAGAAGCAACGCACGCGAACTACAGGTTGCGCCGCGCCCTCAGGCAAAGTGCTGAGTAGCTCGCTAAGGCAGTCGAGCAGCGCATGAACGCCGTCATAGCGGCTGACGAGGATTTCGTTCCAGCTGTTCAGCGTGATCTGATCCAGAGTCAGTACGAGGTTTTCCCTGACTCCGGCATAACTCAGCGAGTCAGTTCGCTCAGTGGTCATCAGGATGTTCAGGTCTCGATGGTGACTCAGCGGATCAACCCCAACGTTGACCAGCAAAAGAATCTCGCTGGGTACCGCAGGGCTTAGCAGGCGCTCTTCGCTGACCGCCTGGAGCGGAACAGGGATCTGCTGTTGCAGCGCCCCGAGCAGATTGAACAGCTCAAATTCACTCAGGTCGCTGCTACCTGGGTGCAGTGCCAGCCGCGTAGTGCAGTCGATTATGTTGTTGCGGTGGCACCAGGTCAGCAGGTCAAGCAATTCGCGGCTGCGCTTGATCGGCGAGAAGTCGATCCATTCATGAGCGCCCAGACTGCCGTTATACAGTGCCCATTGAGTTTTCCCCGGCTCGCGCTTGTTGGGTGACTGCACCAGCGTCAGCGTGTCTTCCGCCAGGTCGGGAGCGATGCCCGGATTGATGAATTCGACTTTACCTGCCTTGCGCTCGAACGCGGCGTACAACCTGCGGCCGAGTACGTTCAGGTCACGGGCGTTGGCCGAGCTGGCCACGTTTTGCTGACGGGCAAGCTGGGTCAGAAAGCGATAGCTGTAATTGAGCTCGTTAACCAGTGCGCGGCGCTCATGGGCGACCTGACGCACCTTCCACTGGCTACGGCTGTCGAGCAGGAGTAACTGACGCTCGTCCCAGCCCCACTCCCGCGTCAGGCGCTCAAGTAACTGCCGCTGCCAGCTGGTGTTACGCAGCCGCAACGTGCCGGTCAGCTTTTTATTCACTTTCAAATACAGACTTCGGCGTACCAGCTCCAAGCGTTCCAGCTCGCCGCGCTGGATCAGATACTCTTCGATGCGCCGATACACGACCATGTACGGATCCAGCTCATCCAGATCCACCCGATTGGCGAACACCGCTTTCTTGAAGCGCAGGCTCAGGCAGCGGACCTTGGGGTGCTCGCTGGCATACACCTCGGTCAACAGCAGTTTGAGCACCGATTTATAGGGTGACTCGATGCCCTTGAATAATTGCCACAGGCCCGCGCCGAGAAACTCTCCAGGCGGAATAAGCGCCATATGACCCAGGTCGAGCACTTCGTCATGGCGGATAAAGCGTTTCGACAGCAACGTGTGGGTGTAGTCGGCGTAGCGTTGTTCTTCATAGCTCGGCACCAGCCACCACATCGGCGTGCGACCCGCCAGCCAGATGGCGGTGCGGTAGAACTCATCCAGCAACAGGTAGTGCTGCGTGCTGCCGCAGTTGTCCGAGCTGAGCTGTGTATCGCGCTCACCTGCAATGAAGCGCTGCGGGTCGATCAGGAAAAAGTGCGCCTCGGCGCCCTGGCTGTCGGCCCATGCTTCCAGCGCCTGACATTTCTTGTGCAGCTCGGCGATTTCCTCGGCGGTCAATTCTGAGTCATGACAAACCCAGACATCCATGTCGCTTTGGTCAGCCTGGGCAAAGGTGCCCAGGCTGCCCATCAAAAACAGACCGTGAATGGGATTGCGCGCATGGCCACGCCGGGTTTTGTACGAAAACGATCGGGTCAGGCGCTGGGCTTCAGCCAGTGCCAGGCTACTGGGTTCGTATTGGGAAACGCCCGCAGGCGTGCTGCCGGAAACATAACCGGGCAACAGCGGATGGTTGACGTGAAAAAACAGCGGCAGCAAATTCAATACGGTTTGCTGGCGAGTCGACAGCCCCTCAAGGGCACGCGCAAGCCGCCCGCTGTTCAGGGTCAGGAAACGGTTACGGAGCTGGGAAAGCACCTTGCGGTCGATGCCTTCATCCAGGTCAGGACGAATTTCGGAATTACGCGTCATTGCAACTCAAACCGGATGCCGGGCTCGAAAGGGGCGGCGTGGAAGTAGTGAGTCAGACGGCGGGCAGGACGACGTGAGAGCCTGAAGCTTTCAGTCCGTTTATTGTTCTGGCGCCAACTTTTTACTATCGGCGCAGATTTTCATAAATGAAGGGTCCGCTAAACCTTTTTTGGAATGCGGACCCTCGCGGGGATCAAGCGGCTTGTTTGGCAACGTTCAGGATTGTCAGCAGCGACTGGGCATGTTCGGCAGCCTCCAGTCCAAGACTGGTCAGGTATCCGCCATCAACCTGAGTGGTCAGGCCTTTTTCGAAGAGTCTTTGTGCAGCCGCAACAGCCGTCGGGGCGGCCACGTGATGGACTTTGAGTCCTTCAAGGGTATTGCCAAGATTGAAGAGTGCGAGGATTTCCAGTTCGGCAACCAGCTCAGGGGTATACGACATAGATGCTCCAGACTTTTTCTAGTAATACGCCTCACTGACTGGCGGAATCCTGAAATCAACGTGTCTGTGCTGCGCTCGTCGGTTCTGGATGACCGTTAAAGCCGGCTCGGCGTGGAAGCCCCGTCGTTCTAGTGGCAGCGAGGCAGTTGCAGTGTAGACCTGGTCTGGAGATTTTGCCGAGCCCGATTTTCTGAGGTTCGCCACCGGCCGTCAGTTGGCCGGTGTGCGCGTCAGCTCAAGCCTCTGGCGGTAGCTCAGGCAAGGCACGCAAGGCTGTTTCGTACCATTCGGTGTTGAACGGGCGGTCTTCTTCCAGCAGTGCGTCAATCTCGATAGCCAGAACATGGGCCATCAACTGCAGGATTTCTTCACGCTCATAGCCCACCAGCGTCAGCTTGTTGAACGTCGCCTTGGCGGCAGGAGGGTTGTCGCTTTCGATCTGGTTTTCGATTGCCTGAACCAGAGTCGATTCAGCGAATTCTTCTTCATCGTTGTCGAGGGTGTCGGTCATGGGGTGTTTCCTTTGGGCGGCGATATTCGCCTGTTGGAGCGAGGCTTGCCCGCGAATGGGTCACCTCGGTTCAACAGGAAAACCGCGTTGCCGTTATTCGCGGGCAAGCCTCGCTCCAACAGATTTGGGATTAACGCGCAGCGAGTAACGCCTGGCCGCGAACCACTGCTGCCTTGACCTGTGCCGGAGCGGTGCCGCCGATGTGGTCACGGGCGTTGACCGAGCCTTCAAGCGTCAACACGGCAAACACGTCCTGCTCGATCTGATCGCTGAACTTGCGCAACTCTTCCAGGCTCATTTCAGCCAGGTCTTTGCCGCTTTCGACGCCATACTTCACGGCATGGCCAACGATTTCGTGGCAATCACGGAACGGCAGGCCACGGCGCACCAGATAGTCCGCAAGGTCAGTCGCCGTGGAGAAACCGCGCAGCGCCGCTTCGCGCATGATGGCGTGCTTTGGTTTGATTGCCGGGATCATGTCGGCAAAGGCACGCAACGAATCGCGCAGGGTGTCGGCGGCGTCGAACAGCGGTTCCTTGTCTTCCTGATTGTCCTTGTTGTAGGCCAGTGGCTGGCCCTTCATCAAGGTCAGCAGGCCCATCAGTGCGCCGAATACGCGGCCGCTTTTGCCGCGGACCAGTTCGGGTACGTCGGGGTTTTTCTTCTGCGGCATGATCGAGCTGCCAGTGCAGAAACGATCCGGCAGATCGATGAACTGGAACTGGGCGCTGGTCCACAGCACCAGCTCTTCCGAGAAGCGCGACAAATGCATCATCGCGATGCTGGCGGCCGAGCAGAACTCGATGGCGAAGTCACGATCCGAAACGCTGTCCAGCGAGTTGCCGCCTACGACGTCAAAGCCCAGCAGTTTGCAGGTCAGTTCGCGGTCGATCGGGTAAGTCGTGCCGGCCAGTGCTGCGCTGCCTAATGGCATGCGGTTCAGTCGCTTGCGGCAGTCGACCAGACGCTCGTAATCGCGACTGAGCATTTCGAACCATGCCAGCATATGGTGACCGAATGTGACCGGTTGCGCGGTCTGCAAGTGTGTGAAGCCCGGCATGATGGTGTCGGATTCACGCTCTGCCTGACCCAGCAGGCCTTGTTGCAGACGAGTGATTTCCGACAGGATCAGGTCGATCTCGTCACGCAGCCACAGGCGGATATCGGTTGCCACCTGGTCGTTACGGCTACGGCCGGTGTGCAGTTTTTTACCGGTGATGCCGATGCGGTCGGTCAGACGCGCTTCGATATTCATGTGCACGTCTTCCAGATCGACGCGCCATTCGAAGCTGCCCGCTTCGATCTCGGCCTGGATGGTCTTCAGGCCGTCGATGATGGTGTCGCGCTCGGCATCAGTAAGAACGCCGACTTTGGCCAGCATCGTTGCGTGGGCGATGGAGCCCATGATGTCGTGGCGATAGAGGCGTTGGTCGAAGGTGACGGAGGCCGTGAAGCGCGCGACGAAAGCGTCGACGGGTTCACTGAAGCGGCCGCCCCAGGACTGGTTGGTCTTGTCGGTGCTCATGGATTCGCTCGTGATCTGCTGAAGAATGACATGCCCGCGTCTGCTCGCCGGGCACTCGCGATCATAACAGGTTGGGATTTTTTTATTTGTGGGCAGCTTGCCGCACGGGCCAGCACAGTCGAGACTGGGCTCATGCGAAATAGCTTATTGAAACAACCTTCGCCCAAAGGGCCAGGCAAAGAATTTTTCCTCCCTGAGCTGTGCCTTCCGCAGGCGCTGTTGGTACTGGTCCTGCTCGCCGAATTATTGGTCCTGGTGTTGGTTCTGGTCGAGCCCATGCGTCCGGGTTTCGACTGGGTGCGGCTGGCGCTGATGTCGTTGTTCGTACAGTGGATTGTGCTGCTGTCGGCGGCCTTGTTGTGCGGGCTTCGACCTTGGCTGGCGCGTTTGCCTGCTGGCCGTGCGGGGGTATTCGGTTGCTTGCTGGTTGTGGCGATTACCCTGCTCTGCACCGCAGTCACCGACGTCTGCCAACTGACCGGCAGAGTAACGTTTGGTGTGATGGTCGAACGCTACGTGCGTTATGGCCTCATCGCGCTGATCATGTCGGCCCTGATGCTGCGCTACTTTTATTTGCAGAGTCAGTGGCGCAAGCAGCAGCAAGGCGAATTGCGCGCGCGTATCGAATCGCTGCAAGCGCGTATCCGGCCGCATTTTCTGTTTAATACGCTCAATAGCATCGCGAGCCTCGTGGCTACCAATCCGGCCAAGGCCGAGCAGGCGGTGCTGGATCTTTCAGACCTTTTTCGGGCCAGTCTGGCCAAGCCCGGAAGCCTCGTTACCTGGCGCGATGAGCTTGAGTTGGCAAAACGATATTTATCGATTGAGCAATATCGTCTTGGCGAGCGTCTACAGTTGGACTGGGTGATCAGTGGAATTCCAGACGATCTTCCAATTCCCCAGCTAACCTTGCAGCCACTACTCGAAAACGCTTTGCTTTATGGGATTGCACCTCGCGTCGATGGAGGTGTCGTAAAGGTAGAAGCAGATTATGAAAAGGGGGAGTTCATATTGTGTGTAAGCAATCCCTATGACGAAGTTGCCAGTCGGCAGACTTCCAACGGCACTCAGCAAGCACTGGTAAATATCGGTGCGCGCCTCACGGCACTTTTTGGTCCGCACGCCAGTCTGAGCGTGGAGCGCCGTGACGGTCGTCACTACACCTGTCTACGCTATCCTTGTGCGAGACTCACGCAGGAAGCCAGAGCTATATGAATGTCCTGATCGTTGATGACGAACCCCTGGCCCGCGAACGGCTTAGCCGGATGGTCAGTGAAATTGAGGGCTATCGGGTTCTGGAACCCGGTGCGTCCAATGGCGAAGAAGCCTTGGCGCTGATTGAAAGCCACAAGCCGGATATCGTTTTGCTGGATATCCGCATGCCAGGTATTGATGGCCTGCAAGTCGCTGCCAGATTGTGCGAGCGGGAAACCCCGCCTGCTGTCGTCTTTTGTACTGCGCACGACGAATTTGCCCTTGAAGCTTTCCAGGTCAGCGCGGTTGGCTACCTGGTCAAACCTGTGCGGCCTGAGCATTTGATCGATGCCCTGAGAAAGGCCGAGCGCCCAAACCGTGTGCAGTTGGCGGCGATGACGCGCCCTGCGGCAGAAAGCGGCAACGGACCACGCAGCCACATCAGTGCGCGGACCCGTAAAGGCATCGAGTTGATCCCGCTGGATCATGTGATCTATTTCATCGCGGATCACAAGTACGTCACCTTGCGACATGAAGGCGGCGAAGTCCTTCTGGATGAGCCTTTGAAAGCACTCGAAGATGAGTTTGGCGACCGTTTTGTGCGTATTCACCGCAACGCACTGGTTGCCCGCGAACGTATCGAGCGCCTGCAGCGCACGCCTCTGGGGCATTTCCAGTTGTTCCTCAAAGGTCTGAATGGCGATGCGTTGATCGTCAGCCGTCGGCATGTGGCGGGTGTGCGCAAGATGATGCAGCAGCTGTAACGCTGATTGAGATGCGATCTACATGTGGGAGCGGTGCT
>NZ_JACONW010000088.1 GCF_014357575.1 Pseudomonas folii | reverse complement strand
TTTTTCACCGCTTTCGATCAACTTCATCGAAGCCTCTTCTTCGCCAACCGAATCGTCCAACTCATTGATTACCAAGGAGTTTTTCGTTCTGTCTGCGTCAGAAGAGGTGCGAATTATAGAGAGATCTGAGAGGCCGTCAACCCCCAGATTCCAGTTTTTCCAAAAAAGCTATAAATGCCCTTCCTATATAAAGAAGAACACCTTGTCCTGTGCATTATATTGCGCAGTACGATCTTCTTAAGCATCATATAGCCTTTGAACCAACTGCCCGCTGACTGGAACAACCTCCCGATGAGCAACAACCTGCGCCCTCTTTCCCACACGCTATTCCCTATCGGACTACTGCTTATTGCCATGGCATCCATCCAGACCGGGGCCTCAATGGCGAAGACGCTGTTTCCTTTAGTAGGCGCGCAGGGCACGACCTCTTTAAGGCTGATCTTCGCCAGCATTATTTTGCTGCTGGTACTCCGCCCGTGGCGTGCCAGATTCACTGCGAAGTCATTGCGGACAGTCCTGTTCTACGGCATAGCGCTGGGCGGTATGAACTTCCTCTTCTATATGTCATTGCGCAGCGTCCCGCTGGGGATTGCCGTAGCCCTGGAGTTCACCGGGCCGCTGGCTGTTGCTCTGTTTGGTTCACGCAGGCCACTCGACTTCGTCTGGATCGCGCTCGCCGTAACAGGATTATTGCTGCTTATCCCGACCGGAACAGAAAGCGCCAGCCTGGATATGACCGGGGTGGCTTATGCGCTGGGTGCGGGGGTCTGCTGGGCCGGCTACATCCTGTTCGGACAGAAAGCGGGCGAAGACAACGGCATTCAGACTGCAGCGCTGGGCGTACTCATTGCCGCCCTGTTCATTGCGCCGATCGGTGCTGTGCATGCTGGCTGGGCGCTCTTCGATATTGGTCTGATTCCTACCGCCATCGGCGTCGCCATCTTGTCCACCGCCCTCCCCTATAGCCTGGAAATGGTCGCGCTGACCCGAATGCCTACCCGGACATTCGGAACCCTCGCCAGCCTGGAGCCAGCATTCGGAGCGTTATCAGGCATGCTTTTTCTTCACGAGAACCTGACCCTCACTCAATGGCTGGCCATTGGCGCAATTATTCTGGCCTCCGCAGGCGCGACGCTTACAGCACGGCGTGAAACCGCACAACTGGTCCCTGCCGACTGAGCCTCCCCTTCTCAAATATGAGATGTCACTGGCGTTTTTAGCGATGTTAAGCCATGTTTAGGGCATGGCAACGCCGCGGCCGTTTCCGGCTGCGGCAGAATGCCAATCATCTGAGTGAGTAACCGCATCCAGGCTGGGCACTGGCGCTCAACGAAGGCCAGAGTAAGGAAGGTAATGAATTACATTTTTATAGCGCTGGCGACACTAATAATCACAGGCTGCGCAGCTACTTCGGCCCCCGTCAAACAAACCAAGCGAGGGATTCATATCAACTGCTCAGGCCTGTCGTCTTCGTGGCAAAAATGCTATGAAGTGGCGGCTGACTCCTGCGTTTCGAAAAACTTCAGAGTCATTGCCAAATCAGGCGACGGCCTGGAAGACCCTGGTGACTATCCTTTCGGCTTGAACCCCGCCGGCTACACCAGCCGCAGCATGATTATCATCTGCAAGAAGCCTGCAAAAGCCGCTGACTAACGGAAAATATGGCGGCTGTATTCACCGCCATATAAACCTCAACTGATCAGACTGCGACAGTACGCATCCGCAGCCACTCAAGCGCTGCGCCTTGCAGCAGTGGGCTCAAGCGTTGATTCACCTGGGCATGATAGTCGTTCAGCCATGCCCGCTCCTCCTGCGTCAGCAACCCGATCTCCAGGCATCGAGTATCGATCGGACACAAGGTCAGGGTTTCGAACCTGAGGAAGTCGCCGAACTCAGTGCTCTGCGCCTCACGATTGATCACCAGATTTTCGATTCGAACGCCCCAACGACCCGGGCGATAAGTACCCGGCTCAATTGAGGTGATCATGCCTGGCAACATGGCCGTCTGGGGCGTCGCCGGGGCCTGGTAGGCAATAACCTGCGGTCCTTCATGGACGTTGAGAAAGTAGCCGACACCATGTCCAGTGCCATGACCGTAGTTCACACCTTCGGACCAGATGGGTGCCCGGGCGATTGCATCCAGCAACGGCGACAGGATGCCTTTAGGGAAGTGCGTACGGGATAAGGCAATCAGTCCTTTGAGTACTCGAGTGCAATCACGCTTCTGCTCGGCGCTTGGCGTACCGACAGGAACCATACGCGTGATGTCAGTCGTGCCCCCGAGATATTGACCACCGGAGTCAATGAGCAGCAGCCCATCCCCCTCGATCTGCGAGAACTCCTCCGGAGTGGCACGATAGTGCGGCATGGCTCCATTGCCATTGAACCCGGCAATGGTCGCAAAACTGGGCGAGATGTAACCCGGACGACGCTGACGCGCCTGCCCCAGCTTTTCATCGACCGTCAGTTCACTGACAGCGTCGTGCCCCAACGCAGAATCCAGCCAGCAGAAGAATTCGCACAACGCTGCGCCGTCCTGCTCCATGGCCTGACGGATATGCGCAGTGTCGGCTTCACTTTTTTGGGATTTGAACAAGGTGGTCGGGTTAAGGCCCTCCACCAGCGTGACTTCTGCGTCCAGATAATCAAGCAGTCCGCAGGTCACCCGAGCCGGATCTATAAGCAGGCGGGCATCCTTGGGCACTTCGCGCAATGCTGCGCCAATCTGCGTGTACTCCAGCAGCGTGACGCCGTCCTGCTCAAGACTCAGGCGGACGCCCGCACTCAGTTTGTCCGAGTCAACAAACAGACTGACGCTGTTCGGCCCGATCAAAGCGAAGGAGATGAACACGGGATTGTAGGAAACATCCGATCCGCGCAGATTGAACAGCCAGGCAATGTCGTCAAGCGTTGCAATAAAATGCCAATCTGCACCACGTTCGGTAATGACCTGACGCAGACGGGCGAGCTTATCCCCACGCTTTACAGAGGCCTGAGGCGGCAAGTGCTCATAGACCGGACTGACCGGCAACGCTGGACGGTCTGTCCACAGCTCACTCAGCAAATCCAGATCGGTACGCAACCTTGCGCCGCGCTCGTAAAGCTTGCTCGCCAAAGTCCGGGAGGATGCAACCGCCAATACGGCACCATCGACCGCCACAACCGTCTCGGCCCTGGCCTGATCAGCCAGCCACTCCAGGGGCCCTTGTTGTCCAGGCTGAAGCTTGACCAGTTCTATGCCGCTGCCAGCCAACTCTTTAGTGGCCTGTTCCCAGTAACGGCTGTCCGCCCATAGTCCGGCGAAATCCTGAGTAACGATCAGCGTTCCGACTGAACCCTGAAAACCCGACAACCACTGTCGTCCCTGCCAGTAACCTGGCAGGTATTCGGAAAGATGCGGGTCGGCGGAAGGCACCAGATAAGCATCGATACGCTCGCGGCTCATCAAGGCCCGTGTCTGCGCCAAACGTTGCGCGACGGCTGCGCTGGGTTTCGATTGCGTACTCATTGGTTCTCCTGCTGACCCGATAAATTAATCTCATGCGGGCAGATAATGGAGCACCAATCAGGACTGAGCAACCGCCCAGAACGCAGGCTGTACTTGCGCAGCCTTGATCAGCGAAGCCGCACGCTCGATTTCTTCTTCAGTAGTAAAGCGTCCGAGACTCAGGCGAATGGTTTGACTGGCCGCCCTGGCGTCGTGACCCAGCGCCAGCAAGACATGTGACGGGGTGTTTTTTGCCGAGTTGCAGGCAGAAGTTGAAGAGAACGCCAGACCGTGGCTCAGAACCGCAATGTCCAGATCGTGGTTGCCGAACGTCAGACTCAAGGTATGAGGAATGCGCTGAACCACGTCGCCATTGATGCGCAAGCCGGCAACATCGGCCAGCCGTGTACATAAAAGCTCGTTCAAGCGCTGAATATGAGCCGTCTCTTCGGCAAATAATGTCTGCGCCAGCGCAAAGGCCGAGCCCATACCGGCAATCTGATGGGTTGCCAGTGTGCCTGAGCGCAGGCCACTTTCGTGTCCCCCACCATGAATCTGCGCTTCAACGCGCTGTTCGGCTCGCGGGCCGACATACAACGCACCAATGCCTTTGGGACCATAGATCTTGTGCGCCGAGAACGACATCAGGTCAACCGCCAGCTCGGTCAGATCAATCCTGACCTTGCCAGCCCCTTGAGCAGCGTCGACATGGAACAGTGCCCCATGCTCGCGCACATGCAGACCGATTTGCGCAACATCGTTGAGCGTGCCCAGTTCGTTGTTGACCAGCATCAACGACACCAGAAAAGTATCTTCACGCAGAGCAGCGACCACGGCCTCGGGAGAGATCAGGCCATTTGCGTCAGGCGTCAGGTAAGTCACCTCCACACCCGTAAGCTGCAACTGGTGCGCGGTATCGAGGATCGCCTTGTGTTCGATCTGGCTGGTAATAATGTGTCCGGCGGTGCGCCCGTGGCGCTCGGCATAACCCTGTGCAACGCCCTTGAGCGCCAGGTTGTTCGACTCGGTTGCACCCGAAGTCCAGATGATCTGCTCCGCCTGAGCACCGACCAGATCAGCAACCTGCTGCCGCGCGATATCAACGGCAGAGCGCGCCTCGCGGCCATAAGCATGTGAATTGGACGCCGGGTTACCGAACGTGCCGGACCTGCCCAGGCATTGCACCATGACCTCTATGACACGCTCATCAACGGGAGTGGTAGCCGCGTAGTCAAAATACAGCGCAAGATTTTTCATCAAACCACCTTCAAATGCGCAGCCCGGAACGCCGGACTGTTTGCGTAATACGAGTCGCGATTTTTGCGACGCTCGAACTGAACCTGTAGGACATCATGCATGAATCGGCATAGATCAAAAAATTATTAATTATTATTTATATATTCAAAAAAGGAATATAAAGACCATTGTCCCTGCAGGCTCATGATACTTCACGCACGTTCCATGCCCAATGGCAGGACTCATCACAACTGGACGAAGCACCTCCATTCCTACGCTCGGTAACCTTTACGGTATTCCATCTTGCTACAGATACATTCAAAAGGATTGAGCGCCGATAGTTACACTCGTTTGAATAATACAACAATTTCTCTTGAGGCTTTTATATACCTCAGTTTTTAAACGCCGAACTTCTGGCGCTAAAAAAGCGATAACGCCCGTTATTTCGCTTAGTTTAAAGAGGCTGTAAAAGTGCCCAAAAAATGTCGCCGCACCGAATCAGTGCGCGCGATGTTTTTTTGACTCTTTATAAATCAACAGGTTATGAGATTTTGAAAACCACTTATCAAAAACTTAACAGAATGTTGACGAAATAATTTGACAGAAACCCTGGCGAGAACGATATATACGCATGTCAGACATTTCCTGGTCAGTGCAGCGTTACCAAAGAGTAATGCGCAGGAAATATCGAGCCAACACACTTCTTGAAATGCCTCACGTTAGTTATCTGCACGGCGCACTTTAGCGCCGGTGGTCGTCCTTTGATTAACAGAAAATAACCCGGCTGCTGAAAGCAGTCGGGATGGCGGTAGCGTGGCCCGGACATCTGCGCCACGTGTTGAGTCGGAAATGCAATCAGGCTTACCACGTAATGGATCAATGGATTCGGGCGGTAGCGTGGACGAACTCACCTTCAATATCAGGGATTGAATTGATGCCATCTTCATTTGCCATGGATCAGCCGCAGATAAAGCAAATCGCTGAGCAGATCGATGCTCAGGGCTTCAGCCAGATAAGCGGCGCGCTCGACGCAAACGACCTGCAACTGGTGCGCACCTACACTGAAGCCCAGGCGAAGCTGCATCGGGGTGAATACTTTGCTCACCACGGTGAGCAGTTACTGTCGCAAAGTCCGCTGCGATCGCTGTGGGAGTCTGCGGACTTCCAGCAAATGCTGGCCAGCCTATATCGCTCGGCCACTGGCATGGACCCCGCCAGTCCGAAAATTTTTCCGGTACTGCGCTGTGTTCAGGGTAACCAGGGCCGCCGTGAATCCAACTGTTTTCATTTCGACGCCAGCCTGGTCACGGTGCTGGTGCCGGTGTTCATCCCTGTCGAAGGGGACGAGCGCGGTGATCTCATGCTGTTCCCCAACCTGCGCAAAGTGCGGCACAACGCGGTGTTCAACGCGGTTGAGAAAGCCCTGGTGCAGAACGCCTTCAGCCGCAAGTTGCTGGTCATGGCCATCCAGCGAGGTTGGCTAAAGCCCGAAACGCTGACGCTCAAGCCCGGCGATATCTACGTGTTCTGGGGCTACCGAACCCTGCATGCCAACAAGCCCTGCGGCCCCGAGATCACCCGGGCGACGGCGATCTTTCATTTCGGCGACCCCCATGCAGGCAGCCTGACTACCCGGCTGATCCTGCACATCAATCAACGCCGCGCCCGACGCGCCAGCATCAAAGCGGGCACTGCACCTACGGAAGTCACACCCGGCAAATCGCTCTGACACCTGCGTTATACGTCAAACATGGAGGCTTCGATGATCAACGTAACCAAGAGTTACCTGGGCGATATCGGCAAGTTCAAGACTTACGTAGAAGGCATTTATGCCCGGGGCTGGCTGACCAATCACGGGCCTCTTCTGGGTGAACTGGAAGCTCGCCTCAAAGACTATCTGGGCGTTAAACACATCATCCTGACCAATAACGGCACGTTGGCATTGCAAGTGGCTTATCGTGCACTGAACCTGAGTGGCAGCGCAGTCACTACACCGTTCAGTTTCGTCGCCACCAGCAGCTCTTTGCAGTGGGAAGGTATACGGCCGTTATTTGCCGACATTGACCCCGACACCTGGAACATCTCGCCGGACCACATCGAACGCCGCATCGAGGCCGACACAACGGCCATTGTCGGCACCCATGTATTCGGCAACCCCTGCGCTGTCGAACGCATCCAACAGATCGCGCTCAAACACAAACTCAAAGTGGTCTATGACGGTGCGCATGCTTTTGCCGTGCGCCATGCGGGTCAGTCGGTGCTCAACTGGGGCGACGTCAGCACCTTGAGCTTCCATGCCACCAAACTGTTCCACACCATTGAGGGCGGAGCGATCATCACCAATGATGACGAAATCGCCAAACGTGCCTATCTGCTCTGCAACTTCGGTATCTCGGACGTCGACAAGATCGACGGCATCGGCATCAACGCCAAGCTCAACGAATTTTCAGCAGCCATGGGTCTTTGCATCCTGGATGACATCGAGAACATTCTCGAGGAGCGGGCTGAAATTGCTTACCGCTATACGTCCCGGCTGGAGAACTACCTGGACTTGCAGCAAACCGAGGCGGACAGCCAGCTAAACCACAGCTATTACCCGATTGCCCTGCGCGACGAGCAACAACTGCTGCGCGTACGCACTGCACTCAATCATCGAGACATCAATCCACGCCGTTACTTCTACCCGTCGCTGGACACCCTTGAGTACCTGCAGCCGCAAATCCCTCAGTACGAATCTCGTGCGTTGAGCGAGCGTGTGCTGTGTCTGCCGATCTATCCCGGCCTGCAGAAAAGCGATCAGGAAAAGGTCATCAATACACTGATCGAAGAGTGCAGCGTGAGCAACGTGCACTACCGCAGCCCACTCATCGCTCAGGCAATTTAATCGCCATGGCGCAGAGTCGCTCGGTCATTCGTAACACCGCACTCAACTATGTCGGCCAGGCCTACGTTTTGCTGGTGGGAATTCTGATCATGCCGTTCTACCTCGGGCACCTCGGTGCCGAGGCTTATGGTTTGATCGGGTTCTTCGCCGTGATGCAGACCTGGTTGCTGCTGCTCGATGCGGGTTTGTCACCCAGCCTGGTGCGTGCCGTCGCTCACCAGCAGGGTACGCTTGCCCGCGAACGCAGCTCTGGGCAGTTGCTGCGCTCATTCGAAATCATTTTCCTGCCAATGGCGCTGCTGTGCTGCATCGGTATTTACCTGAGCAGTCCGTGGATTGCCTTGCAGTGGCTCAACGCTAAAGACTTGCGGCCCGAGACACTGATTAACTGCATCAGCCTGATGGGGCTGGTGGTTGGTCTGCGTCTGTATGCGACGCTGTATAAAAGCGGAATTCAGGGCCTGGAACAACACGCCTGGCTGAATATCGCCAACATCATCATCGCGACCCTGCGCTATTTCGGTGGACTGGTGTTAGTCAGTACCTACTCTCAGGACCCCGAGGACTACTTTAAATTTCAAGTCCTGGTCGGGCTGATCGAGACCCTGATGTTTGCTGCCCGGGCCTACCAGCAAATGCCAACCCCGCACTTCTTCACGGGGTTCAATTGGCAACTGGTCAAGCCGATTATCCCGTTTGCCGCCAGCATGACCCTGACGTCAGTGCTGTGGATTGTCCTGACCCAGATGGACAAGGTGTTGCTGTCCGATCTGCTGCCACTGGATCAATACGGTTATTTTTCGCTGGTGACCCTGACCACCACCGGCATCATGATGCTTACCAATCCACTGGTGCAGGCGCTGCTGCCGCGCATGACGGTCATGGTAGCCGAGGGTCGTCAAAGCGAGATGCACAGCCTGCTACTGGCCGCAAACCGCTTTGCCTGCACGTTTCTGTTTCCGCTGGCAGCGCTGATCGGCTTGCATGGCAAGTACCTGATCTTTGCCTGGACCGGCGACTGGGTCGCGGCGCAATGGAGCCATCAGATCCTGTGCTGGTACTCCCTGGGCAGCGCGATCATGGCCGTCAGCGCCTTCCAGTTCTACCTGCAGTACGCCTATGGGCAGATAAGTCTGCATATCTGGTACAGCGTGGTTTCCGCCCTCGTCACCGTCCCGGTGATGTTCTTCGCCATTCGTTACCACGGCGCCTATGGCGCTGCTATCTCCTGGTTTCTTCTGCGCGCGGTGTCGTTCGCCATCTGGCCGATGATCGTTCATCGCCGATTGGCGCCCGGCATCCATGGCCAATGGCTGCGAGACATTTTACGTATCAGCGTCATGACAGCGGTGGGTCTGACACTCAGCGAACCCTTGTTCCTGCTGATCGCCGGAGATGATCGCCTCAGTGTGTTTCTGGGCCTGGCAGTCAGCGGCCTGATCACCCTGCTAATTGTCGCCGCCAGCTACAAACCGGTGGCAGCCAAAATTTTCGTTTTGTTCAGCAAACCGAGTACATGAGCCATGGATGAGATTACAAAAACTGACCCGAGCGCACCGCCATTACTGAGCATTGTGTGCCCGGCCTACAACCAGGAAGCCTTTATCGCTCAGACACTGGACAGTTTTCTAGCACAACAGACGACCTTCAATTTCGAAATCCTGATCAATGACGATGCCTCTACAGATGGCACGGCACGGATCATCGCCGAGTACACCCAACGTTACCCGCACATCATCCGGCCCTTCTATGCGCAGGTGAACCAGTTCCAGCATGGCCGACCGTGTGTGCCCGGCCTGTTTGCCAAGGCGCGCGGTCACTACATTGCCTATTGCGAGGCGGATGACTATTGGACTGACCCACACAAACTGCAGATCCAGGTGGATTTCCTCGAGGCCAATCGGGACTACGTGATGACCTATCACGACGCCATGGCCTTCGACAAAAATGGCCTGCGAGGCATCCAGCTCAAAGGCAATCTGCGCAGCGATGCCAGTGCGCTGGACCTGCAAAAAGCAAGGCCCATTTCGACCTTGACGGTGTGCTTTCGTAATCTGCTGAGCACCCTGCCACCCGAACTCCTAATGCCCGTCGCCCCGCTCAATGACATGTGCTGGTGGTCGCTGTTGGGCGCCTTTGGTAAAGGCAAGTTCATGGCCGAGATCAAACCGGCGGCCTATCGGGTGCATCCGGGCGGAATCTTTTCCATGCGCAGCAACAAGCGCAAGCTGCACATGAGCCTGCAAACCAGCAGCAGCCTGGCCAACTACTACCAGCGCATCGGTAATCAGACGTTATACGAACATTTTCTGAAGCAGGTCTTCTGCCTGTCCCTGTCGGCACTCGGCCCCATGCACAAATTCCAGGCACTGCTGATGGCACTGCGCAACATGAGCTTCAACCTTGGCAAGCGGTTGCTGCCCTCAATCAGCAAAGGCCATGTTCAGTAACGTGCTGGTGATATGCGTTGGCAACATCTGCCGCAGCCCCATGGCCGAGGCGCTGTTGCTCCAACGTATTGCGCCACACGTGCAGGTGGCTTCCGCCGGGACTCACGCCGTACTCGGCTCGCCAATGGACCCGCTGGCGCAAGCGGTATTGCAAATGCACCAGGTCCCGGCACCTCGGCATCAAGCCCGTCAGATAGACAGATCCCTGTTGCATCGGGCCGAGCTGATTCTGCTGATGGAGTCTTCGCAGCTGAACAGCGTGTTGAAGCTGGCTCCCGAAGTGCGTGGCAAAACGTTTCTGATTGGCAAATGGCAGCACCAGCTGGAAATCGCCGACCCCTACCGGCAACCCCAATTAGCCTTTGAAAAGACCTACGAGCAGCTCTCGAGATGCGTCGACGACTGGCTACCTTTTCTTCAGTCAGGAGAAACAAGATAAATGACCGCTATGAACCGCTCTTCCCTGGACTACTACCAGGACTCCCGGATCGATCTGGCAACTATCTTGCGCACATTATTCGACCACAAGCGCCTGATCATTCTGATCGTCGGGCTCTTCGGTCTGGCGGGCGTGGCGTATGCGGTGCTTTCGACACCGATCTACCAGGCCAACGCAATGATTCAGATCGAGCCGAAAAAAATCGGCATCGAGGGCACCCCGGAAGTGTCCGGCAAACCCATGTCGGTGTCCCAGGCCACGACTGAGATCGAGCTGATCAAATCCCGTGCGGTTCTGGGCAAAGTCGTCGAAGACCTGAAACTCAACATCGTGCAGCTTCCGAAACTTTTCCCGGTGATTGGCCCTTATTTGAATCGCACGTTCAAGCAGGAGACACCCAATGCACTGGCGGAGCCATTGTTCGGCCAGACAGCCTATGCCTGGGGCGGGGAAAAGATTGACGTGTTTCAACTTGAGGTGCCGGAAGGGCTGCTGGGCGAGAGCCTGATTCTGGTAGCGGGCAAGCCGGGCTTCTTTTCCCTGTACGACGAAGATCGTACGTTGATCCTGAGCGGCGCCATCAACCAGACCGTCGAGGGCAAGGGCGCGAAAATACAGGTGGCTACGCTCAATGCACGACCGGGCACCGAATTCATCGTCGCTAAACTGCGCACGCTGACGGCTGCACTGATTTATCAGGACCGTCTGAAAATCACCGAAGCGGGCAAGGACTCCGGGATCATCTACCTGGCCATCCAGGACCCCGATCCGGAAAAAGCCAACCACATTCTCAACGAAGTCAGCCGCCTCTATGTGCGCCAGAACGTTGAGCGCAGCTCGGCTGAGGCCGCACAACGTCTTGAGTTTCTGCGCTCGCAACTGCCAGCAGTGCGCAAGCAACTGGAAGAGTCGGAAATGGCCCTGAACGACTTTCAGACCAGCGCCAAGTCCGTGGACCTGAGCATCGAAACCAAAGGCATTCTGGATCAGGTGGTCAAGCTGGACTCGATGCTCTCGGAGCTCAAGCTCAAGCGCGTCGAGATCGAGCGGCTGTACACCCGCGAACACCCGACCTATCGCGGCCTGATGAACCAGATGGGCCAGCTGGAAGCGCAGAAACAGGGCTTGCTGAAGAAGATCGAAGCGCTGCCCGTAACCCAGCAGGAACTGTTGCGCCTGACCCGCGACATGCAGGTCACCAGCCAGACCTACACGCTGATGCTCAACAAGAGCCAGGAGCAAGACATCCTGCGTGCGGGCAGCATCGGCAACGTGAGGATCATCGACAACGCCGACGCCAACGTCGAACAGCCGGTCAAACCGATGAAAAAACTCATCGTGCTGCTCGCCGCCCTGCTGGGTGTCGTGGTGGCCGTCGGCACCGTGTTCGTGCGCCAGGCGTTTTATCGTGGCGTGGAAAACCCGGAGATCATCGAAAACATCGGCATGCCGGTTTACGCATCGCTACCCTACTCGCGCCAGCAGGATCGACTGGAAAAGAGCACTCAGGGGCGCAGCAAGGAATCGAAACTGCTGAGTGTTTCCGCGCCGACCGAACTGGCCATCGAATCCTTGCGCAGCCTGCGTACCAGCCTGCACTTCGCGATGCTTGAGGCGCGTAACAACGTCCTGATGATTTCCAGCCCGTCGCCCGGTGCAGGCAAATCTTTCGTCTCCAGCAATCTGGCGGTGATCATTGCCCAGGCTGGAAGGCGCGTGCTGTTGATCGACGCCGACATGCGCAAAGGCTATCAGCACAAGATCTTCGGCCTGAACCCCAAGCACGGTTTGTCCGACACCCTGGCCGCTCGCGTGAAGAGCGCGGACGCTATCAACCACACCGAAGTGCGCAATCTGGACGTGATGGCTTGCGGCTTTGCAGCGCCGAACCCTTCGGAGCTGTTGATGCATGACAACTTCAACAAAATGCTGGCTGAGCTTTCTCCGCTCTATGACCTGATTCTGGTGGACACGCCACCGATCCTGGCCGTCACCGACGCCACCCTGGTCGGACGTCAGGCGGGCACTTGCCTGCTGGTGACCCGCTTCGGCCTGACCACTGTTAAAGAGATCGAAGCCTGCAAACGTCGCCTTGGCCAGAACGGCGTGCTGATCAAAGGCGCAATCTTCAACGGCGTCCTGCGCAAGGCGTCCACCGCTGACTATGACTGCGCCGCTTACGGCTACAACTACAGCCCGGTCCGCAAGTAGCTTCGGTCGCTCTCCTCTTTCCCCGCTCGCTCAAGGAGTTACATATGGCACGGACTATTGCAATGATGCAGCCCTATCTATTCCCCTACCTGGGCTACTTTCAATTGATTGCAGCGGCGGACGTGTTCGTCCTCGGCGACAATCTGCAATACATTCGCTCCGGGTGGGTCAATCGCAATCGCATTCTGCACAACGGCGAAGCAAAGCTCATTACCTTCCCGTTGAAGAAAGACAGCTTCGATCTGCCGATCATGAAACGCCAATTGTGCGACAACTTCAGCGGGGAAGCCGATCGGCTGGTCAATCTGATTAGCCAGAGTTATCGCAAGGCTCCGTATTTCGATCAGATCATGCCTCTGGTGGAGCGCTTGATCCGCTTCCCACAACAAAACCTCGCGTTGTACACCGAGCACGCGATTCGCGAGCTGTGCGCCTACCTGCATATCGTCACGCCCATTCTGCGCGGCTCGGAGATCAAACTGGTGTCCTGCCTCGACAAGCAGGATCGCGTGATCAATATCTCGCGAACCCTGGCCGCCACTACGTTTCTCAACCCCATCGGTGGAGCCGAACTTTACGACCGCGACCACTTCGCGCGTCAGGGCCTGCTGATCCGTTTCTTCAAGATGGACCCGGTTGTCTATCGGCAATTCAATCAGCCTTTCGTGCCGAGCCTGTCGATCATCGATGTGCTGATGTTCAACTGCGTCGAACAGGTCCAGGCAATGTTCGCCTGCTACAGCGTCTGCGATGACGGTCGCAATCCCGACACGAAGCTGCCGAACATCCTGCCTTCCCACGCTGCTGCGGAGTGATTGCCATGTCTTTCGATAGCCCCGCCCGCTGGTATCTGATTCAGACCAAACCCCGCCAGGAAGCACGCGCCGAGGAACACTTGCAGCGTCAGAACTTCGAGTGCTACCGCCCGCTCAAGCCGGGCGCCGCGACCAAGCGCAGCACCCGACCGATGAATGAAGAAGAGTTATTCCCCGGCTATCTGTTCATTCGCATGGACCAGATCAATGACAACTGGTACCCGATCCGCTCCACGCGGGGCGTTGCCAGAATCGTGACGTTTGGAGGCCATCCGATTCCGGTGCAGGATGAGCTGATCGGCCAGATTCGACTGCGCCTGAGCACTCCCCCGCCCAAGGCCGAGTTCAAGCGCGGTGAACACGTGCTGATCAAGGCGGGCGAGCTGTGCGATATCGAAGCGATATTCCTGGCCTGCGACGGCACTGAACGCGCCGTCATCCTGCTCAACCTGCTGCAGCGCGAACAGAAAGTGGTGCTGCCGATCAGCAGTTTGCTGCGGATGGAGGCGCGGGTCTGATGCTTGAACTGACGCCTTGTTTCCTGATTTGAAATGAGACCCCTGCGGGGAATTATTTGCATGCCTGCAAGGTGATGTGGGACCGGCTTTAGCCGGGAAGGCGATATTTCCGACGATAGAAATGTTGTGACTGTATCGGCCACTTCCCGGCTAAAGCCGGTCCCACAGTGTGAATCGCTGCACAGGTTAATCGGCAGCCACAAGATCGCGCCATCCAGCTCTCTGATCTCTTTTACCGGAACCTCACCATGACCCAACTTACAACGCTGGTGACGCTGACCTATGGCGATCGCTACAACTATCTGCATACGCTGGTCAGCCGATCGTTGGAAAGTCCGCTGATCAATCGGGTGATCATCGTCAGCAATGCCTCGGTCGCGCCGCTGGAAAATCTGTGCGCAATCTGGCCGGGTCAGGTGGAAGTGATTTACCTGCAGAGCAATACCGGTTCTGCCAAAGGCTATTCAGTGGGCATTCAAGCCGCGTTGGACGCTGGCGCGGAATACATCTGGCTGATGGATGACGACAACGCACCGACGATCAATGCCATCGCGACCCTGCATCAAAGCCTGGGTCAGCGCCAGGCTATCGATGGTAAAGACAAGGCCGCCGTGCTGGGCTTTCGCCCTACTCATCAGGCTGACATCGCGGCCGGTGTTCCGCGGCGTTTTGCTATCCAGCGGCGCTCAAGCTTCTTCGGCTTTCACATCGCGCAACTGCCTTACAAAATCTGGCGGCGCTTGCCATGGGGCCATCCACAAGGCAAATACAAAAAGATCGAAACGGTGCAACTGCCCTTCGCCACTTACGGCGGTTTGCTTGCCCATCGCAGCCTGTACCAGCGTATCGGCCTGCCCCTGGATGCGTTGATGCTGTACGCCGACGACAGCGAATACACCTGGCGCATTACCGCCGCGGGCGGACGCATTTTTCTGGTGCCGGATGCGCTGCTGGATGATCTTGAAGACTCATGGAACATCAAAGCGCGCACCAGCAATATCTATGAGAGTTTTCTACTGGGCGGCTCCGATCTTCGGGCGTATTACGGCGCCCGTAATCAGGCCTGGTTCGACAAGAACGTCTGGGCCTCGTCGGAATGGCTCTACGGCTTCAATCGCTGGGTGTTCTTTCGTCTGTTGCGGCTGATTGCCAAACGGCGCGGTGCCGAACAGCGCTTGAGCCTGATCGAACAAGCCATCGCCGATGGCGAGTCCGGTGTGTTGGGCCTGCACAAGTCGTATCCGCTATGAAGGCCCTGTTCATCAGCAGCCTGTATGCCCCTGACATTGGCGGCGGCGCGGAAATCATCCTGCAACGCACGGTGGAAGGCTTGCAGCAACGAGGCTATCAGGTGGCAGTGCTTGCCACCGGCCCACAGTCAGGGCTGGTCGAAGAGACCGTCAATCTGGTCAAGGTTTACCGCGCCGGACTGCGTAATTTCTACTGGCACTTCAATGCCCAGCGCCCCGGTAAACTGGCGCGGCTGGGCTGGCACCTGCGCGACCGCTACAACGCGGGTATGCGCGATTACGTGAAACAAGTGATTGCCCTGGAAAAACCGGATCTGGTGGTTTGCCACAACCTCACCGGCTGGTCGGTTTCAGCCTGGGACGCGATCACCGCTGCGGGATTGCCCATCGTTCAGGTGCTGCATGATCTCTACCTGCTGTGTCCCGGCAGCACCATGTTCAGTAAAGGTCAAAGCTGCAAGAACCAATGTGGTCGCTGCGAACGCTTTCGCAAGGGCCACGATGCACGCTCGGCGCAAGTCAACACAGTCGTCGGCGTCAGCCGCTTCATGCTCGACACACTGCAAGCCCAGGGTTATTTCAAAGGAGCCCGTGGCTACGTGGTGCACAACGCCAGCCCCTGCCCGGTGATACCGATCAAGCATGAAAGCGCAGAACCAACATTGGCCGGACCTGCACCGTTGCGCTTCGGCTACATGGGCACATTGTCCGAGCCCAAAGGGTTGCGCTGGCTGATCGAGCAATTTCAGCAACTGCCCATCGACGCAACGTTGCAGATTGCCGGCCGTGGCCAGCTTGACGATGAAGAGCGCTTCAAGGAACTGGCTCAGTCGCCCAGGATTAGTTTCGTCGGCTATCAGGCTCCCGAAGATTTCTACAAGCAAATCGACGTGGCCATCGTGCCGTCGATCTGGAACGAGCCCTTCGGCATGGTCGCCGTTGAGGCCTGCTCCTGGTCGGTGCCCGTGATAGCCAGTCGCATGGGTGGGCTGCCGGAGATCATTCAGGATCAACTCAACGGTTTGTTATGCAGCCCCGACGATCCGGATTCACTGGGTGTGGCGATGCTCAAATTGCATCAGCAACCTGACCTGCTGGCCCGATTGAGCGCCCATGCCCGAATCAGTGTCGGGTCGCTGACAGACCTGCAATTGATGCTCGACAGTTACGAAAGCATTCTCGAACAGACCTTGCTGGACACTGAGTCGCGCCATATGAAGCCTTGCGTATCACGCCTGACCTGAAACAAAACGTCTGATCCAGCCAGCAGTGTCACCCATCGGCCCGTGACTAACCCGAGCCGGGACTCCAGCGCTCCGGACCGTGCCTCTTCATTGAGACAAAACATGCGCAAGCCGTCACGAACCCGGTCAAGAAAGCCACTGAAAATGTTGCTCCTGGGCCTGTTATTGAGCTGCCCTGCCGGAGCAGACGAACGTTTCATCATTGGTGTCGCCACTCATTTGATGAACAAAAGCGGCCCTTCGGCCAAAGCATTGCAACTGCTCGAAGCTGCTGGCGTCGACTCGATTCGCGATGATGCCTACTGGTCGATCGCCGAATCCCATCGCGGCCAGTTGCAGATCGACCCTCCTTGGCGGGCTTATCTGAGCAAGGCCAGGGAGCACAAACTCAGCCCTCTGCTGGTGCTGGGCTATGGCAACCCGAACTACGGCAACTACGCCAAACCGCGTCATTCGCCGATCAGGGAAGGCTTCGACAATTACGTCAACTTCGTCAGCCGCGAACTGGTCGACAGCGTCAACTTTTACGAGATATGGAATGAGTGGGACAAAGAGAACCCGGTGGATGAAAATCTCGCCCGGGACTACAGCAACCTGATCGAAAAAACCGCCAGCACATTGCGACAACAAAAAAACCCGCTGAAGATTCTGGCCGGTGCAGTGACCAGCCAGGGGATGGACCTGGGGTTTGCCGACCGTTTGGTGGCGGCCGGATTGCTCGATCATGTGGATGGCTTGTCACTGCATCCCTATGTGCATTGTCGTCAGGAGGGGCGGCAAACCCCGGAACGCTGGATTGCCTGGTTACGCTGGATCGATGCCGACCTCAGGGCTCTGGTCGCGCGACCTGTTCCGCTTTACCTGACCGAAATGGGCTGGCCGAGCAATACCGGCAAATGCGGCGTCAGCGAGCAGACCCAGGCGGCCTGGCTGGCCCGCAGTTTTTTCCTGGCCCAGACTGTGCCGGACATCAAGGGCCTGTGGTGGTACGACTTGCTCGACGACGGCCAGGATCCCGGCGACCCGGAACAGAATTTCGGGTTGCTCAATCAGGACCTGTCGGTCAAGCCGTCATATCTGACCCTGAAAGCCATCAGCCCGTTTCTGCACGACTACCGTTACGACGCAGAAAAAAGTCGGGAGCAGGATAGCGTCTACCTGCTGCGATTTGCCAAAGGAGCGGAGCAGATTCTGGTGGCCTGGAGCACCGGGCAGCCGCGCTCGATTGCGGTTGATGCGAGCAGCGTCCAGGCCGGCAACGTATTGCTGACCGACAGCGGCCAACCGGAACGAGGTCAACAGGACACCGCAATCCCCTGGAGCTGTAACGACAGCCGCTGCTCAGCCCAGGTGCCCCTCAACGAGTTCCCGAAAATCATCCGGCTGGGCAGCAAGCCGCCGCTGTTTGCTCAGTGATACACCGCTCCCGTCAATACATGTTTCCTGCAGGAGCTGCCGAAGGCTGCGAAGCGTTCATCCTGACACACCGCCTCGGCCTGACGCCCTCCCGGCTAAAGCCGGTCCGACGGGGCCGGCATGTAGAGCAAACCTGACACTCCTCCCCCATTCTGCGCAGAGACCTTCGCCCATGATTGTGATCAATGCCCGTTTTCTTACCCAGGAAATGCGTGGGGTTCAGCGTTTTGCCGAGCAGATATGCCTGGCGCTCAAGCAGTTGCGCAACGATCTGGTTTTCGTCGCTCCCCATGGCATAAAAATGAGCGAAAGCGCCAGGGCACTGGACGTGCAGTGCATCGGCCGCAACAGCGGTCACCTCTGGGAGCAGGTGGATTTGCCGCTGTACCTGACGCGCCACGGGCGGCCGCTGCTGGTTTCGCTGTCCAGTACGGCGCCCATGTTTTACGCCAATCAGATCGCTACGCACCACGACATCAATTACGTGCGCCACCCACAAAGCTACTCGCTAATGTTCCGCGCGGTTTACCGCACCGTGACGCCGATTCTTTTATGGCGACTCAAGTCGCTGCTCACTGTCAGCAACTTTTCACGAGGCGAAATAGCCCGATTCTACGGCTACCCGGAACAGCGTATTTTCGTCGTGCCCAATGCAACCAGCGATGCCTTTCGCCCCGGCGTCGCACCCACTGATAACTCTCGCTATTTGCTGGCCGTGTCCTCACCGAGTGCGCACAAGAACTTCAACCGGATGATTCAGGCATTCCTGACCTTGCGCGGCCATGACAACCTGCAATTACACATCGTCGGTGCTGCCAGCGAAATCTTCGCCGCGCCGGAACTGCAACGTCTGGCCTGCCGTGACCCGCGCATCCGCTTTCTCGGGCGTCTCAGCGATGCCGAACTGATCGAGCAATATCAGGGCGCAACGGCATTTGTCTTTCCATCGCTGTATGAAGGCTTCGGGATTCCGCCACTGGAGGCCCAGGCTTGCGGCTGCCCGGTGCTGGCCGCCAATGCGGCGTCCATTCCGGAAGTGTTGCAGGCCAGCGCGCTGTATTTCGACCCGCTGGACGTGTCACACATAGCCTCAGCCATGGAGCGCATTCTCACGGACGAACCGTTGCGCCAGGCGTTACGCCGTCGCGGGCTGCGCAATGTCGAACGCTTTTCCTGGGAGGAGTCGGCTCGCCACGTTTCCCGGCGCATCGACGCATTGACGCAAATCAATTCGCTGTCCGACCCGCTGCCGCAAGCCGTTGAATCCACTTCGGGCAAGTCTTGACATGAAACGCCTGGCTTATCTTGATGCCCTGCGCGGCATCGCGGCATTGCTGGTGGTGTTCACTCACCTCTATGCCCCGCTGCTGGGCGACGTCTGGCTGCTTCGCGAACTGCTGGATGTCGGCAAACTCGGCGTGCTGTGGTTCTTCATGATCAGCGGCGTGGTCATCCCGTTCAGCCTGCGTCCCGGTCCCGAGGGTGCCCGGCGTTTTGTGATTTCGCGGTTCATGCGCTTGTATCCGGCTTACTGGCTGTCATTGCTGGTGTATCTGGCCCTGCTGCAACTGTCCGGCGGACTGTTTCCGCCCTGGCCGCAAGTCGTCGCCAACATAAGCATGGTCCAGGCGCTGATGGGTTTCGATGACGTGATCGGCCTGTACTGGACGCTGTTCATCGAACTGGTGTTCTACGGCCTGTGTCTGGCGCTGTTTCTCAGTGGCAAGCTCTATGACGTCGGCGTGCGGACCCGCTGTGCGCTGGGCATGCTCGTGCTGGGTCTGCTACTGGCCGTGGCCCGCGAACTCACCGAGCGCAAAGTCCCCGTGGCTCTGCCGCTGGCGCTGTCATTGATGTTCTTTGGCTCGATCTGGCGTCAATGGCTGCTCGCTGAACACAGCCGCCAACTGACTCGATGTCTGGTGGTGATGCTGAGTGCTTACCTGCTGTTATTACCGCCCACGTTGCTGTTGGCCTACGGCGAAAACGTGATTGAAGGAGAAGCGGGAGGACGCTACCTGTTCACCTACGCTCTGGCGATCATCAGTTTTCTGTTGCTGACCAGTCGTGCCCGCTTTGATCACCCGCTGCTGGTCTGGCTCGGCAGCGTCAGTTACTCGCTGTACCTGCTGCATCCGTCGATGCTGATGCTGGCCGAGTACCTGCTGCGCGGCCTGCAATTACCACCGCTATACGACGCCGTGCTGGCAACCGTACTCACCCTGGGCATCGCCCATTTGTCCTTCCGCTGCATCGAAACGCCATTTATCCAGTGGGGCAAACGCCTCAACAACCGCCACGCCAAGACGCAGCCCGCCCGCGCCTGATGTAGAGCCTGTGCATACAGAAGGGAACCTCAATGAGAATCGCAATAGTCCACGACTGGCTGGTGACGTATGCCGGTGCCGAACGCGTATTGGCATCACTGATCAATATCTGGCCCCAGGCCGATCTGTTTTCAGTAATCGACTTTCTCAGCGATCAGGACCGCGCCCACTTGCAAGGCAAAGTAGCCAAGACCACCTTTATCCAGCGTTTGCCAAAGGCCAGAACACACTACCAGCGTTACCTGCCGCTGATGCCGCTGGCCATTGAGCAACTGGACCTCTCGGGTTACGACCTGATTATCAGCAGCAGCCACGCCGTGGCCAAAGGTGTGCTCAGCGGCCCGGATCAATTGCATGTCAGCTACGTGCACTCGCCGATCCGCTACGCCTGGGACCTGCAACACCAGTACTTGCTGGAGTCGGGCATGAGCAGCGGTTTCAAGAGCAAAGTGGCGCGAATGATCCTGCATTACATCCGCATGTGGGATCAGCGCACCTCCTCCGGCGTCGACGACTTCGTGGCCAACTCGCACTTCATCGGCGGGCGCATTTCAAAAGCCTACCGCCGGGAATCCACGGTCATTTACCCGCCAGTGGATACCGTGAACTTCACCCCGCAAGACAGCAAACAGGATTACTACTTCACCGCCTCGCGCATGGTGCCTTACAAACGCATGCCGATGATTATCGAAGCGTTTGCGGCGATGCCGGACAAACGTCTGATCGTGATCGGTGACGGCCCGGAAATGGCCAAGGCAAAGCTGATTCATGCGCCCAACGTCACGCTGTTGGGTTTTCAGCCGTTCGCGGTGTTGCTGGAACACATGCGCAATGCCAAAGCCTTTGTTTTCGCCGCCGAAGAAGATTTTGGCATCAGCCCGGTCGAAGCACAGGCCTGCGGTACGCCGGTGATTGCCTTTGGCAAAGGCGGCGTCCTGGAGACCGTCTGCGGCCTGGACCATCCGCAACCGACCGGCGTGTTCTACGACCAACAGACAGTGTCGTCACTCGTGGCCGCGGTCGGCGAATTCGAAGCAGCGCAACCCCGTATCAGTGCCCAGGCCTGCCGCGCCAACGCCGAGCGGTTTGGCGCGCAACGCTTCGAAGATGAAATGAAGAGCTTTGTCGAAAGCCGCCTCGCAGCAACACGCCTGGCACGTCAGCCCGCCCGGCACAGAACGCTTCAGGCGTCCCCGATTCTGGTCAGCAACGAACAGACCGCCCGGGTCATTCCGATCAAATCCGTCTGAGCGAGCACTGCCATGCGTAATCCCGTTCCCGGCATTCTTCACGCGCATCAATCCTTGTTATCGGTTGCCCACCGCCTGCTCGATCTGACGGTCATCGTGTTGGGCGGCTACTGGCAGAGCCAGCTGAGTCCAGGTGCATCAAGCGCCGAGGCCTGGATTCAGATCCTGCTGGCAGTGCTGGTCTTCCACTGGCTCAGTGAATATCACCAGATGTACGGCTCGTGGCGTGGCGAGCGAATCCTGCGTGAGCTGATCAAAGTGTTCAATTACTGGGCGCTGACCTTTGTGGTTTTGTTGTCCATGGACTACTTGCTGCTCAACCATGCCGACATGCCGGATAACGCCCAGATGGCCTGGTTCGCTTCAGTGCTGGCGGTGCTCTGCGGCTATCGCCTGCTGATTCGCAGCGTACTGCACGGCTTGCGGCGACGCGGGTTCAATACCCGGCGAGTGGCAATTGTCGGGACCGGGCAGATTGGCGTACGGCTTGCCAAGTCGATCTCCAGCGCGCCCTGGATGGGCCTGCGTGTGCTGGGCTTTTATGACCTGCCGAAACCCTCGAATAAAGGGCTCGAAACCGGTCCCGACATCGCAACCGACATCAGAATACTGGGTGATCTGGAGCAGTTGATCGACGACGCTCGCGAAGGCCGGATCGACAAGGTTTACATCACCCTGGCACTCACCGCCCAGCCCCATGTTCAGGAGCTGGTCAAAGGGCTCAGCGACACCACGGCTTCGGTGTACCTGATTCCGGACGTGTTCATGTTCGAGCTGCTGCATGCCCGTAGCGAAAGCATCAACGGTCTGGCGAGTATCAGCATTTTCGACTCCCCCATGGACGGTGCCTGGAGCCTGGTGAAACGTGTCGAGGACATTGTGTTGTCCTGCGTGATCCTGAGCATGATCGCCCTGCCCCTGCTGCTGATTGCCGTCGCGATCAAGCTGACCTCGCCCGGGCCGGTGCTGTTTCGCCAACGCCGTTACGGGCTGGATGGCCGACCGATCATGGTCTGGAAATTCCGCAGCATGAGCGTTCAGGAAAACGGCGAGGTGGTGAACCAGGCGACCCGCAACGATGCACGCGTCACGCCGTTGGGCGCGTTCCTGCGGCGTACCTCGCTGGACGAACTGCCGCAGTTCTTCAATGTATTACGTGGCGACATGTCCATCGTCGGCCCGCGTCCTCACGCTGTCGCGCATAACGAGCAATACCGCAAACAGGTCAGCGGCTACATGTTGCGGCACAAAGTTAAACCGGGCATTACCGGCTGGGCGCAGATCAACGGCTGGCGTGGCGAAACCGACACTCTGGACAAGATGCAGAAGCGCGTCGAATACGACCTGGAATATATCGAACGCTGGTCGCTGTGGCTGGACCTGAAAATCATTCTGCTGACCCTGTTCAAAGGCTTTCTGCACAAGAACGCCTTCTAGTTCACCCTTCGAAAAACCTTTCTCAATACATGAAAACCCGGCCCGAGAGGCGCTGGAGGAGGTGCGTGCATCCATCAAAAAAGACCCGTAACACTCGGTGTTGGTAAGGGAAGCAATGAAATCACTGTGGTGCCAACGCACCTTTAGGAAGGAACAATATATGAAGCTAACCCTAGCTGTTGTGCTGCTCTCCAGTCTGATTTTGCAAGGCTGTGCTTTTGCACCCGGGCAGCACATGACCCCAGGAGATGTTGAAGCAAAAGATCCGGACGGTCCGGATGTTCAGTTGGTACAGATCACCCCGCAAACCCTCAAGCAGCAAAAACAACAAGCCGCCGCCAGCTCCAGGCCGTTGCCGGTCGAACTGCTCAATTACAAAACGCCTGAATACATCGTCGGCCCCGGCGACACGTTGCTGGTCATTGTGTTTGAACACCCTGAGTTGACCGCGCCTGGCTCACAGGACCAACTCGACGCCAACAGCCGGGAAGTATTGAGCGATGGCACGCTCTATTTCCCTTACGTGGGCAGAATCCAGGCGGGTGGCAAAACCGTCGGGCAGATCCGCGAACAACTGCGCATGGGGTTGTCGCCCCAGTACACCGAGGTCAAGGTTGACGTCAAAGTGTTGCGTTACAACAGCCAGCGCATCCTGCTCTCGGGTTCATTCAAAAGCCCCGGCCCGCAGCCCATCACCAACATCCCGTTGAGTCTGGTACAGGCCATCAGCACCGCTGGCCTTGATCTGGCCGACGCCAACCTTGCGGGTCTGACCTTGCGCCGCGACGGCAAGGATTACGTGATCGACGTCGATGCACTGAACCGCAAAGACTCGCAATTGAGCAAGATCTTCCTTAAAGATGGCGACTATCTGCACTTGAACAGCAACTCCAAGAACAAGATCTACGTGCTGGGCGAAGTCCAGCGCCCGCAGGTCATTTCCTTTGGCACCACCAGCGTCACATTGCTCGAAGCCCTGGGAAATTCCGGCGGACTGAATCCGGAAAGCGCCGACGGTGACGCCGTCTACGTGATCCGTGGGGCCGAAAATCAGGCCAATGCGCGTTCTACGGTTTATCACCTGCTGGCGAAAAAACCGACGGCTTACCTGCTGGCCAAGGAGTTTGAACTTCAGGCCCAGGACGTCATATTCGTAGGCCCCGCGGACATCACTCGCTGGAGCCGTTTCGTCAGCCAGTTACTCGGCTCGGCCAACGTCATTCAAACAGGCGCCGCTTTCAGAAACTGATACCCACACCAAACGTCCCCGCATCGGTTGATCGCGGGGATTTTTTTGCCTGCGATTTGCCTGCAAGTGTTGATGCAGCAACAGTGGATCAACACTTGGGTGTGACATTGAGCATTTCGGCCTGTCGACAGGAGCGTGGGCGTTCATATATTTATGTTTAATTTCAACGAGTTGAATGATTAATTCGTACTGGCATGCATGCTGCTTTGAATTGCTTACGCTTTTAAAAGGAATTCAGCATGTTGGTAGTTTCACTGTCGGGCAGTCCTGCTCTCAAATCCCGTTCAGGCGTAGTCCTGGAACACGCCGGTCGCTGGCTACGCGCCAAGGGCGTTGATGTGACGACCCTGCGTATCCGCGATTTCAACGCTGAAGATCTAATCTTCGCCCACTTCGACAGCCCGCAAGTGCTGGCCTTCATCGAAGCCGTCAAGCAGGCAGACGGTTTGTTGATTGGTACGCCGGTTTATAAAGCGTCGTTTTCCGGAGCGCTGAAAACCCTGCTGGACCTGCTGCCTGAGCGCTCTTTGCACGGCAAGGTAGTTTTACCACTGGCAACCGGTGGCAGCATCGCGCATATGCTGGCTGTGGATTACGCGCTGAAGCCGGTGTTATCGGCGCTCAAATGCCAGGAAGTCCTGCACGGGATTTTCGCCATCGACAGCCAGATCAGCTACGCCGAAAACGAGCAAGGCGGCGACCTGGACGAGATTCTTCAGGAGCGTTTGCAGGAGGGACTGGAGCATTTTTACCTGGGTCTGCAGCATCGCGTTCAAGCGCGGCATAAACAGGCTGGGGGGCATTTGCGATTGGCGTTGTGATTTAAAGTCCTGCGTTGA
>NZ_JACONW010000087.1 GCF_014357575.1 Pseudomonas folii | reverse complement strand
CCGCGATTCGCAGCCTTCGGCAGCTCCTACGGGGATCGGCGTCGATAGCAAAAAAAGCCCGGCACAGGGGAAGTGTCGGGCTAAAGGTTTGTCTGGTAACTCTACGTACATCAGAACCGCGGTTTGACCGCCTTCCAGTCCGGTTTGTAGCGTTGCATCTGTTTCACGTCATCGCGCTGGCGGATGCCGCAGGTCAGATATTGGTCGTGCAGCTTGCCCAGTTGATCCCGGTCCAGCTCCAGTCCTAGCCCCGGTGCGCGGGTGATTTTCACGCAGCCATCGACGATTGACAGCTTGCCGCCCTTGATCACTTCCTCGTCCGGCTCCTGCCACGGGTAGTGGGTGTCGCAGGCGTAATCCAGATTGGGCACCGACGCCGCCACATGCGCCATCGCCATCAGGCTGATGCCCAGGTGCGAGTTGGAGTGCATCGAAACCCCAAGCCCAAAGGTATCGCACATTTTGGCCAGCGCTTGCGTGTCGCGCAGGCCGCCCCAGTAATGGTGGTCGGCGAGCACAATCTGCACACTGTTGAGCGCAACGCTGCGGCGGAACTCATCAAAGTCCGTCACCACCATATTGGTCGCAAGCGGCAAACCGGTGCGTTTGTGCAGCTCGGACATGCCCTCAAGACCCGGCGTCGGGTCTTCGTAATACTGCAAGTCGTCGCCCAGCAGTTCGGCCATGCGAATCGACGTTTCCAGCGACCAGTTACCGTTAGGGTCGATACGCAACGGATAGCCGGGGAAGGCTTTCTTCAGCGCCTTGATGCAGGACACTTCATGCTCCGGCGGCAGGGTGCCGGCCTTGAGCTTGATGCTTTTGAAACCGTACTCCTCGATCATCCGCCGAGCCTGCGCAACGATCTGCTCCTCGTTCAGGGCTTCGCCCCAATTGTCCGGCTTGTAAGGCGAATCCACATGCTGCGCGTACTTGAAGAACAGGTAGGCGCTGAACGGGATCTCGTCACGAATGGCGCCGCCCAACAGATCCACCAGCGGCACGTTCAGGTAATGCGCCTGCAAATCCAGAAACGCGACTTCAAAGGCCGAATAGGCATTGCTTACCGCTTTGCTGGCGTGGGAGCCGGGGGCCAGTTCGGCACCGGCAATGCTCGCCGGTTTATTGGCCGCCACCGTCGCCTGGACGATGGTGCGCAACTGGTTGAGGTTGAACGGATCAAGGCCAATCAACTGGTTCTGCAGTTGCTGCTGGATCGCCAGTGCTGGAGCATCGCCGTAGCTTTCGCCCAAACCGATGTAGCCGTTATCGCTTTCAACTTCGATGATCGAGCGCAGTGCAAAGGGTTCGTGAATGCCGCTGGCGTTGAGCAGAGGCGGGTCGCGAAAAGCGATTGGGGTGACGGTTACGCGTTTGATTTTCAAGAGGCTGCTCCCGATGTCAGGGCTTGAGGCTTATTCATGTTTTTTTTCGCGTCGGCGTCGTCAGGCTTGCCGCCGAGCATGCTTGGCGCATCGCCGCGAGGCTTGGTGCGGGCGAAAAAGATCACCACCGCAGCTACCAGTGAGGTAATCGCCAAGCCATATAGGCCGCCCTCGATGGATCCGGTGGTTTGCTCAAGGAAGCCAAACGCGGTCGGCGCAACGAAGCCGCCAAGGTTGCCGATGGAGTTGATCAGAGCGATGACTGCCGCAGCGATTCGCGCATCCAGATAGCCTTGCGGGATTGGCCAGAACAGTGCCGAGGCCGCTTTGAAACCAATCGCCGCGAAGCAGATGGCTACAAACGCGAAGACCGGGCCGCCCGTGGTGGACATGAACATGCCGAATGAAGCGATCACCAATGTCACCGCAACCCAGGCCTGCTGGTATTTCCATTTGCTGGCCATGGCCGCAAAGCCATACATGGCGATGATCGAGATGATCCATGGGATCGAGTTGAACAGGCCGACCTGGAAGTCGCCCATGTTGCCCATCTTCTTGATCATGCTCGGCAGCCAGAACGTTGCGCCGTAAATGGTCAAGGCGATGGAGAAATAGATGAAGCAGAACAGCGCGATCTGTTTGTCAGCCAGCAGTTTGAACATCGACGGCTTGATGGTCTGCGAGGCTTCGCGTTCACGCTGCTCCGCAGCAATGGCACCAATCAGAGCGTCTTTTTCTTCAGCGTCGAGCCACTTGGCTTCGCTGGGGTGCGATTGCAGCCAGAACCAGACAAATGCGCAGAGCACCACCGAGGCGAAACCTTCGATCAGGAACATCCACTGCCAGCCGTGCATGCCCAGCCCGCTGACATTGAGCAGCGCGCCCGATACCGGGCCGGAGATGACTGACGCGATAGCGGAGCCACTGAGGAAGATCGCCATGGCCTTGCCGCGATCAGCGCCTGGCAGCCACTGCGTGAAGTAATAAATGATGCCGGGGAAGAAGCCCGCTTCGGCCGCGCCGAGGATAAAGCGCAGCACGTAGAAACTGGTTTCGCCTTGCACGAAGGCCATGGCCATGGCCGCCACGCCCCAGGTAAACATGATCCGTGTCAGCCAGGCGCGAGCGCCGTAGCGTTGCAGCAGCATGTTGGAAGGCACTTCGAAAATCGCGTAGCCGACGAAGAACAACCCGGCACCCAGTCCATAAGCGGCTGCGCCTATGCCCAGATCGGTTTCCAGATGGCTACGGACGAAGCCGATGTTCACCCGGTCAATGTAATTGACGATGAACATGATGACGAACAGGGGCAGGACGTGGCGCTTGACCTTGGCGGCTGCCCGGGCAAGCGCTGAGGCGTCCGTCGGACTATGGACTGTGTTCACTGAGGCGACTCCCGATCATTATTTTTTTGGGGACGAGTCGATCATGGACGCAGTCTTTGTTCCGGTCTAATCTAGATTGGCACTTGATTGATACCTGGAATGAATCAATGTTTGAGCTTGCCCAGTTGCGCTGTTTCACCACCGTCGCCACCGAACTCAACTTTCGCCGCGCTGCAGAACGCCTGAACATGACCCAGCCGCCCCTGAGTCGACAGATTCAATTGCTGGAACATCATCTGGGCGTGGCGCTGTTTACCCGCAGCACTCGCAGTGTGGCGCTGACGGCGGCGGGGCGGGCGTTTTTCGTGGAGGCGCAAAACCTGTTGGAGCGTGCCCAGCAGGCCGCCGCGTCAGCCAAGCGGTTTGCTGAAGGGGATATCGGTTCGGTGACCATCAGCTTTGTCGGCAGCGCGGTGTATGAGTTTCTGCCCAAGGTGATTGCCGAAGCGCGGCTCAAGCAGCCGCAGGTGAAAATCTCGCTGGAAGAAATGAACACCTACCAGCAGCACGAAGCCATGCGGGCGCGACGCATTGATCTGGGGATTGTTCGTTCACCGTTGCTGCAGCCCGGTTTTGCCACGGAGTGCCTGGTGCGCGAGCCCTTTGTGTTGGCCGTGCCCAGTACTCATCGGCTGGCTAGCGCTGAAACGGTGTCAGTGTTGGACCTGGATGCGGAGCCATTCCTGATGTATTCCCACGCGGCTTATCCGCCGTTCAACGAATTGCTGACCGGCATGTTCCGTTCGGCGCGGGTAGCACCGCAGTATGTGCAATGGCTGGGGTCATCGCTGACCATTCTGGCGCTGGTCAACGCCGGCATGGGCCTGGCCCTGGTGCCGCGCTGTGCAGCAAGCGTGGTGTTCAAGGGCGTGACGTTTCGCGACATCGATCTGGGGGAGGGCGTGCAGAGTGAGTTGCACCTGATCTGGCGTTCGGATAATGACAATCCGGCATTTGCGATGTTGCTGGATGCGATACGCGGGGCGGTGGCAGGGTCGCTGCAATGAGGTAGAGACAGTGTCGCTGTAGGAGCTGCCGAAGGCTGCGATTGCAATCTATCAGACGAAATGCTTTCGCAGCCTTCGGCAGCTCCTACAGAGGTCGTAGTATTTTTCACTCAGTTAACAGCAACCTGCCCCGAAACAACCAGCGCCTTCAACGAAGCATCGAACTGCTTCAACGCATTCACTTGCAGCACACGTTGCTGATCAATCTGCGCAGCGATTTCAGCGGCGGCCTTGTCATGTACCCACACCGAAGTCATTTCCTTGCCGCCATAACCTTCGGCCTTGCCGATGTATTGCAGGTTTGCGTCATAGAATTTAGCGACAAACCTTGCTTCAACCTGAGTATTCCGTTGGGTCACCAGACGGTTATAGGTGTCGAGCATCACCACCACATCGGGTCTGGCCTGCATTACCGCATCAAGGTTGTCGTAGACAATTACCGAGGCGAATTCTTTTTGCAGCGAACCTTTCAGCCAGTCGATCGCCAGTTTTGGATCGGAGCTGTTGACGAACGCTTCACGGATTCTTGAATCAAGGTTGTTATTCTTCGCGCCGTTCAAAGCGACCGAATGGTACTGCTCAAGATATTTCAGGGTGCTGACCGTATTTTCGCTGTACAGCACACCCACCGATTGAGAATGCTGCAAGCCAGTGCTGCTGTCGGCAACCGGTTGCAAATGACAAGTCGCTTGCTCGGCGGCGAAGGCAGGGGCAAAAGCACCGCCGGTCAATACGGCGACAAGAGTCAGCAGGGTAGAAATTCTCATCGCGTATTCCTCACAGGCGGTTCGGTATGTGGCCATCCTCCTCCTTTGCCGAACAAAGCAGAACTTGCGAATTTTGATGGTGACTATCGATTGAACGAATGATGAGAACGTGGGGTGGAATGCGTCCTTTGTAGGAGTGAGCTTGCTCGCGATAGCGTTTTATCAGACGATTTTTCCTTTACTGGTCTAACGCTATCGCGAGCAAGCTCACTCCTACAGGAATGTGTTCAACTCAGGAATGTCGAACTTTTCCCAGCGAGCAAAGCGCCAATCGCCAATCCTCAAGTCGCCGTCAAACTGGGCGTCGATGTTGATGTGATGCGCGGTTAGCGCAGAAGGCTGGCTTATCCTTGTATGGATTGGAGCGAGCGCTCGCCGCATATCGGCGGCTAGGTGTTAGCGTCTGGCTCGATAAACCGTGTCGGCTCACGACCGTTGGCGTTGAGCTGGTAAATCTCGGTCGGTCGGCCCTTGGCATCGAAAAACACCTGACCCACGCCTGCCGAGTTCCACAGTCTCTCCCCGGCTTTACTGTGCTCCGGGATACGCGGCACTACACGCATCAGGCGTCGTTTGGTAAACCAGTTCAGTGGCGAACGAGGGGAATACAGCCAGCGGTTCAGGCGGTCGAACCAGTCCAACAGGCTTTGCGGGAATTCATTCTTCAAGCCGCTGCTGGTGACCTGCCAGATATGCGGGTTGGCGGTGCGATGGCGAATCAGGATTTTATAGACGAACGAGTAATGCACGTCCCCCGACAGGATCACGTAATTACCCGGCGTGCGCGAGTGACGAAAGATGTTCAGGATGACCTGCGCTGCGCCCCGATGCGCCATCCAGTTCTCGGCGTCGACCAGCAGGGGGTGCCCACACCAACTGAAAATCTTCTGCACAGTTTCAATCAGCTTCACGCCGAACACCGGCGCAGGTGAAACGATGATCGCCGAAGGGTGATCGAGCAAATCCTGTTGCAGCTCACTCAGCGCTTCCCAATCCAGCAGGCCGGAAGGCTGATGCAGGTTGAATTCGCTGCGCCAGCGCCGGGTACGGGTATCGAGCACCACCAGTGCGGGGGAGGTGGGCAGCACGTAATGCCATTGCTGAAACTTCAGTAGCTGGGCGATCAACGTATCCAGGGTTTCGCTCTGCAGATAGCCGTTTGCATCAGGCGCTTGCCTGACCAGTTGCTGCGTCTGCGCCAGCAAATCAGGGAAGGCATCCGGGTTGTTGCCCCAGCCCTGACACAGCAAATAGGCCAACAACGCGTTGCCGATGATGCGCTTGGAAAACGGGTGGCCGTAGGCAGTCTCTTCCCATTTGGCCGAGAGGTTCCAGTCGTCCGTTACGTCGTGATCGTCGAAAATCATCAGGCAGGACAGATGCGCGAAAACCCGTGCAACGCCGCCCAAGCCGTCGACAAAAGCGTTGATACGCTGCTGTTCCTGTTCATAGCGAGGTTGTTCACCCGCTTCGAAAACCGGAGGCTTCGGGGCGATCAACGTCCACGGCACTGGCGACCAGACCAAAAGGTACATGGCGATCACTTCAGACAGCGTGACCAGATGGTTATCCGCCGTGCTGCTGGTGAAAATCGGTTTGCGCGCGCCACCGAAGAACCGTTCGCGCAGGGTGTCGTTGCTCTTCAATGCCGGTAACAGGTCGGCGCGGTTGTAGTAGCTGGCCGGATGGTTGTAGAGCTCGGCGCTGTCGTCGACGATCGCGCCTTCGAGGCGCTCATGGAACAGACCCAGGCGTTCAATCAATGCATGAATGGCGCGCAGCATCGGCCCGGCCACATCGTCGGCGTAGACCTGATCGCCGCTCATCATCAACAGCGCAGGGCGATGCTCAGCACCAGGGTTTGCCGCCAGCAGCCGGTCGGCGCACAGCAGGCCCTCATCGGACGCATGATGGGGTTTACGGCACGAGCCATGGAGCAATTGTTCGATCTCGCTGCGCAGCACGAAATCCGGCAGGGACCGGTCGGCGTACAGCAAGTGAGGTGCCCACTCGGCGATGCCTTGCTGGCCATCGATCAAAAGGTCGTAGGCAATGGCGACATCGCAGGGCAGGGCCTCATCCAGCGGCAAGTCGATCAGATGAATGAAGGCACTGCGGCCTACTGAAACGACTTGGCATTGCTGTTCATTCAGCGGGTAATCACGGTCCGGAAGGCGAAGGGTCAACGTCAACGGCCGCGAACCCACCAGCCACATCACCAGACGCTGAGGCTCAAGGCGACGCAACAGAGGACCAGCAAGAACGGCGGGAAGGGAATCAGTTGAAGACATCCGGCAAATGCACCCTGGCTACAAAGAGCCGTCGATAGTACCTCAGTTGACCAGGATCTGAGACGCGGCAATGAACTGACGTGGGACCGGCTTTAGCCGGGAAGAGGCCAGTACAGCCGATACATTTGTGGTGTCAGGAATGCCGCCTTCCCGGCTAAAGCCGGTCCCACGTCGCTGCTGGTTCTACCCCAACCCATTCCAGAACGCCTCGGCGAAATCACTCAACGGTGTACGGGCGCGGAACAGGCGGATTTCCACGGGGATGTCCCAGGTTTCTTCCAGCGCCCGCACCAGGCGGTTCTGGCTCATTTCAGACTCCGCTAATGTGCGCGGCAGCCAGGCCATGCCTTTGCCTTCCTGCACCATCGACAGCAGCACCGCCGCCAGGTGGGAACTGAACAGGGTTTGCAGTGGTTGCTCGGGTTGCGAGCGATTGAGCCGCCAATTGATGATTCTGCCCAGCCCGGAATCTGCGGTGTAACCTAGGTAGTCCAGCGGGTCGTTGGACTCCACGCTGCGCTGCCCCGGCGCACACAACGGCAGCAGCACATCGAGGCCCACCGCTTTACCCAGAAACTGCTCGCTGGCAAATCGTGGCGGCACGTCCGGGTGATGGTGGCAAAGCACGAATTGCACCTCGCCATTCAATAGCAGTTGTTCACAGGAACGCATGTTGTCCGAATGCAGGCGCACGCCTTCGATGGGCGCATCGCGCTCGATACTTCTGATCCAACCGGGAAAAAACGTGAACGACAGTGAATGAGTCGCCGCGAAGTACAGCGTGCGCAGCTGTTTGCCCGCAAGCTCCCGGGCGTCCAGACGCATCTGGTGCAAGCGGCGGGTCATGTCCTGCGCGTTGCCGAGCATCTGTCGGCCGACATCGGTGAGCGTCGCGCCATGGGTGGTACGTTCAAACAACTCAACGCCCATCCAGTTCTCAAGCGATTTGATCCGGCGGCTGAACGCCGGTTGGGTGACATGGCGTGAGTCGGCCGCACGGGAGAAGTTTTCCAGTTCTGCCAGTGCGACGAAGTCTTCCAGCCAAGCGAGTTCCATGGGCGATGCCACCTGTGCATGAGGTACTCGATTATAAGCATTGGCTGCGCTTGGGCCGCTAGCCCTAGAGTTCTCTGGCAGCCAGCTGATAGCAGCGGCCACCTAATAATCAGAGAGGACTCTCCATGCGCATCGTGGACATTCGCGAGAAAACCGTTTCTATCGCATCGCCTATTGCCAACGCCTACATCGACTTTTCGAAAATGACCTGCTCGGTCGTCGCCGTAATCACTGACGTGATTCGCGATGGCAAACCGGTGATCGGTTATGGCTTCAACTCCAACGGGCGTTACGGGCAGGGCGCGCTGATGCGGGACCGGTTTCTGGCACGCATCTCCGAAGCGGACCCAGACAGCCTGATCGACCACGAGCGTAACAACCTCGACCCGTTCGCCATCTGGAAAACCCTGATGACCAACGAGAAACCAGGCGGCCACGGCGAGCGTTCAGTGGCAGTCGGCACCATCGATATGGCGGTGTGGGACGCGGTTGCGAAGATTGAAGGCAAGCCGTTGTATCGCGTGTTGGCTGATCGTTATCGCGACGGTGTTGCCGATGACAAAGTCTGGGTCTACGCGGCGGGCGGTTACTACTATCCGGGCAAGGACCAGACCAAGCTCAAGGCCGAAATGCAGAGCTATCTAGACCGCGGCTACGACGTGGTGAAAATGAAAATCGGTGCTGTGCCACTGGATGAAGACATTCGCCGTATTGAAGCCGTGCTGGAAGTGGTGGGCGATGGCCGTCGTCTCGCCGTGGACGCTAACGGTCGCTTCGATCTGAAAACCTCGATTGCCTACGCCGAGGCCATCAAGCCATACAACCTGTTCTGGTACGAAGAGGCGGGCGATCCGCTGGACTACGCGCTGCAGGCTGAACTGGCCAACCACTACGACCTGCCCATGGCGACCGGTGAAAACCTGTTCTCCCACCAGGACGCCCGCAACCTGCTGCGCCATGGCGGCATGCGCCCTGATCGCGACTTCGTGCAGTTCGACTGCGCGCTCTCCTACGGTCTGGTGGAGTACCTGCGCACTTTGGATGTGATGAAAGAGCTGGGCTGGTCATCGCGCCGCGTGGTCCCTCACGGCGGCCACCAGATGTCGCTGAACCTCGCGGCAGGCCTGCATCTGGGTGGTAACGAGTCCTATCCGGACGTGTTCCAGCCATTCGGTGGTTTCGCCGATGGCATCAAAGTCGAGAACAGCTACGTCGGTTTGCCGGACATCCCGGGCGTCGGTTTCGAAGCCAAGTCTGCGCTGTATGCCGTGATGCGCGAGCTGGGTGAGGGGGCTTGATAGTGAATTAACCCTTACCCCTGTAGGAGCTGCCGAAGGCTGCGAAAAGGTTGTGTCTGACACACCGCGATTCGCAGCCTTCGGCAGCTCCTACAGAGGCCCGGATTGATGAAAATCCTCATACAACAACAAGATCGAGGTTCTCATGAACGACACACCTACACGCTGGTACGGCCAGCTGTATGTCCAGGTACTGATCGGCATCGTCATTGGCGGTGCCATCGGTTTCTTCCTTCCTGACATCGGTGCAAAGCTGCAACCCCTCGCCGATGGCTTCATCAAACTGATCAAGATGCTGCTGGCGCCGATCATTTTCGGCACCGTTGTAGTCGGCATCGCCAAAATGGGCAGCATCAAGGAAGTCGGTCGTATTGGCGGCAAGGCGCTGATCTATTTCGAAGTCCTATCGACGCTGGCGCTGATCATCGGCCTCGTGGTGGTCAACGTGCTCAAGCCCGGCGTGGGCATGAACATCGACGTCAACACCCTCAACGCCAGCGCAGTCAACGGCTACACCCAGGCGGCTGCGGCGCAGGGCGGGGTGATCGAGTTCTTCCTCGGCATCATTCCAACGACGCTGTTCGACGCTTTCGCCAAAGGCGCGATGCTCCAGGTGATTCTGGTCTCGGTATTGATGGGCGTTGCGCTGGTGCAGTTGGGTGAAACCGGCAAGCCGCTGGTCAATGTCATCGATCTGTTGCTGCAAACCCTGTTTCGCATTGTTGCAATGGTCATGAAGCTCGCCCCGATCGGCGCGGGGGCGGGCATGGCGTTCACCATAGGCAAGTACGGCATCGGCACATTGATGTCGTTGGGGCAGTTGATCATCGCGCTGTATGTCACGACCCTGTTCTTCATTGTGGTGGTGCTGGGCAGCGTGGCGCGCTGGTCGGGCTTGCCGCTGCTGCAATTCCTTCGCTACTTCAAGGACGAAATCCTCGTCACCCTCGGGACCTGCTCCACCGAAGCGGTTTTGCCACGGATGATGGTCAAGCTGGAGAAACTCGGCTGCAAAAAATCCGTGGTGGGCATGGTCTTGCCGACCGGCTACACCTTCAACTCAGATGGCACCTGTATTTACCTGACCATGGCGGCGATCTTCGTGGCGCAGGCAACCAACACGCCGCTGACCCTGATGGACCAACTGGTGGTGCTGGGCGTGCTGTTGCTGACCTCGAAAGGTTCGGCGGGCGTTGCAGGCGCGGGTTTTGTCACCCTGGCAGCAACGTTGTCAGTGATTGGCGATATTCCGTTGGTGGGCCTGGTCTTGCTGCTGGGTGTCGACCGCTTCCTCAACGAAGCGCGGGCGGTAACCAACCTGATCGGTAACGGCATCGGCACCATCGCGATTGCCAAATGGGATGGCTCATTCGACCAGGCACAGGCAGCGCGGGAAATCGCCGCGATGAAAGAACAGAGTTCGCTCAGGAAGGGGGCTGGGAAAGCGGCAGGGGAGCCGTTGGACAAGCTGGTTTGAGATCGTTGTGCTGAAGCATGTAGGCGTTATCAATATCTGAACGTACGTCCAGAGTCGTGGGACCGGATTCATCCGGGAAGAGGCCAGTGCATTCAACGAATTTGCATCGTTCAGAATGCCGCCTTCCCGGATAAATCCGGTCCTACGGGTCTCGGTTCGCCCTGAGACAGCGCGCTTAACCGCATCGAAATACCGAGACTCTTCTGCACCTCACAGCCGACTCGGAAACCTTCCACGAAGCGCCGGGCACGTTGCTGTGCTGCGCGACCGCGTGATGTCATTCCCACGGCGGAATGCTTAAAAAAGCCCATACCTTCAAGTTTTATCTATCGATTGACAGAGTATGTCTATCGACACCCAAGACTTAGCTTATTAGCTCTCTGCTCAAACGCCGTCTAGGCTTGTTCTGGCGCTGGCGAGCCAGTCGCCGTTTATTTAGAGTTTCCGTGTGGCGACAGCGATACGCTGATCCAGAGCTGGCCATGCATGTTGTGCCGTGATGAACCACATCGCCGCCTGAAGTCCGGAACGGGCCGGGTAGCGCATGAACTCGACCAAAGGTAAATAGAACATGTCGAATGAATCGAAATGCCCCTTTAATCACGCAGCTGCAGGTGGCGGTACGACCAACCGCGACTGGTGGCCGAATCAACTCAATCTGAAGATCCTGCATCAGCATTCATCGCTCTCCGACCCGATGGGCGAAAACTTCGACTACGCCGCTGCCTTCAAAAGCCTCGATCTGGAAGCTGTAAAGCAAGACCTGCGCGCGCTGATGACTGACTCGCAGGACTGGTGGCCAGCCGACTTTGGTCACTACGGTCCGCTGTTCATTCGGATGGCCTGGCACAGTGCCGGGACCTATCGCACCGCCGACGGTCGTGGCGGTGCTGGCGCGGGGCAACAACGTTTTGCGCCGCTCAGCAGCTGGCCCGACAACGTCAGCCTCGACAAGGCCCGCCGCCTGATCTGGCCGATCAAGCAGAAATACGGTCGCAAGATTTCCTGGGCCGACCTGATCATCCTCACCGGCAACGTGGCGCTGGAAACCATGGGCTTCAAGCCGTTCGGCTTCTCCGGTGGGCGTGCTGACGTCTGGGAGCCGGAAGAAGCCGTTTACTGGGGCTCTGAGAAAACCTGGCTGGGCGGCGACACGCGCTACGGCAAAGAAGCGCAGCCTGAAGGCGAAGGCGTGCTGGTGGCCGATGCAGGCAAGCACGGTACAGAAGAAAGCCGTAACGACGCGCCGGGCCGTGACCTGGAAAACCCGTTGGCCGCCGTGCAAATGGGCTTGATCTATGTGAACCCTGAAGGCCCTGAAGGCAACCCGGACCCCGTAGCCTCGGCCAAGGACATCCGCGAAACCTTCGGCCGCATGGCAATGAACGACGAAGAAACCGTCGCCCTGATCGCGGGCGGTCACGCCTTTGGTAAAACCCACGGTGCTGGCCCGGCTGACAACGTTGGCGCTGAACCCGAGGCCGCAGACATCGAGCAACAAGGCCTGGGTTGGAAAAACAGCTTCGGCACCGGTAAAGGTGGCGACACCATTACCAGCGGTCTGGAAGTGACGTGGACGACCACGCCGACCCAATGGAGCAACAACTACCTGGAAAACCTGTTTGGTTTCGAGTGGGAACTGTTCAAAAGTCCGGCGGGTGCTCACCAGTGGCGTCCAAAAGACGGTGCAGGTGCCGGTCTGATTCCCGACGCTCACGATCCGTCCAAGCGCCATACACCGACCATGTTGACCTCCGACCTGGCCCTGCGCTTTGACCCGGCTTACGAAGCGATTTCCCGTCGCTTCCTAGCCAATCCGGACCAGTTGACCGACGCCTTTGCCCGCGCCTGGTTCAAGCTGACCCACCGTGACATGGGGCCGCTGTCTCGTTATCTCGGCCCGGAAATGCCGGCCGAAGAACTGCTGTGGCAAGACCCTATTCCAGACGTCGATCATGCGTTGGTCGACGAAAACGACGTGGTGGCACTGAAAGCCAAAGTCCTGGCTTCTGGGTTATCTATTTCGCAACTGGTCTCCACTGCCTGGGCGGCGGCGTCCAGCTTCCGTGGCTCCGACAAGCGCGGCGGTGCCAACGGCGGGCGTCTGCGTCTCGCGCCGCAGAAATTCTGGCAAGCCAACCAGCCGGAGCAACTGGCGCATGTGCTGGCAAAACTGGAAAGCATCCAGAGCGAGTTCAACGGTGCCCAGGCAGGCGGCAAGAAAGTCTCCCTCGCTGACCTGATCGTACTGGCCGGTTCTGCGGGCGTTGAGCAAGCGGCGAAAAACGCCGGTCATGCGATCACCGTTCCGTTCGCGCCGGGTCGTGCCGACGCTTCGCAAGAACAGACGGATGTCGAGTCGTTCGGTTTCCTGGAGCCTGTTGCTGATGGCTTCCGTAACTTCCAGAAGGGTCGTTTTGGCTCGTCGGCTGAAGCCCTGCTGGTCGACAAGGCGCAACTGCTGAACCTGACCGCGCCGGAAATGACCGTGCTGGTGGGTGGCCTGCGCGTGTTGAACACCAACGTCGGTCAAACCCGACATGGTGTGTTCACTCAGCGTCCGGAAACCCTGACCAACGACTTCTTCGTCAACCTGCTGGACATGAGCACCGAGTGGCGCGCCGTGTCTGACGCCAAGGACGAGTTCGAAGGCCGTGACCGCAAGACCGGCGCCGTCAAATGGACCGGCACTCGCGTCGATCTGGTGTTCGGCTCCCACGCCCAGTTGCGTGCGCTGGCCGAGGTGTATGCCGCGGGTGATGCGCAAGAGAAGTTCGTCAGCGACTTCGTCGCGGCCTGGACCAAAGTGATGAACCTTGATCGCTTCGACCTTGCCTGATGTAGACGCTTGAACCCAAAGCCCCGGTCTGAGCCATCAGATCGGGGCTTTTTTATTGCCGGAGGTGTTTGATGAATAGCGACCTGCGTGACGTCTACCGAGGCTACATCGACTGCCTGAACCAGCAGGACTGGCCTGCACTGGGCCAGTTTGTTGATGAAGATGTGCATTACAACGACCAGCGTGTGGGCCTGAGTGGCTACCGCGAAATGCTCGAAAAAGACTACCGGCAGATTCCGGACCTGCACTTCAACATACGATTTATGATCGCCGACCCCGAACACATCGCCGCTCGCCTGGACTTCGACTGCACCCCGGTTGGCGACTTCATGGGCTTGCCGGTCAATGGCCGGAAAGTGCAGTTCAGCGAGAACGTGTTCTACCGGTTTCGCGAGGGGAGGATTATTGAGGTGTGGTCGGTGATTGATAAGGCAGCAGTTGAAGCGCAGCTTTGACTGCAAGCGCGCCCCAACAGCCAGAGGCAATCTTGGTAGGAGCGAACTTGTTCGCGAGAAGTTGTGCCTGACACACCGCCTCGCCAACAAGTTGCCTCCTACCGGAATGTGTTGCCTGCCCGAACCGGTAGGATGCTTTTGAATCAAGAACCTGTTGGTACAAGTCACGCCCTGAACATCTGCTACCAGCTATAGCTCAATTTCGCCGTGACTTCGCGACCAGGGTTGTAAAAGTCCGCAGTACCGGAGCCAACCACATGCTGTTCATCCATGATGTTGCTTACGTTAAGTGCCAGATCGGTGCCTTTGGCGATCTGGTATTTGAACGCTGCATCAAAGAGTGTGGTTGCGTCACTCATGCCGCCAGTGTTGGCCGCATTGAAGTAGTAAGCACCGATATAACGAGCCCCCAGGCCTGCGCTCATTTTTGTGCCGGGGAAGCTGTAGTAGCTCCACAGCGAAGCCGAATGACGTGGCACAGCGGCAAACTGATTGCCCTTCAGGTTGCTGCCGTCAAACAGTGTGCCGCGAATCACTTCCGACTTCATGAGGGAGTAGCCACCAATCAGGCTCAGGTTCTGAGTCAACTCGGCTTTGGCCTCAATATCGAGACCGCGAACTTTGGACTCACCAACGGTTTCCTGCTCGATGGTGCCGTTAGACTGCACAACAGCGATGGAAACGTCTTCTTGAGTCAGGTCATAAACAGCTGCCGAGAACAACGCGTTCATACCCATCGGCGAATACTTCACACCCAGCTCATACTGCTTGCCGCGCTGCGGAGTGACGCCAACTGTTGGTGGTGAAACAGACTCCACCATGCTGACATAGGTGGAAACTTCGTCGGTGACGATGTACGTCAATGCTCCGCGGACAGAGTTCTCCGAGAAACTATCCGAGACTTTGGTATCTGTAATGTCAGTGCTGGATAGATCCAGAGAGTCATTACGCGCACCCAAGGTAACGATGAAGCGGTCGTAGAAGGACAGATTCTGCTGCGCGAACACGGATTTGGTCGTGTAATCCTGTTTGTTGCGACTGTACGGCGCCACGTTACGAGGAACGCCGGTGTACACCGGGTTGGCAACATCAATTGGCGTGGTCAAGGTATAGACCGAAGTATCCTTACTTTCGTCATTGCGATATTCCACCCCTACGATCGAACTGCTGTCGATGTCCTGGAAGCGCGCGTCATATTGCAGCATCACGTTGCCGTTGACCTGCTCGGCTTCATTGTCTGTACCAAACAGAAAACGATTAACCGTAGTGCCTGTACGGTTGGTCGAATCAAGATAAACGTAGCCGAAGTCGTCCGTCAGCTTGCTATAGCGCAGGTTGCTACGCAGAACAAAACCATTGTCAAAGTCGTGCGTGATATTGCCGCTGATGGTGTTGCGTTCGACATCGTGGAAGTTGTAGCTAGGCTCGCCAAAGAATTTGCTGCGGTCGTACTCTTTGTCCAGCGGATAACCACCGCTGTTGGGCGAGCTCTTGGTCTTGAGGTGATCAAAAATCACGGTAGCCGAAGTAAATTCGGTCGGTGCCCAGGTCAGGCCCCCCATCAAGAACTTGTTGTCGTCCTGAGAGTGGTCGTATTCGCGCTCACTGTCCTGAAACTTGCCGGTCAAGCGATAGGCCAGGGTTTTATCCTCGTTCAGCGAATCCCCCACATCGATACCCGTTTCTTTGTGATCGAAGGAGCCATAAGTGACGTAGCCTTGGCCAAACCTGTCGAAGCGCGGCTTTTTAGTCACGAAGTTCACCGAGCCGCCCGGATCTGCCGGGCCGAACAGTGTGGAGTTGGCACCACGCAGGACTTCGACGCGCTCATAGGCATAGGGTTCTTCACGTACGCCACGCATCGAACCCAGCGTCATCCCGTCACGGTAGGTCGAGGCCTGAAACCCGCGAATAGTGAAGTAGTCATTGCGGTCGTCAGTACCGTAGTAGTCAGTGATGACGCTAGGGGTGTATTGCAGGATTTCTTCGGTGGTGTTGACGCTGCGCTGTTCCATTTCCTTTTGGGTGATGACCGAAACGGAAGCAGGTGTATTTAGAATGCTGGTGGCAACTTTGCCGCCCACCCACAGCTCCTGCGCAACCACTGAGTTGGCGTCTTCATTCACAGTTACGTTGGAGTTAACGATGATCGGCGCCAGGCGATAAGCCTCGTCCTCAGCGGTGTTACTTGTCTCTTGGGCTAATGCGCCCAGTGGTGCGCAGAGGAGAGCGGTGGCGATCGCACTTCGGCGTGCCATACGAATGTTGGCAAAGCTGGTGTTGTTATGGGTCATGCTCGATATCCTTGATGAGTCAAAAGCTTCGGACGCTAGCTCCATGAGTTTTTATCGAGTCAAAACCGCGAGGTTTTCGGCTAAAGCCGTGTTCGACAAAATCATCGCAACGCTGAGTATTCATACTGTTAATACGTAACGAGAAAGCAGAGATTGATCGCAGAAAAAGCCCGCTTTCGGGGCTTTTCTCAAGGATGTTCGCCAGCTCTCAGGCAGGGCCGTCCCGCCATTTATGGTGAACATATACAACTTGGGGGGCGCGCAAGATGACGCGATCCTAACAAGGTGTGAATACGACAGTAAATACAAATCGTTATCAGTCGTGAACTTTATAGTAAAGATCTGCTCCTGCGTCTTGGCGATTTGACGATGGTTCAGCGAGTGCTGGTGCAGATCACTTTCTATTCGGTTGTGTATTTGGGGCGATCGAACCCTGGTTGGAGCGAGGCTTGCCCGCGAAGAACGATAACGTAGACTTCCTGCAACATCGCGTCGTCTCATTCGCGGGCAAGCCTCGCTCCAACGAGATTGCGATCAACCATTGACCTGCGTCCTGTCTAACCTCCGGCTGAAATGCTAAATTAGCCGTCATGAATTTCTTCCGAACCCATCGCTCGCCCATTGCCTGGATGCTGTATGCCTTCATCCTGTTCAATGGGCTCGCGTGCGCCATGAGTCATGGCCAGATGATGGGTGCGTTTTCCGGGGAGCCCGCAGCGGCACCTTCCCACCATGAGCATCACGGCACGGCGTCCATGAGCGACGCGCATCACGAGATGTCGATGGGCATGTCGATGCCGATGCCGATGGACAGCACCAGTAAAACCATGGCGACGCCGGGCAGCCTGCAATCGCTGTTTGGCGACTGCTCGTTCGCCGGGACGCTGACCCTGGCGATGATTTTCTTCGTCGCGCTGAGCTGGTTGATCCGCACTCGCAGTCCTCGTTTTATCTTCCCTTCACTCTGGCCGGGCCTTACGTCGCGCCAGTGTTTCCCCGGCCTCAACCCCCAGGCTCCCTGACGGCACCCACTCGCCGTTAAAAACCAATATCGATTTTTTGCCTCGCCGGGATTCGTCCCGGCCGGGCGCGTTTAGCCGTTGGTGAGCCCTATGTCTGCTTTACCTGCACAGTCGTCGTCCAGCGCGTTTGTCGCCCTGACGAAACGGCTGCACTTTTACATTGGCCTGTTTATCGGGCCTTTCATTCTGGTGGCGGCACTCAGCGGGGTGGTTTATGCCCTGACGCCGCAGATCGAGAAACACCTCTACGCCCATGCCTTGCACACCGAAACCCAGGGTCCGACCTTGAGTCTCGAAGCCCAGGTGCGCCTGGCTCAGGAGGCTGCCGGTCCGGGGCCGACGGTCGCGGCAGTTCGTCCTGCGCCCAATCAGGGCGATACCACCCGCGTGATGTTCAACGTTCCGGGGTTGGGGGAGTCGGAGCATCGCGCGTTGTTCGTCGACCCGGTCAGCGGAGAGATTCGCGGCGACATGAAGGTTTACGGCACCAGCGGAATATTGCCGCTGCGCACCTGGATCGATCAGTTTCACCGCAGTTTGCTGCTCGGTGATGTCGGTCGCATCTACAGCGAACTGGCCGCTTCCTGGCTGTGGGTCGCGGCGGCGGGGGGCATTGTGTTGTGGGCGGTGCGCCGCAAACGTGCCAGGACGCTACGCGGTGGTTTGCGCAGCTGGCATGCCAGCGCTGGGCTGTGGTTGATGCTGGGCTTGTTGTTTTTCTCGGCAACCGGTTTGACCTGGTCGCAATACGCGGGCGACAACATTGGTGTGCTGCGCGCTTACTACGGCTGGTCCACGCCCAGTGTTGCGACGACGCTGGCAAAACCGGCCGACAGCGCAATGAACATGAACATGCCGATGGACGAACACGCCGAACATCATATGCACATGGCGCCTGCTGCCTCGAACAGCACGCTGAATCCTGCGCTGTTCGACAGCGTGCTGGCGACCGCTCGCAGCGCCAATATCGAAGCGGCCAAGGTGGAAATCCGCCCGTCGAGCAAACCTGAGAAAGCCTGGGTGGTCGCCGAGATTGATCGCAGCTGGCCGACTCAGGTCGATGCAGTCTCAATCAATCCGAATACCCTGGCGGTGGTCGATCATGTTGAGTTCTCCCAGTACACGTTGCCTGCCAAGCTCACCCGCTGGGGCATCGACGCGCACATGGGCGTGCTGTTCGGGCTGGCCAATCAGTTGATTCTGGTGTTTTTTGCCAGCGGACTGGTGGTGATGGTGATCATCGGTTACCTGATGTGGTGGCGGCGCAGGCCAACACTCGTAAGGCAGCCAACGGTCGTGGACGCGTGGCGTCAGTCCGGCCTCTTTGCCAAAATCGCATGGTTGTTGGCTGCAGTGGGACTCGGCATTTGCTTGCCAGTGTTGGGCTGGAGCCTGCTCGCATTGGTTATCTGCGATCTCATCGTCACGTATCGCGCACCGTCTGTCGCCTTTGTGCGCAGTCCGGGCCACGTAGAAAGGCCATGAAGCATTTTCTGACATTACTACAGCGACTGTAGGAAATGTCACAGGTAACCTACGCGGCTTTAGCAGCGCAGAGAATTTGAATGACGGGGCAGTTGGTTCGCTCCGTTGTTTTTCAAGAGGCCACACATGAACACATTACTGACCCGCCGCCAGCTTCTCGGCGGCATGAGCGTGCTGAGTCTGGGCGCGCTTGCCGGTTGCGGTGATTCCAACAAGTTGTCGTTCAAGTACGGCAAGGATTTGAGCGACAAGATTCTCGGCCGGACCTTCAAACTGAAGGACCCGCAGGGCAACGTGAAAACCCTGTCGAGTTTTCGCGGCACGATGCCGATGGTGTTTTTCGGCTTCACCCAATGCCCGGCGGTCTGCCCGACAGCGTTGGCACGTGCGGCGCAGATCAAAAAGTTGATGGGCCCGGATGGCGATACGCTGCAAGTGATCTTCATCACCGTGGACCCGGAGCGCGACAAGCCGCAAATGCTCGATGCCTACGTCAAAGCGTTCGATCCGAGCTTTGTGGCGCTGTACGGCACCCTCGAAGAAACCGCCGCCACGGCCAAAGAGTTTGGCGTGTTCTACGAGAAAGTCCCGAGCGGTGACACGTACACCATGTCTCACACCGCCACCAGTTACGTCTTCGACACCCGTGGCGTGCTGCGCCTCGGCCTGTCCCACTCCCTTTCTGCCCAACAGTGCACAGAAGATCTGCTGACTGTCATGGAGGTCTGCTGATGAACCTTGAACGCCCGAAAACATTTCTCAAGCAAGCACTGCTGGGGCTTTCGCTGCTGGGCCTCGCCGCTCAGGCTTCAGCGCAAACGGTCGTTGAAGATGCGTGGGTCCGTGCGACAGTTCCGGGGCAGGCGTCCACGGGAGCGTTTCTGACGTTGACGGCCAGTGCCGACAGCAAGTTGCTGGAGGCTCAGTCGCCGGTGGCGAAACTCGTGCAGATTCATCAATCGAGCATGAAGGACGATGTGATGAGCATGCAGGAAGTGACTTCCGTCGCCTTGCCTGCGGGCCAGCCAGTGGTGCTGGACCCGAGCACCTATCACATCATGCTGATCAATCTGACGGCTCAGGTGAAAGAGGGCGATAAAGTCCCGCTGACGCTCATCGTCGAGGATGGCAAAGGGGTCAGACAGTCGATCGCTGTTGAAGCCACTGCCCGAGCCTTGAATGCGCCGGATCATGGCGCGATGCATGATCACAGCAAGATGCATTGATGCCTTGAATGTCGTCGGCAAGCTTCAAAGCTTGCCGCGACATCAACGCCGGTTCGCCAGATACACCAGACTGGGCGCTTGCCCCGGCACGTCGTCCAGCACATCAACACGTTTCATGCCGATTTTTTCCAACACACGAATCGAGGCCTGATGTGTCGGCCTGACCAGCCCGTAGACCTTCGGTAGCCGCTGTTCGTTGAACGCATAGTCCAGCGTCGCGCTGGCCAGCTCCGTCGCATAACCTTTGCCCCACGCCGGTACACCGAAGCGGTACCCGAGGTTGACCCGCTCAACGTCGAGATACTTCATCAACGCCACACCGCCGAAACCGATGATTTCATCCGGCGCCTCCCGGGTCGCCACCGCCCACCAGCCATAACCCTGTACCTGCCAGTGACACATCCAGGCATTCAGAAAAACCTGCGCCTGCCCCAGCACTTTCATCGGGCCGTTGGGATTGAACACGTTGGTGGCCGGATCGCTGTAGATGGCGAACATCGCAGCCAGGTCGTCCGGGCGGGGTGGTCTGAGTAGCAGTCGTTCAGTGGTTCTTGGCATGGTTGGGTCCAGTTTGTGTTGGGCGAAGCTTCCGTGAGACCGGCTTTAGCCGGGAAGAGGCCAGTACATCCGCTGCCTATTCTGTGTCATAAACAATGCCCTCGCGGCTGAAGCAGTCCTCATCAAGCATAAAGTTTAGAGGCTTTTCTGTAGGAGTGAGCTTGCTCGCGATAGCGTCATGCCAGACGATAATTTCTCAACAGTTCTACCCCTATCGCGAGCAAGCTCACTCCTACAGGGAACAATGTTTGCTTTGGCGACAGCGCGATGTCAGGGACACAGGGCTATTTTCTACGGGAAAATCAGAATTTCGGTCACGATCTGTCAAAGCAATCCAGGCAACTCCTGCTCCAGCTCCGCCAACTTGCCCTTCAACAACGAATGCAATTGCTGAATCGCCGGGGAAAACTGTTTGCGATGTGGGCATACCAGATTCAAAGGTACAGGCTCACCGGGATAATCCGGCAGCAAAATCTCCAGCCGTCCGGCCTTGATATCTTCACTGACGTCCAGCCACGATTTATAGGTAATCCCTTCCCCCGACACCGCCCAGCGTCGCGCAACGTCGGCGTCATCACAGAATAGCGGACCCGACACCGACATCACCCTCGCACCCACTCGCCATTTGTCATAACTCCGTCCGCCCAGGGTGTAGAGCAGGCAGTCATGACGCAAAAGATCATCCGGCGTCTGTGGCCGTCCATGCTTTTGCAGATAGTCAGGCGAAGCCACCAGTACCCGTCGATTCCACGGCGCAAGCGGCAGGGCAATGTAATGGGTGTCTTCAAGCACGCCGTAGCGAATCGCAACGTCCACCGGATCACGGAACATGTCCGCCACCTGATCGGATAAAAACAGCCGCATCGACAGCGTTGGATGCTCGCGCCGAAACCCGGACAGCCAGGGCAGCAGCATGTTGCGCCCCAGGTCCGAAGGCGCCGCCACTTGCAGTACGCCGCGCAACTCGGCGCTCTCGCGGCGGAGTTTCTCGCGACCGTCTTTCAGGGTATCGAGCACCGTTTGCGCATTGGGCAAGTACTGCTCACCCTCAACGGTCAGGCGCAGGCTGCGGGTGGAGCGGGCGAACAGGCGTACATCCAGCTCGCGCTCCAGGCGTTTGATCGCCGCCGCCACTTGCCCCGGCAGCAGATCGACTTCTCGTGCCGCGTTGGAGAAGCTGCCCAGCGCCGCCGTGCGCACGAACAAGGCAAGGTCATCGATGCGGATCATCTTCACTCCGGCTGTGAAAGTGTTGGCGCATTTTAGGGGTTTTTCTTTGTCGTAGAGAAGGTGAGTATGGCTCCACGTTTTTAAAACCTGCTTCAGAGGATTTCCCATGAAAGCTATCGCCTTTACCCAACACGGTCTGCCGATTGAAGATCCAGACGCGCTGCTCGACATGGACCTGCCCAAACCCACGCCTGGCCCTCGTGACTTGCTGGTGGAAGTCCGCGCTGTTTCAGTCAACCCGGTGGACACCAAGATCCGCGCCGGTTCAGGGGCGACCGAGCCGAAGGTTGTCGGTTGGGACGCCGTCGGTACAGTGCGCGAAGTGGGCAGTGAGGTGACGCTGTTTCAGCCGGGCGATGAAGTGTTCTACGCCGGTTCGATCGTGCGCCCTGGCAGCTACAGCGAATTCCATCTGGTAGACGAGCGCATTGTCGGCCACAAACCAAAATCCATCGATAACGCCCACGCGGCTGCATTGCCGTTGACGTCCATTACTGCATGGGAATTGCTCTTCGATCGCCTCGGTGTGGAAGAAGGCGGTGGCGAAGGCGAAAGTCTGCTGATCATCGGCGCAGCGGGTGGAGTCGGTTCGATCCTCGTCCAGTTGGCCCGTCAACTGACCAAAATGACCGTGATCGGCACCGCTTCACGTCCTGAAACTCAAGCGTGGATCAAGCAGCTCGGCGCGCATCATGTGATTGATCACAGCCAGCCATTGGTGGCGCAGCTGGAGCAGATTGGCGTTGGCCAGGTCACTCATGTCGCCAGCCTGACCCACACCGATAGCCACTTCACGCAACTGATCGAAGCGTTGCGTCCGCAAGGCAAACTGGCCCTGATCGACGACCCGAAGTCCCTCGACGTGGTGCCGATGAAACGCAAGGCGCTGTCGTTGCACTGGGAATTGATGTTTACCCGTTCCCTGTTCGAAACCCCGGACATGATCAAGCAGCACGAGCTGTTGAATCGTGTCGCCGACCTGATTGATCAAGGTGTGCTCAAAACCACCCTTGGCGAGCATTTCGGCACGATCAACGCCGCCAACCTGCGTCGTGCTCATGCTGTTGTAGAAAGCGGTAAAGCCAAGGGCAAGATCGTCCTCGAAGGCTTCTGATTTTTATCAATATGTCAGTGGCTGTCTGCGTTCAGCAGGCAGTCGGGAGAATGCTCGTGTTCAAGAAGTCCTTTTTCGCTGTTTCTGGCCTGGCGCTCGGTGTGGCAATGACTGCTCAAACAGCGTTGGCGGCACCGGCAGGCGATTTCTCTGCAAGCGCGCCGGCCGACAAGTCCATTGGCCAATTGCAGCAAGTCTTCGCGTTCCACGACGCCATGCCCACGGGCGTGACTGTGAGCGAAACCGGCCGTATTTTCGTCAACTTCCCGCGTTGGGGCGATGACGTGCCCTTTACCGTCGCGGAAATTCGGGACGGCAACGTGCAGGCTTGGCCGAACGCGCAGATTAACAAGGAGGATCCCAAAGACCCGGCCAAGGGCCTGATCAGTGTGCAAAGCGTGGTTGCAGACGGACAGGGTCGCGTCTGGTTGCTCGACACGGCTGCCCCCGGCTTTGCCGCCCCCAAGCCTGGAGGCGCGAAACTGGTAGCGGTCGATCTGGCGAGTAACAAGGTGGTGAAAACGCTGGTCTTCCCGGCCAACGTCATTCTGTCGAGCACTTACGTCAACGACATGCGCTTTGATTTCCGCACCGGCAAGGAAGGCACGGTGTATGTCACCGACTCGTCCGTGAGTGGGCCAGGAGCAATCATTGTCATGGACATCGCTACCGGCAAGGCGACACGGCGTTTGAGTGGCGCGAAGTCGACGTCCGTTGATCCGTCGTTCATTCCCGTCGTCGAGGGGCAGGCCCTCATGACCAAGGGCGCTGATGGCAAGAAAAAAGCGCCAGGGGTCGCCTCTGATGGCATCGCACTGTCGCCAGATGGCCAGACGTTGTATTTCAGTCCGCTGTCCAGCCGTCATCTGTATTCGGTACCGACCAAGCTCTTGCGTGATGCAAGCGTCAGCGAGAAGGCACTGGACGCAGCTGTTCAGGATCTCGGTGAAAAAGGTGCTTCCGATGGCCTCGAAGCGGACGCGAACGGGGCGGTATATGCCACTGATTACGAGCACAACGGCATTCGCAAGTGGCTCGCGGATGGCACTTGGCAAACCATCGTTCACGATCCTCGGGTGTTATGGCCGGATACCTTGTCCATCGGTCCGGATGGCTATCTGTATTTCACCGCCAACCAGTTGCATCGCCAGGCCGGTTTCCAAGAGGGTAAAGACCTTCGTCAGAAGCCTTACAGCCTGTTGCGGGTGAAAATCAACGCAGCGCCAGCACCGACTCGCTAAGCATTTTTGACCGGAGAACACCATGGAACTCGCCAGCCTCGCCAAGAGCCGTTACACCACCAAGTCCTACGACGCGACCCGCAAAATCCCTCAGGCCAGCATTGATACGCTGCTGGATCAACTGCGCCTCAGCCCCTCGTCGGTAAATTCGCAGCCTTGGCACTTTGTGGTTGCCGCCGACGAACAGGGCAAGGCGCGCATCGCCAAAGGTGCGCAGGATGGTTTTGCCTATAACGAGGCAAAGATCCTCAACGCGTCTCACGTCATCGTGCTCTGCACCCGCACCGAGATGACCGAGGCTCACCTGCACGCTGTGCTGGATCAGGAGGATCTGGACGGTCGCTTTCAGAATGCCGAGGCCAGGGCTGGTCAGGACAAAACCCGTCGCGGCTATGTCGATATGCATCGCTATGACCAGAAAGACGTACAGCACTGGATGGAAAAACAAACCTATCTGGCGCTGGGCACCTTGCTGCTGGGCGCGGCTTCGCTTGGGCTGGATGCCACGCCGATGGAAGGTTTTGACTTCAAGAAACTCGACGAAGAGCTCGGTCTGCGCGCTCAGGGTTTCACCAGCCTGGTGATCGTGAGCCTGGGCTATCGCAGCGAAACCGACTTCAACGCCACGCTGCCGAAGTCGCGTCTGGCGGCCGAATCGGTGTTTACCTTCCTCTAAGTCACACAATGAACGGCAGGTCCCTGGCTGAAGGTGCTTCGGACCTGCCTGTTCGCGATCAGTGTGTTGCACGACTTATCCCAAATCCCGCAGAAAAAAGCCCACCAAACAGGCACTAAGCTGGCCAAGTGCTGTCAATCACTTGCGGATTGCCGGGACATTGACGCGCCGCAGCGAACATTGAATCCGCAGGCGCTACGCTGGTGTCAATGGCTCCGCGCTGACGCGCAGCAAACATAGGACCTGTAGG
>NZ_JACONW010000086.1 GCF_014357575.1 Pseudomonas folii | reverse complement strand
TAGAATCTCCCACAGGGGATCTAATTCAAATCAACCCGCTTAGCGTTAGCCCTTCGCCCTTCTCATCCTGAAAAACTCGCTCAACATCGTCCCGCACTCTTCACCCAGCACTCCCCCCTCAAACAACACGCGATGGTTGAGAAAGCCTTGAGTGAAAAACTGTCCCTGGCTCTGGACAATACCGGCCTTGGGTTCAAGTGCGCCGTACACCACGCGAGTAACACGCGAGTGAACGATCAGCCCCGCGCACATGCTGCAAGGCTCCAGGGTCACATACAGCGTGCTGCCCGGCAGCCGATAATTGCTGACCGCCTGCGCCGCTGCCCGTATGGCAACCATCTCGGCGTGAGCGCTGGGATCACTGCCGCTGATAGGGCAATTGAAGCCGCGGCCAATGATCTCGCCGTCTTGCACCAGCACCGCGCCCACCGGCACCTCGCCCAACGCAGCGCCTTGAGCCGCCAATGCCAACGCTTCGCGCATGAAGTCCTGATCGCGACTGCGATCAATGATTTGCGGCTGCCGCATCAAGAAACCTCTATTGCTGCCATAAGTCCGGTTTCCATGTGATCGATCACATGGCAGTGGAACATCCACACCCCGGGATTATCCGCTACCAGTGCCACCCGTGCGCGCTCGTTTCTGCCCAGCAGGAAGGTGTCAGTGAAATAGGGAATGATCTTTCTGCGGTCTGAGGCAAGGACCTTGAAGCTCATTCCGTGCAGATGAATCGGGTGTTGATATTGGGTCATGTTCTTGAGTTCGAAGATGTAGCTCTTGCCCAGCACCAGTTTGGCAATCGGGCGATCGGCACAGGTCTTGTCGGTGATGTCCCAAGCTTCGCCATTGATCTGCCACAGACTCGGCGGCTTGCCATTGTCGACATTGACTGACACCGAACCCACCCACTCAAAGTTGAAATTGAGCTTCTCGGCGTTCTCCAGATCCGGCTCGGCGATCGGATTGGCAGGCAGTTCAGGCGGCCATTCGCCTGGCGCATCGTCATTGGCAACCGAACGAAAAGTCCCCAGCCGCACCGGGCCATTTCGAAATGACAGCTCCTCACCCGCAGGTGGCGCTTTGATCGCCAGACACAGGCGCATTCCCGGCCCCAACCAATAATCCTTGCCCAAGGGTCGAGGCTTGATCGGATTGCCGTCCAGCGCATAAATCTGCGCCTCGGCGCCCGGCAGATTCAGGCGATAAGTCACGGTGTTATCGAGGTTCAGAATGCGCACGCGAGTGATCTGCCCGGCTGGCAATTCAATCACGCCCTGGGGAATGCCATTGATAGTAGAAAGCCGCCCCGCCGTACCCTCGCGTGCAGCCTCACGAATCACGCTGAATTCGGTAAACGCCCCTACCTCATCCACATGCCAGCTTTTCAGGCTGACCGTGCGTTCATGCTTGAAACCCGTAGGCTCGCGCTCCTCGATGATCAGCGGACCGACAAGCCCACGCCCCAGCTCTTCGCTGCTACTGACATGGGGGTGATACCAATAGCTGCCTGCGTCGGGCACCAGAAATTTGTAATCGAAATACTCGCCCGGCTTGACCGGCAGTTGCGACACGTAGGGCACGCCATCCATCTCAAGCGGAAGGCGGATGCCGTGCCAGTGAATCGTGGTTTCAACCGGCAGGTGATTGATAAAGCGCAAACGCAGCCACTCGCCCTGCCGCACTCGCAGCTCGGTCCCCGGCGCAGATCCGCCAAAGGCCCATGCCGGAGTCTGGTGCCCCGCGACCAGTTCAACATCCAGCGGTGCGGCGATCAGCTCGAAATCATGCCCCTCACCCGGCCCACGCCGTCCCAGCCAATAACGCGAAGCCCCTCCCGCCCCAAGCCCAACCACGGCAAGACCGACAAGGCCACCGAGTATTTGTCGACGGGTAAAAGACATAAACGTGAATACCTCAGAAAACCAGACACGGGGTCGCAGTCGAGAGTCGATGCGAGGGGCGAATACGATACACCTGCATCTGGCAAAACTTAAGCGCAGTGGTGTCGCACAACGAAGATTGGACCTCAGGATCAGGTTCCACAGCCTGACTTGAATGGATGAGTTGATCTTTTCATAAATGAACCGTACTGTACGGTTTAGAGAAAACACCACCCATCGAGGTCTATGCCCATGCGTCTCAAACTCGCCCTAGCCACACTTGCAGCGCTGTCGCTTCCTATGGGATCGGCAATGGCCGACTCGTTCTGGCGCAATGTACTTACGTCCGGGGCCACCACTGGCTCCAGCTACCTGACTTCCAAGGACAACAAGCAAATCGTCGCCACCCAGGACGACGCCAGTAGCTTTATCGCCAGTGGCGGCAGTATTCGGGGACCGCATCTGGAGTCGGCGATCGCCGACGTGCGAGCTGCAAATCCTGATCTGAAGGCTTCTGACATGGAGTTGGCAACGGCGATTCTCTACCGTAACTTGCCTACTGACCGCTGATACTTGCTCACTATCTGCAGATAATGCCGGGGGAATATATCTCCCGGTGTTTTCGTATGTCTGGATAAATAAAAAACTAGCCGCGTCATTCTCACATCAAACAAACTTATCCATTAAAAAGAACTGCATTATCTGTAGGAGCGCGCTTGCCCGCGATTCAGTGTGTCAGTCGATAAATATGTCGGCTGCGCTGACGCTATCGCGGGCAAGCGCGCTACAGATAAAAAGCACTTCAATCATATAGTTGATATTGTTTGGTGAGCGCGCGGCTCTATTTTTCAGCCAACGTATCAACCAGACTGTCGGCCCCTCTTTCAATACCCGATTTCGCGGCAGAAAAGCGGCCATACGTCGAACTGATGTCATACACCTTCGGATATTGTCGGGAGACATAGGACTCAAGGAGGCGCATTGTTGATGCGTTGTAGATCTCGACCACGTAACTGACTGAGCCGGTAAACGTGCCCTTGCGATCCCGTGCAGCCTGAACGAGATTATAAGAACCCATGCCGATGTCGAACCTCGAAAAGGTTGCCAGCACCGGCGTCGTCGTTTCCACTCCGGTCAAGGTCAGCCGAATCCGCAGCGTATTGGGTACAGGCGTGGACACGAACCGAAAGCGCTTGCCCAGCGCCTCGGAAAACTCGATGGTCATGTAATTGGCCAATTCACGCTTATCCTCCGACGTCACCCCGGAAAACTGCTCATCTGTGCCTGAATAAAGTGTCACCGGCTCCAGCATGACGTTCTTGTACCGACTCCAGTCCACATGAGATTTATAGGCATACGGAACGCGATCAGACTCATCCGTCTTGTTGGGTCGCATCTCTCGAGCCGACTCTATGCCTGCGTACGGAAAAGGCTCTTGAGATGCGCACCCGGCCAACGCCAGTGCCAACAGTAAAAACACACCCGCTCTGGGTTCTTTATCTGCGCACATATCTATTTCTCCGAAGGTAAACACCGTAAAGCGTTCAATGGCTAATGCTCGATTTACATATCGCAGACGCAAGGAGTCAGCAGATAAATTTCTCTGCAGACAACCAATAAGACCTACGTCGTCCAAGACTTCTTTCAATAAATGGTTGTGATCACGCCGCGCTAATAACACCAGGAAGCAATGCCAACCTTCGGCTTAATCAAAAGTAACCTTGATCAAGTCTGTGTGTATGAGCCAGCTCACTCAGCCTATAAAGACCTACGCCAATACCTCGCCCGGTACTGAAATCACAACCCTACCCGTCGCGTCGCTCAAAACCGTACTAGCCTGTATACTTTTAGCCGCTTACCCGATCACCGTCAACATTAAAATGTACACAAGTGTACTCTTATGGAGAAACAATGAAGGTTCGCACCGAGAGTCGACGTACCGCCATCGTAGAAACGGCTGCCAGCGTATTCCTTGAACTGGGGTATGAAGGTGCATCAATGAAGGAGGTTTCGACCCGACTTGGAGGTTCCAAAGCCACTCTTTACGGCTACTTCGCATCCAAGGAGGCTCTCTTTGTCGCTGTCGTCCAGATGTACGCCACCTCACATCTGTACAACGCGGTGGCGGATCTGACCGCAAAATCGGAAACCAGCATTTCGCTCGAAGAAAAGCTTCTGGAATTCGGGCGTCAGATGCTGATGATCGTCACAAACGACTCAACCGCCATCAAGGTTTACCGGATGGTGCTCGCAGAATCGGGTCGCTCGGACATCGGCAAGCTGTTTTACGAATCAGGTCCCAGCCAGGGCATCGACGCGCTTGCTACGCTTATGTCTGTCGCTATCGAGAGCGGTGAATTGAGACCAGGTAATCCAAGGGTCAGGGCCAAACAGTTTCTTTCGCTGATTACTGCCGAGCCCGAAGAGCGTCTTTTCCAACAGAACCCCGCGCCCATGACCCACGATGAAATAGAACAGATGGTGACAGCGGCCGTAGACATGTTCCTCAACGGCGCCGCACCTCACTAACCTGGCGGCGAGCACTAATAGCCCGAACCGACAGGACTACTCGAACGGTTCTTCACCTTCCAGTTTTGTGCGATGCATCATGCGCGAGCAGCCCGGGTCATAGGCCTCTGCGCGATGCATGGTGCCGGTGTTGTCCCAGATCACCAGATCCCCCACCTGCCATTCATGGCTATAACTGAAAGGCTCCGCGGTCGCCCACTCCCGAAGGCCAACCAGAACTTGCGCGCTTTGCGCAACACCAAGCCCGGTAACGTGCAATGCAGTGCAGCCGAGAATCAACGACTTGCGCCCTGAACGATGCTTCCATACCAGCGGTAATTCTTTTTCACCTATGGCCTGCATCGCCTGCAGCTTTTGCAGACTGGGTTCCGGCTCGTAATAGAGCAATGACGCCCAAGGCGCGTGTATGACCCGCATTTCCTCATAACGTTGCTTGTCAGCTTCGGACAAGGCTTCGTAAGCAGCGTAGGTATTACAGAAACCCGTGTTGCCACCCCAGGTCGCAGTCACTTTGCAGGACAGCAACGAAGCCAGAATCGGCGACTCGTTCCGTGTGCCGTCGATGTGCCAATACAGCGACCCTTTGAGAAACTCTGCACCCGCCGGGTTCTCCTTCGCATCCAGAGTGATCTTGGTGATGCCTTGACCGTCGCTGACCTCTGGAGCGAAAACCCCAAGCGTTTGTGTGAACGCTATCTGCTCGGCATCAGTGAAGTGAAGCTGCGGAAAAACCAGGACGCCGCGCTCGGCCAATAGATCGCGAATTTCACCGGCCAGTCCGCCAGACAGCAAATCATCCTTGCCATTGAGGACACGACTGCCGATTAACGGTTTGATCGGCGCGTGAGCCAGAGAAGCGCTTCTATTGGGTGTCATGAATGCTTCCTCTCTATAAGTGAACACAAATGTACGCTTATGGAAATGGCAACTCAATAGGTTTGTTCGAAGGAGACGGGGAAAGTCGCAGGTTTCAGATGAAAATGTCGCGGTCTCAAAAATGCAGAAAGCCCGCGAGGATGCGGGCTTTGTGATGCGGCGTTGAAATGCTCAGCCATGCATTCGTCATGTGTTCAGACTTTCAATCTGATGCCATCCTCTTGGCTTGGCGGTGCCAGGTGCGTCGTACCGTCCAGGGAGCGCCTGGACCTCGAACATTATGAGACGTCAAAATCTAAAAGCTTAAGATCAAAAGCTTTATTTTTGATAATTTTCTTGTTGGATTTCAGTTTTTCTTTCATGCCATCTTTTAATATCGACGGATCACAGGCGACCGCGCAATGAATAAATGCAGCAGGATAGGAATAGTCTCTCGGCGAATATAAGACATCGTCAATAGTACGTTCTTTCGGAAATACACAGCCGACAACCATAGGGATATAGTACTCCTCCAACCTGTTACGGATATGCTTACATACGTCACTCGCCTGCTCAGGGCGAGGAACAGCTATATCGCCGTAAATGCTGGGACTAAATTTTTTATCTTGTCTTCCCGAGGTAATAAACGAAAAGCAAGCCTCGCTACCCAAGTTACTTTTATAAGGCATCTCTATTTTGGACAAGCGTTCAAAAATGGGGCCGCCGAACACCCACCCAAGCAGGGTAAATGAGTGTCCCTTCATTAAATACTGAAAATGCAGCTCGGCAACCAATTTCTTCTCAAAGCGAAATTTAAGGCCTCTTTTAACTGCCTTAACTACCAAGTCCTCGCACTCAATAAGTTTGAGTTCCTTTTGCAATTCGGCTTCAAAAAAAATACGATTTTCCTTGCCCATGAATCACTCCTGCATCAAGCAAATTTTTTAAAATCGTTTGCCAACGAACGTCTTGACCTAAACCTGCACGACAGATCGTTCCATTTCCAGATCATAATACGAAATCCTAGCTTGGTGCAGCCCCCAATGATTTTGCGATCTCAGGCCTCGCTCAACGGGTTCAACATGAGCGTGTACATGGAGTCCAAGCCCGGCGCTTCGCTTTGGATAATATCTCAAGCCCCTTCGAATAAATCGTATGCTTTTTCCTGAAGAGCTATTCCGATATCTTCATATCTCTTAATGTCATCCTCGCAATAAAACCCTTCGGCAACACTGAATCCAGCATATATATCTACAAAAGCAAGCGCCAGGTTCTTGGGAACCGTGTCCTGTTCTCTGTAATACCTGATTAAAAAATCAATCGCCAAGAACAGCTCATTAACTTCCTCTTCAGTGACACGGTCTCTGGTACGGATCTTAACCGGGATGGAGTGTTCTCCGAGCAACTTTGCGCAAACCAGTTCAACGGCGATCTTCGCGTCCATCTGTCACACCTCCTCTAAAAATTCTGGTGACGCCCCTACGCACCGCAGAATCAACCTGTAAAATTCATTAAAACCAGAAGCAATGAAACACAGGTTTCCGCAATCCGCTACCTCAGCAATATCAAAATGGTTATTCATGTTGGATTCATGAAGATGAGTACGATCCCAGTAATAAATACCTGCACGAACGCCCTCGCCCTCGTCGACCATCACGTAAGGATTCCCTCCGCCATCCTCTCCAATAACCACCGCGTTTTTTAGAAAACCAACCTCGCCGACGAACTCGTTATTGAACTGTATGAGATCATTACATTCATCGAGCGGCAGCAAGCCAAAAAACCTGTCAAAACTTATCGCCCCCTCATCAACAGCAGTCAAAGGTATCTGCGCGTAGTCAGGCGCTGACAGATAAAAGCCGTTCATTTTTATCAGAAAATTCTTGTAATCGGCTGGCAAGGATCTATTAAGTTCTGATTGTATGTAATCGAGGTCAGCGTTCTGCAGACCCCTTCTATAAACTATAGGCATATCTATATCAATCCTGACAGCTAGATTTTAGGTTCCTCACTCCGGCTTACCGAAAAACTGCTCGAGATAACTGTTAACGAGATCATACCCGGCGACGCCTAAAACGTTGAAGTCCTTGTATCGAGAATGCTCTAACATTTCGAGAAACTCATCGTCAAAATATAATGCACCCGCATCTCTAAAATATTTTAATTTTTCTTTCTCGGTGTTAAGAGGGATATTTCCGACGACTTTCCACTTCCCTTTTTTAAGGTTTTCAACAGAGGTGAATATGAGGTTTTCCGCGCCCCTGGAATTCTTAAAGTAGAGAAACTCTTTGTCCGTTAGATCAAACTTGCTATCATCATCACTCAAGCCAATAACCCCAAAAGAGAACACTCTTTTGAAACGGTCCCGGAATGCGCATATTACTTGACAAACAGCGAATCCTCCAGAGGCGACTGGAATTAGAAAGACATCCCCTGAGTTATATTTCACCACGATGGTTCTCCGTTGATAGTCACTGAATCAGTCATACAAAACCTAATGTAAGTTATAACAGTACGCCCTTTAGAAAATCAACCTCGCCGACAAACTCATTATTGAGCTGTATTAAATCATGACATTCCTGGAGGGGCAGCAAGCCAGAAAACCAGTCAAACCTTACTGCCCTCTAATCAACGGCTGCCATGTAGATTTATGCTTCTGACTTCGACTGATCAAAAAATTGCTCAAGATGACTGTTAACCAATTCATACCCAGCCACCGCCAACACATTGAAGTCTTTGTACCCGGGAAACTCTAACATTTCCAGAAACTCATCGTCGAAATATAATGCGCCCGCATTTCTAAAATATTTCAACTTGGTTTTCTCGGCGTTGAGCGGGATATTTCCGACGATTTTCCACTTTCCTTTTTTAAGGTATTCAACAGAGGTGAATATGATATTTTCTGCGCGCCTGAAATTCTTGAAATAGAGGAAATCTTTGTCCAGTATATCAACATTGCTATCATCATTAGTCACGCCCAAAACCCCAAAAGAGAACACTCTTTTGAAACGGTCCCGGAATGCGCATATTATTTGACAAACAGCGAATCCTCCAGAGGTGACTGGAATTAGAAAGATATCCCCTGAATTATATTTCACCACGATGCTTCTCCATTGATAGCCACTGAATCAGTCAATACAGAGCCTAAGGTAACTTGGGTCTTTTTTTTATATGCTCTGGCCTCCATGCCAGTAAAGCCCCTGACTGCCCACAAGACTTATTCACCTCCAGCAAATTGTTCTCCGGCACTGTCCAGCGTATTTTTTCGGAAATACTCATCAACGTACCCCGCTCCGGACTCATAGCGATCCAGTCAGGTAAAGGCGTATTATCGACGCATATCGACATATGGTTTTTATTTAAATAATTTACTGGATAAACCATTCGAAGTTTTGTTTTTTCATATGTACGCTCACCTTCATACAACCCAGGCGTATCGTGAGAAAAAGCCACTGGACTCTCAAAAGAAAATAACGTCTTCATGTTTGTGCCGCGAGCGTACCACACGGCGTCCGAGACCTTGTCTACGTTATAAATAATCGCGTACGTGAAATTCACCTCCAGTGCTATCTCATCGACAAAGCAGGTGAATTTATCTTGAGCAGCTTCAAAGCACTCTTCCGACTGCGCGTCTATGCAGAAAAAATTACCAAAGCTTTCGGTTGTGTAACCGAAGGAGCTGAACCAAGGGTCACTATCCCCTGCTTCACTGTATATTCTGAAATCGTTTGCTTCCCCGACAGTCAGCGCCGTTCTGAGCTCATCAGGTTCCACCTCTACGAAGTCTAAACTTTCTCCATCTGCTGTTGGGGTGATTCTTTTATGAAATGCCGCTGCCGTGACAGGATAGTTCAGCTTCTCAAAAAAAAGCTGGGCCATTTCAAACACTGCAACCGGGCTGACATCATCCACGCCGTAAATAGCCAATCCTATACTCATATATTTTCCTACAGCGTTGATGCGGGCGTCCAGAATATGCTCTTCAGCACACTCATAGTTTTAGAAATCATCCCATGGCGCGTACTGATAGTGCTCGCCTATCATTTTAAAGCTCAAGCCTGAAATGCTTTTTCTGATGCATTCATTACGAAACTCAGTCGAGCATATTACCTCTGCTATTTCGTTGAAGTAGAAAAAATGTGAATCCACATCACCTGACACTTTCAACCTGTCTATACGTTCGTAAACAGGATCATCTGATTTGCTACCGTCAATCTTGGGGTTTCGATCAAGCGTGAAAACCGAATCTTCCAGATTCATTGCACTTATTCTTTCAGACGGAACAAAGAAAAAGTACTCCTTACCGCAAGCTGTTCCTTGAAGATCAATATCAACAGGGCGACTTATATAAGAACAGGCAAACTGGTCGCAAATTTCCAGAAAGCTTTTAGATGCCAAAAAATGATCCGGCAACCAATCGGCAGTTATTCCTGGACTATCAGCCGTTACGTGATAGCGCGTACTGAGGGTGCTTTCTACGGGATTCTCACTCGGGAAGTGAAATGCTGGAAGGTCAGGAACCCATTTACTATCAAAAAAATAGGGTGCACCCTCACCGTCGGGTTTATAGCTGACTATGTATAAATCTTTCATGCCAACATCCTCACAGCAAAGGTCCCATCACGCCAGCTCAAAATAAAACGCCAAGAAATCGTTAAAATTTTCCCATTGAGGCATGAGCCGCCCCTCTCTGAAATCCAAAAGCTCATTACCCAAAGAAACACGAAGCACCTCTCCAGTGCTTCTATTATAAAAATAGCCACTTTCACCTTCGAAGCTATCCAGTGGTATATATGCTTGTGGGAGCCCTAAGGTTTCATGCGTGCTCTTCAACGCAAGATCAAAATCGGTATTTTTGGAAAACCAACATACTTGATATATTTCTTTTCCATGCTGCATGAACGTCGGACCGTCTTCAACGTGCAGATAGAACTGAGCAAAGTCTGATGACATATCAACACTCAGCTTTTCCAGCTCTACTTTATAATCTGCGCTGGCATCGTCATACCACCAACCTTGACTCTTGAAAAAGCTTATCATCTTGTCAGGTATCATTGTCTTTACCCATCACTGCCCGAAAACTTAAGACTCTCAAATCCTTTATTAGTTTCTGTGTGAATCCACTTTTTCACGCAAAATTTAGAATCATCGTATAATCTACACCCATCAACAGGGTGGATCGGATGTCGCACAGAGTAATAACCGCCTTGGGCGTCAGGTTCTGGAGAGCCGATCTATAAACTGTAAACCACGAACCTTGTTAAGCTCGCACAACTCCCGTACCCGAGCAGACACCAACACCGTCGTAAAATCCTCCTCGGCCCTGAAAACATCCACGACCAAATCAACATCATCTCTCAGCACAATCTCGGTATAAATTTGAGGCCCCTCTGGCAGATAGCTTAAAAGTGGTTGGCTTTTAGATTTCTCCTTGTCAAATACGCTATGCTTTGAAGTGACATTGAAAACCTTATAACCTTCATACTTATTACCCGCTACGCGTACGTCTGCGTCAAGAAATTGAACACCCGAGACGTTGGCTTTTAATAGCAACTGATGAAATCTAGGGCTAATAAAATTAGGGCCACTGCTGAAGAAAAAATCATATTTAAGGAGCGCATCAACACTGACTTTTGAAGTTAGCGAAAACTCGATCTTCAACGCCTCCGTTATCTCCACCCCGGTTTTCAAAGAGATCGAATCCTGACCTGTCAAAATCGTGTGTTTAAACCAATATCGCTCAGGATAAGACTGAGATATTTTTAGAATAGAAGTTCTAGCCACACGCCCCTCTCCAAATAGAATAAAAACTAATACAACCGCACCAAAAACTTGACCAGGCTTGAGACTGGCATTACCTCAGCCACGCCTTCCTGTCATTTTTCACTAAGACGTCTAAGATAAGGCGGCAAGGTCAGAAATGATCACATCTTCTCAAGGCCCCGTACGCACACCTTTCTCATGTGCTTCCTTTACAAGCCGCTCACGGTCTTCAGGAAGCAGCATTCGCGCTTCAACCAGCGAGTCTGCAGCTTTACTCACAGCAGACACATAAGCCTCCTTGGTGGGGTAGCGTTCCTCCAGGGAAAGTCGAGGGTCTCCGGCCGCGATTCGCTCTTCCTTCGTCGCGGCAAACGGGAGGAAGCTACCTTGGAAGTTACAAAAGCCACCATCAAAGAACTCGGGCCGGAAGGTGTTCCAGCCCGTATAAGTCCCGATGGGAGCCCCCAGATACACATCCCGAACGCCACCCACATCAATTCCGTCTGAATCTACTTGAGGCACCAGGATGCCGTAACTACCAAAACCCGATTGCGGCGGCTCGCTGGTGAGAATGCCAGAGCTATCTTCTGGACGATAATCCGAACCAAAATCAAGCACCTGCAGGCTGTTGACAGCGCTGGTATAGCGGAGCGCCGGGCGCGGAACGCCACCATAATTGGTCGCGGGGATGAGCGGAAAACTGACTCTGTCCGCCGGCACGAGGGTGCCGCTTGCCACAGAAGGCTTTATCGAACCGGGTGGAGTTGTCTCATCATGAACCCAGCCAACGAGATTGATGAACGCTGCGCGCATCGTCCAGATGTGTGGATTCGGATTTGATTGAAGCTGGCAAAGTCCAAAGGGTGGGTTAGCCGGGAGTGGCAAAGACGGCGGTGCATGCTGCGTGCTTGCCATGATAAAAGTACGGACGTTTTCCGGCTCTTGGGCATCGCGCAAGCCGAGTGGATCGGTAAGGCCAAGCGACTGGCGCCCCTCCCAAAGCTCAAGGGCCGTTGCCATGTGGAATATGCGAGGGCAAGTATTGTTATCGCTGCAGCGATCCAGCAAACCCTGCGAGCGTCCGGTAATTGGATCGGTCTCTCGCCCATAGGTAAACGGAAAATCGTAAGCAGGATAGTCATGATCGACCTGCTGGCCCCAAGCCCGACCTGGTTGAGCAAACCGGATATTGAGCGGCATCAGCCCGCCGCCAATATGCGGCATCGCACCGTCATAGACCTGATGACCGTCCTCGCTGCGGTTGAAGCCCAGCGCGATCATGCTGCGGATGAATCGCCCGGCTTGTGACGAGCCCGTGATAATCGACTTGACCTTTTGCCCATACACTACAGGGTTGGGCACACCGGTATCGTCCCGCTCAGCCTGCTGGAAAAACACACCGACATCCCGTGCGATAGCAAAACCAATACCCATTACCGCTGGCTCTTTGGCCCGATAAATCAACTCGTAAAGCTTGCCCGGCTGAAAACCAGAGGATAGGCATATCCGGGTTTCGTTCGGCGTTTTGCAATCGCCAAAACTCCAATCACTCGCTGGAATCTCCTGCCTGGGCGCATTTGCCCGCGACCGCACAGTCAACGTCGGGCGAAAGCCATTCGCGAGCACTTTGCTGTTGTCGGTTTCAACGGTTTTGTAGCTCGTATGAGGAGGCGTGGAGGTAAACCAACCTGCGGACAGGTTAAGGCTGACGGTCGGTGAGAGCGTGGTCAATTCACTGCGCACCACACCTGTTACCGGCGACCCATCAGCATTTATGGCCGTCGGCAATTGCACCATCATGCGGTTGTCACCTGGAGCAACGTCCCCCTGCCAGGCAAACGAGATCACCGTCGTACCCAGCCGTTGTAAAAAACCGTCCCCAGCGACTTCGATGTTGTTGACCGCTGCTGGGTTACCCCGCATATCAGCATTGAACAATAACATCGCCCGCTTGGAGCCTCGATTTGGCACATCAAACAGAAGAGTGTTATTCGATTTAGCCACGTCAGCGGGACGCAGGATTGCAACGTCAGTCGTGTATTCAACCATTCCACGACTGTTGCGTGGTGCAAGTTCGATGTCTTGAATAATCTTGTTTCCGGAAGCGCTTGGGTCTAGCTCACCATAGGCGCGGGCAAACACGCGTTCGTAAGCGCCGATATTCCCGAAGCTTTCGCCGCCGAAAGCGGGTTCGGTCCGCAGGATCTCCAGTTTTGTAATACGGGCTTGGGCTGGTGCAGCAACGATCATCAAGGCGCTTGCGAAGGCTGCTGCATGAAATAGGCGATTCATCTTTACCCTCAAATTTTTATTTTTTTATGTCGCTTTTGATTCTCTGATAACGATGACCTGTACAGACCAAACGCTTCAAGCATTACCTGCAGCTAGGTCAATTAGCATAATTTCGGTCATGGCGGGTTAAAACGTAGCAGCGCCAACAGGGCCCGGAAAAGTCGATACGCTCAATATCGCTCAACACTTGCCAAACCCAAAAAGCAAAAAGCCCGCAGTTACGCGGGCTTCATGGCATTTATTGCTAGTGGGTGCCGGACAATGCCGGACGCCCAATCATTCCCACTCTATTATTAAGAAGCAAAAACCCTTTATTTTCAGTTATTTACACATTGCCAATTCATGAACACCATGGAATATGCCATGTTTTTATTTAGGCGGCAGCCACTCTGTATCGGGAAGTCTAACGCCATCTCCCTTTTCGAAAGCCTCTGCCATTTGGCGCATAAGGATGGCCACCTCAGCAGGGTCGCCGTCGCGACAAACCTCGGCAAGCAGGCGAACTGCATAGGTTGGGCGAGAGCGGAAATACTCCGCCATAGCCTCGTCATGCGTTCTACTCTTCATTTGGTGTGGCCCTCCTTCAGAGAGAAATATACCTACAAAGGTCTACAAACCCGCGTGTCTACGACCAACTCCCTACACAATCATAAGTGTGGGCCAAGGAAGCGGTCACAGTTGAAGTGAATCATATGAGTTGGAGCATCGGCGACCCAAACCTCTGTTTCCCACGCTACGACAGACAGATATTTCACCATACTGCATCATGCGTGCAAACACGGCTTGGCAATAGTTAGACACTAGTGCCAAGCATAATTAGAGTGAGTAATAGCCCTCACATTGAAACTATTTCGCCAGCATGAAACCAACCAGAATCGGAGACAGTCTTGGCCACTAGCTTAGGCGCCTTAGTATATGCAACCACCGCCAAGCTTTCTTTAGCCCTACTGCAAGTCACGTAGAAGAGCCGTCTAGATCTTTTTGGAGATGAGTCCTCACCAGCGTTTTCATTCGTAATATCAGTAGCCGAAAGAGGTACAGCGCCTAATAATTTTTCATAACTAAATAGAAAGCCCCTAGCATCTTCATCATCTAGAATTACCATAACCCTTGGAAACTGCAGCCCTTTAACCCCTTGGTGCGTATCGTAAGCCGATGACGAAGAAACATAACGCACGTAATTTTCTAACTGATTGGTGGAAGCGCTGAGTGATTCCTTCCAGGCGTTGTGTTCAGCTCCAACTCCTTTATCGTTGACTTCATCAACATCGTCCTCAGGCAATTTTTATCGAGAGGTCTGCACCTAAGTGAATTGCAAAGGTTTCAGGAAGCCGCAGTATCATTCCCTCTTTAAGCAGACTGCAAATCTCGATAATCGTGCACCCAACATCACTATCAAGTGCGAGCTTTATTCTGTCTATATAAACCTGCGCAGTTCGCAGCACACTTATCGGATCATCTGACAAAACGAGATTTGACCCAGCAAGCAGTGGTGAATATCTACGCATGATAGTGGCAATTTCGAAATCATCTTCTCGCCTGATTGCCACTATTAATGGAACAAATTGTAGAGTCAAGAACCGTATATCCTCGCTCTCGCCATTAACTGCAGCATCCCTTAGTCTTTCGACTTCTAAAAAAGGGAGGAAAAAATCTGAAAATCCACCGCGCTTTGCTGCCATGTGATGCTCAAGAGTAAGTGCAGTGACTGATTCACTATCTGTCCAAGCATCATCGCCCGTACATTTAGCCATCAACTGGGCAACCGTGCGCTCGATTTCAGATTTGTCTTTCTGAACGCTAGTATCCACTAAAAACAATCGTACGGTCCCATTTTCAGCACTAGATGCTGCCGTTTGCTGATGTTCATCATCGGTAATACGGATCTTATTTATCAACTCTACGATTCTTATTGGACAACGATAATTAACTTCGATGGCCGGAGACTTCCATCCATCAGGTAGAGGGGAAGCAAGATCAGACTTCCCCCCACTGTATATCCTCTGCATCATGTCGCCAAACAGCCCAAGACAGAATTGGTGTGGATTTTCTTGCTGTGTGGCTATGAGCGATTCAAGAAGGCTCTTGTTTGTGTCTTGGCTTTCATCAATAAGTAGAATAGGAAACCTATTCCATAAGATTTTTCGCAACAACGCTTCACTCGCAAGCAGATGAGCGGCCAGCCCTAGTACTTCAGCGTGATTCAAAGCCCCCTTGTCAGGCCTGTTGCTTGCTGGAGAGTAGGTAAAACTTCTGATTTCATCGAGACCTGCAAGTCTTTTTTTCTTACTGACCAAACTTCTTTGGTTGCGAATCGCCGTCACTCCCTGTGGAGTTCTACTCTTCGAAATGGCAGAAGTTAACTTCTCAATATCGGCCACCAACTTTTCTTCCACCCAAATTCGGATGTCATTAGTAAAAGGCTTTATGAGGTCCCAGCAGAAGCTATGAATAGTAGACACCATGAAATTGGCATCAAAAAGCAGACGCCTTTTGATTTCCTCACTGGCGGCATTTGTATAAGTAATGATACCTATTTTCTTCCCTGACGACGACAGCGCTGCTGCGTATCTTTCCTTCATAAGTTCTAGAGACTCGACAAGAGTACGAGTTTTTCCAGACCCTGCGCCAGCGAAAAGCAAAAAGCTTTGCGGATTTGATAGGTCCATGTACTCGAAAATTTGTTGAACTACTGGATTTGGTGTTTTATCCATTACACCCATAGTTAGCTCCTTCATACGGGCTCAACCACACCTGGGACTAAGTCTTCGCTGGCAACTTCAAGCTCTTTTTTGAGCCAGTCCAAGCCTTCCTGGATATAAGTTGGTGCAGCTAACAAAGTGGGATCGGTGCAGAAAAGTAAATCCAGTGCCATTTCCGCTTTGTCTTCTGACAGGGCCTCATATAGCGCAGCACAACACAAATCAAGGGTGCCTAAATTGAGTGCGGTTTGCATTTTTTTGATCATCCCTGTGGGCTTGACCAACCGTTTGAACAATGCAGGATTTGTTAGAGCTATCGCATCTTCAAAGGTGTATGGAATCGCTAACGTTTCCGCTTTTCCGGAGTACTTTATGGGAATTTCGTACTGAAACGCGATTCGCACTTGTCCGATTATTTTTTCTTCTGCCTTCATAGATAAGACAGCGTCCAAGGATGGATCGGCAACCGCTAGCCACTTAATAATGGTGTGGCTGCCAGTTTTGTACCCTTTGCCTCGTGCAGGCCTAACAGCCTTAGCTTTTGCTTTAGGAGCTGCTCCTGGCGGAGGTGGCTCCATAGCGTCAGTGTCGGTTATCACTAGTGTAGGCAACCCTAGTTTATCAATCAAAGCTCGTAACCGATGAGCGTGAGCACCGCCTACCTCAAGGATAGATATATAGCTATTGTCTAGGCTCGTATCCTTATTTGGATTACTTCTTATAAAATGAGGGATAAGCAAGCGTTCTGCAGCACCTTCTACCAATATTATCCCATTTGCAAAAAATAGGTCACAATGGGTAGTCTTAAGGTAACGCGCTACGAACTGAGCTGTCTGCAAAATTTCTTCTGAGCGAGCTTTGGATGTACCAAAGGTAGCAGACAGATCTATTACTTCAGCTGTTGGAACCTCAAAAGCACTACTAGCAGGTTTCCGCTTGAAATATCGTAATTTCTCAAAACCAACTTCATGTGCTAAATAACTTGAATGAGTACTAACGACTAATTGGCTTGAAAAATTTTTGGATAACAGCAAGTCCGCATGATTCCGAAGAACTGAATGAGCTTTTTTTATGAATACCTGCTGAACCTGAGCATGCAGGTGGGCTTCTGGCTCTTCAATCAGAACTAGATGCAGCGGCTCTATAAATGCATCATCCTCAAGTTTTCTTTTACCAGCCTTTCCAACCCTCATCCACTGGTCCCTAAAGCTCATGAGCTTGAAAACCATTGCTATCAGATTCTTATAACCGAGCCCGTTATATTTTTCCGAAAGGCTCAGCAGTGGTATCCCCGTGGTCAAACTAGCTTTCTGAATTTCAAACAGTATTGCCGCTTCATGATCAAGGTTATCAATTGGATTGACTTTACTAGACAATCTGATATGCGGATCATTAAATCCTGGGTATCCTAAAGTCTTAATTTCGCCGAGAGGCTTAGTGAAAACTTCATTCAACCTTCCATCAAAAGAGTGCTGTGCTAGGGCTATAGCCTCCAGTGCTTCCAAATCCTCTACACCAGGTAGATCTGTTGGATTGAGGTGCCTATTGTAGTACTTGTTAATCTGACCAGCCAAATTAGAGGAGTTTGTTTGCGAAGCAGTAGCAGCGTTGGGATCTGTAAATCCACGCGTCGCGTCGATAATGTCTACCTTAAATAGTCCATTGAAAGGGTAGAATTCAAGAGAAACTTGATCTTCGGCTAACTCTTGGGGCTTATAGTTTAGCCCTGGAACTTCTTCTACTTTGGCAGGATCGAGTATATAAGACTTAAGTTCAAATGAACGTCCTGCTTCTCGATCCAAGTACTCCCGAAGCGAACTTGGCCATATTGTGAGCGCAAATGTTTGTGTTCCCCCTCCTTCTTTGACTCCTTGCTCCTTACGTTTAGCCTCAGCATTATCCTTAGCTGTTTTTTTTAGTTGCTCAGCTGCGTTATAGTTAGTAATGAAATCCGACTTTAATGCATCCAAGTCCTTCGGCTGATATATCATCCTGACACCAAGAAGTCCTCCATCCCATTTTAATGTTGGGATTAGGTGACTGACTCGGTGTATTTCATTTTTCTCTACTTGCAGCCAGATATCTACACTGGGGCAAAGAGGCTGCCAATCACCCAGTTGGTCGCCACTAACTTCGGCCGCAGCCCAAGCGCGCCCAAACTCATTCAGCTGATGCCAATTTGAAAGAGTGAAGTCTGTCGCACTTAATTTTCTCGAGGCGGGCGCGTCTCCTGAGGCTATACTCGACGCGCTTCTTCCCTTTTGATCTAGAAAAAAAATCAATGCATCCATAGCAGAAGTTTTACCGCTATTGTTGGCACCTACAAGAAGGGTTTCTTGCTCAGTGAGGCTGATCCGACAACTTTTTAGTTTTCTATAATTCTGAATATCTATATAAACAATTTTCATGTGGCGTCCATTCCTTAAATAAAGTGTTTTTTAGAGGCGGGCAGCCTACCGTTTTTACCCTAAGCAGTATGATCAGCCTAGGCTTGGGTCTGAGTAAAAAAGCCCACCCGGCGTCCTAGGACGCGATGCAGAAGCTGTCCCCTTGTATTCAATACACTGCCGTGGTGTCCAGTAGACTTTGGGATGCCACTCGAAATTCGCCTCATTTCCATTTCTCAAGTGCAGCGTCCAAGCTACCCGCAGCCTAGGTTTCGAGATGCGACGCGGCCGGATCTGGGTGGCGGAAGACAATTCGTCGATAAGAATTATGGATTGCACAATCCAAAAGCTGACTCTCAACTGGTGTGGTTTACCTGTGAGCGTTGAAGACCAACGCCATTTTCTTTCTTGCTATCGGCTGTCTCGAAACTCCACCGTCACCTCATCCACATCCGACGCGCTTACCCTATTGCAACACTGATCTGCGAGCCAAAGTTTCAGCAGCGCCGCGATCCGCCCCCAAATCGCCATTCACCTTTGCGAATCAGCCCGGCTCTCAGGTTAACGAGCGACCGGATTGGCTTATTCAATCCAAGGGCGCGAAGGTAGCCCGACGGGGACATGCCTGCATCGTTGGCCTTCTCTGTGATGGCCGCCTTTTCCTCCTCTTGCCAGAGTGTGTTGTCGTCTGGAGAAAGGCTCGCCGGAATATGCGTGACAAGATGCCGTCCCAGCGGACCCATCCCAGGCACGCCGTCCGCGCAAGATAGTCCAGAACCCACGACCAGAACGAGACCATCACCAAGCTGTTTCTGCAGCTGCTTTTTTAATGCACTCAGTTCCATGTGCCCCTACCGATGTCATTGAGCCGACTCCCGGCGGAAGGTAGCACGGCCTTGTCCACTCGACAGATCGCCATTCTGACTCAGCGTGAGCGTGGCGAATCGCGTGTCTGGCGTAAAAACCCAGCAATGCGAGGTATCGACATGTGGGCTGGTATTTAAAGACGATTCCACGTTCCGAATAGAGATTTCGTGGCATCGCGGGGTTGTGCTTTGGAGTCCCAACTGATAAACATCTGCCTGTGAGGCATTTTGATATTACTTGGAGAAACAGGGATGAGCGACAAGAATTTCCGCATAACATTTACTCGCGGCACGAGCTCTTCGGTAATTACAACCAGTGTACGGGCTAGCAGCGCGAGTCAGGCGAAGGAAAAAATCAAAGAGCGGGAACGCGGTCAGGCTAAGATCATTTCCGCAGTTGAGACCTGATCAATAAAACATTGCGCATATAGCAAGTTCACTCCACAGCTGTGAGCTTGCTTGGCCAAGGAGCGGATATATGGACGATGAAATCCAGGAAAAAAGCAGACCATCCTTCGACGAGTCATTGGATGACATGATGGGCAATGCATGGAATGAAGTTAAGAACGAATTTTCCCATGGCACAGGAATAACCAGAGCGACTTCTACTGCGAAGCTATGCGGTAAAGGATCATTTTATCTTGGCGTAAAATTCATTCAGAGCCTGCCTGATGCCCTCGAAAAGATGAAAGAGAAACGGGCAAAATGATCTGAAGCCCCCAAGGCTCCCGAGGCACCTTAAAAAACGATAACTCAACTCTGAGCTGCCAGAAACCGGCTAAAAGGAACGGCATCGGGTGAAAAAGATACTATGGGTAAAATTTGGATGGTCAGAATATTATCGAGGTGGCGACATCGCTGGTAACTTTGCCTGGCTAAATCAGAACAGAGGCACGGAAAACGAAGGACGAGGCCATGAAGCGTACAACTTCATGCCAGATGTCGATGGGACTTACTACTGTTATGTCCCCCCTCAAGGAGGTAACTACGCGCCTTATAACGACGACCCGGAAGGATGGACGGTTGTATGTCTGGCCAAAAATCCGGCGACCCCAGGTATACACGTGGTCGGCTGGTACGAAAACGCAACGCTTTATGGTGAGTGGATTGTCCGCCCCAACAACACCGACCAGCGACAGCAAATTTTCCCCCATCCTGCTTACGACTGGTCATATTGCATAACAAGCGATTCAGCTTACTTCATTCCACCTGAGGAGCGAATTCTGCCGTTCTCGGATCCATCCGTGAAACAGGGGAAGTACTCTTTTCTGGACGGCCCGAACGTTAAGAAGACCGAGAACAAAGAAAGAGTGCAGGCTCGGCTCAAGAGCCTAATGGCGCGTTTGGCCTCAGTCGCAATCCACAACCCCAATGAACACACCGTTTTTGACCCAGAATTAGATCAGGCAGACCCTCTTCGGGGATTTGGCAGCCCTGAACACCGTAAAGCCGTTGAACTGGCCGCCGAAGACGCGGTAATCGCGTATTACATAAAACAAGGTTACAGCTACCAACGCACGACACACCTCCCCTGCGGGTATGACTTTATTTTCACGCGCAAAAAGTCAGCGCTACATGTTGAAGTTAAAGGTACGGCCGGCGCGACACCACGTTTTTTCCTCACACGTAACGAACACAATGCAGGATTGATGCTCAACCCAGACTGGAGGTTAGCCATGGTGACGTCGGCGCTTTCCGATGCGCCGCAGGTCACAGAGTACAATCCTCACCAGCTAAAAGAGGCGTTTAGCGTTGAGCCTTACGTTTACATCGGGGCATTCGCACCAAAACCCGAACTTTAACGCTCAGCTCCTCTACCGCGACAAAAACAAAAGCCCGCTGTCACGCGGGCTTTTGTGTGTATAGCGCGGAGGGCTCACTCCCATTCAATCGTCGCAGGCGGCTTGCTCGAAACATCGTAAGTCACACGAGAAATGCCTTCGATCTCGTTGATGATCCGGCCGCTCACGGTTTCCAGCAGCTCGTAAGGCAGGTGCGCCCAGCGTGCGGTCATGAAGTCGATGGTTTCCACGGCGCGCAGTGCTACTACCCACGCATAACGACGACCATCGCCTACAACGCCAACCGATTTGACTGGCTGGAATACTACGAATGCCTGGCTGACTTTGTGGTACCAGTCGGCTTTGCGCAGTTCTTCGATGAAGATGTGGTCAGCGCGACGCAGCAGGTCGGCGTATTCCTTTTTCACTTCACCGAGGATCCGCACGCCAAGGCCCGGGCCTGGGAATGGGTGACGGTAAACCATGTCATAAGGCAGACCCAGTTCGAGGCCGAGGCGACGCACTTCGTCCTTGAACAGTTCACGCAGTGGCTCGACCAGCTTTAGGTTCATTTCTTCCGGCAGGCCGCCCACGTTGTGGTGCGACTTGATCACGTGAGCCTTGCCGCTCTTGGCGCCAGCCGACTCGATTACGTCCGGGTAGATGGTGCCCTGGGCCAGGTACTTGATGTTGTCCAGCTTGCAGGATTCGGCATCGAACACGTCGATGAAGGTACGGCCGATGATCTTGCGCTTCTTCTCCGGGTCGCTTTCGCCAGCCAGATTGTTCAGGAACTGGTCTTCAGCGTTGGCGCGGATGACTTTGACGCCCATGTTCTCGGCGAACATGGCCATGACCTGCTCGCCTTCGTGCAAGCGCAGCAAGCCGTTGTCGACGAATACGCAAGTCAACTGGTCGCCGATAGCCTTGTGCAGCAACGCTGCCACAACAGAGGAGTCAACGCCGCCGGACAGGCCCAGCAACACGTTGTCAGTACCGACCTGAGCGCGAACCTGAGCGATAGCGTCTTCAGCAATCTTCGAAGGGGTCCACAGTGCTTCACAGCCGCAGATGTCGAGGATGAAGCGCGACAGGATGCGACCGCCCTGCTTGGTGTGGGTCACTTCCGGGTGGAACTGCACGCCGTAGTAACCACGAGCGTCGTCAGCCATACCGGCAATCGGGCAGCTTGGAGTGCTGGCCAGGATGTGGAAGTCTTCCGGCAGTTTGGTGACTTTGTCACCGTGACTCATCCACACGTCGAGGCCGAACAGGCCGTCGGCGTCGATATGGTCTTCGATGCCATCGAGCAGACGGCTTTTGCCGACTACATCAACGCGCGCGTAGCCGAACTCGCGCAGCTCAGAACCTTCTACCTTGCCGCCCAACTGCTCGGCCATGGTCTGCATGCCGTAGCAGATACCGAAAACCGGCACACCCAGGTCAAATACCGCCTGCGGGCAGCGCGGGCTGTCGGCTTCGTGTACGGACTCGGGGCCGCCGGCGAGGATCACGCCTTTTGGAGCGAACTCACGAATCGCTTCGTCGTCCATGTCGTACGGGTGCAGTTCGCAGTAAACGCCGATTTCACGCACGCGACGGGCGATCAACTGGGTGTACTGGGAACCGAAGTCGAGGATAAGGATACGGTGGGCGTGAATGTCGAGGGACATGGAAAAGGCTCTGAAGAGCAGCTGCGAGCTTCAAGCCGCAAGCTGCAAGCTAATCGGGATGTATGCGATGGCTGTGTCACCACAGCCATCGCTTGCAGCTAGAAGCTTGGAGCTTATAGCTGGTCGGCTTTAGCCGACCCTATAGTTCGGCGCTTCCTTGGTGATCTGCACGTCATGGACGTGGGATTCAGCCATACCGGCACCGGTGATACGCACAAATTCAGGCTTGGTGCGCATCTCTTCGATGTCAGCGCTGCCGGTGTAACCCATGGAAGAACGCAGGCCGCCCATCAACTGATGGATGATTGCAGCCAGCGAACCCTTGTAGGCAACACGGCCTTCAATACCTTCCGGCACCAGCTTCTCGGCGCCTTCGGACGAATCCTGGAAGTAACGGTCGGACGAGCCCTGAGCCTGAGACATGGCACCCAGCGAACCCATACCCCGGTAAGCCTTGTAGGAGCGACCCTGGAACAGTTCGATCTCGCCTGGCGCTTCTTCAGTACCGGCAAACATCGAGCCCATCATCACGCAGGAAGCACCGGCCACGATGGCCTTGGACAGGTCACCGGAGAAACGGATACCGCCGTCTGCGATCAATGGAACGCCAGTGCCCTCAAGGGCCGCGCAGACGTTGGCGATGGCGCTGATTTGCGGCACGCCGACACCGGCAACGATACGGGTGGTGCAGATCGAGCCAGGACCGATACCGACCTTGACCGCATCAGCGCCAGCGGCAACCAGCGCCTTGGCAGCAGCGCCAGTGGCGATGTTGCCGCCGATGACCTGCACTTCCGGGAAGTTCTCTTTGACCCAGCGAACGCGGTCGATCACACCTTTGGAGTGACCGTGAGCGGTGTCGACAACCACTACGTCAACGCCCGCCGCAACCAGTGCAGTCACACGCTCGCCAGTGTCTTTGCCGGTACCGACAGCCGCGCCAACGCGCAGACGACCCTGGTCGTCCTTGCTGGCCAGCGGATATGCCTTGGCTTTTTCGATGTCCTTGACGGTCATCATGCCCTTGAGCGCGAAATTGGCGTCGACGATCAGGACTTTTTCCAGACGGTGCTTGTGCAGCAGTTCGCGCACTTCGTTCTTGTCAGCGCCTTCGCGAACAGTGACCAGACGCTCTTTAGGCGTCATCACTTCGCGAACAGGAACGTCCAGACGATTTTCAAAGCGTACGTCGCGGGATGTCACGATGCCGACCAGGTCGCCATTGTGCAGAACTGGCACACCAGAGATGTTGTGCAGACGGGTCAGTTCGAACAGGTCACGAACCGTGGCGTCAGCCTCGATGGTGATCGGGTCTTTCACGACACCGGCTTCGAACTTCTTGACCTTGCGGACTTCGGCAGCTTGCTGCTCGATGGTCATGTTCTTGTGGATAACACCGATGCCGCCTTCCTGAGCCATGGCAATTGCCAGACGGGCTTCAGTCACGGTGTCCATGGCAGCGGAGACCAGCGGAATGTTCAATTCGATGCCACGGGTCAAACGGGTTTTCAGACTGACTTCGTTAGGAAGTACCTCGGAATAACCGGGCACAAGGAGAATGTCGTCGAAAGTAAGTGCTTCTTGGCTGATACGCAGCATCGCGGGGGCTCCCGAGCGGGAAATTGGAAGCGCGCCATTATACCCAGACACCCCCTTCGGCTCAATGTAAACCTTAGGCAATTATCACAGAGGGTTATAGACGCACTTTGACGAAAGAAACCGGACGATCCAGACGTTCGGCGAAGTCATCCAGAAAGCTCTTCTTGAAGGGAGCATCGAGCCAGTCATTAAAGATGAAGCCCAGGTTAGAAAAGCCGCACGGCTGCAGAAACAGAAAGCCGTTAATGTCGTCTTCGTGGCGGCATTCCGGGCAGATGAAGTTATCGGTGTGGCCTGGCATCCAGTCCTCAAGGCTGTCGAACAGCGCTTCACCGATTTCCTTGCGGCACTCCGGGCAACCGGCTTCTTCGGCGAAATCCTTGAGCGGGGTATAAATGCAGCGTTTGGTGACGATTTCCAGACCATTGACCGGCTGACCGAATGGCAACGCGTCGGGGTTTTCTACGACTGCGCGGGCGCCAGGCGCAATGGCGTAGGCCATTTTGTTGTAGGTGCGCCCGCACGTACTCAGCTCCGGCTCGACCACGTTGAGCTTGACCAGCCAGCGCAGAATCAGACGCGCCCGAGCTTCACGACCGGGAAAACCGGAAATCTGCGGGACAATAATGCTTTGACTGTTCATGGTGATCTTTGGCTGATGTGTTAGGGGGTTGGCAGCTTAATGCCCCGGCGGCTCAGGTCAAGTCGGTGTCAGTGACCCAGTAGCACAGGACAGCGTGACATCGAGATGGCG
>NZ_JACONW010000085.1 GCF_014357575.1 Pseudomonas folii | reverse complement strand
CCCACGTCGTCAATCAGCTTGCAGGCAAACATAGAATCTCCCACAGGTGTGGCGATACCGCGATGGAGTTCTTACAACCCCGCCAACCCATCCAGCAACGCTTGATTCTGCTCCGGCGTACCAATGCTGATGCGCAGAAACTGAGCAATACGCTCCTGTTTGAAGTGCCGAACGATCACACCCTGCTCCCGAAGCTTCGCCGCGATGCCTGCCGCGTCATGTTGCGGGTGGCGTGCAAAGATGAAGTTGGCCGCAGACGGCAACACTTCAAAACCAAGGGTTTGCAGCTCAGCGGTTAATGCTTCACGACTGGCGATCACCGCATTACGGGTGAAATCAAAGTGCTCGCGATCCTCGAAGGCGGCAGCAGCACCGACAATTGCCAGACGATCCAGAGGATAGGAGTTGAAGCTGTTCTTGACCCGCTCCAGCGCCTCGATCAGATCAGGATGCCCAATCGCCAGACCAACCCGCAAACCCGCCAGCGAGCGGGACTTGGACAACGTCTGCGTCACCAGCAGGTTCGGATAACGCTCCACCAGCGAAATCGCCGTCTCGCCACCGAAATCGATATAGGCCTCATCCACCACAACCACTGAGTCGGGGCTCGCCTTGAGCATCTGCTCGACAGCATCCAGCGCCACTACGCAACCGGTTGGAGCGTTAGGGTTCGGGAAGATGATCCCGCCGTTAGGCCTGGCGTAATCCGACACACGAATCTGGAACTGCTCATCCAGCGCGACAGCGTCGAACTCAATGCCGTACAGGCCACAGTAGACCGGATAAAAGCTGTAGCTGATGTCCGGAAACAACAAAGGCTTGCCGTGCTGAAAGAACGCATTGAACACGTGGGCCAGCACTTCATCAGAGCCGTTCCCAAGAAATACATGGCTGGTCTGCACGCCGTAATAGGTAGCCACTGCCTGCTTGAGCAGGTCGCTGTTCGGGTCGGGATAAAGACGCAAGTCATCAGTCAGCTCGGCGCGCATCGCCGCCAGAGCTTTAGGCGAAGGGCCATAAGGGTTTTCGTTGGTGTTGAGCTTGACCAGTTTGGTCAGCTTGGGCTGCTCACCTGGCACATAAGGCACCAGACTATTGACGAAAGGACTCCAGAATTTACTCATGCTCAGTTCCCCTGCCCTTCGCTATCGATGATGCGGTACTCGGCGCTGCGGGCGTGTGCGGTCAGCGATTCGCCACGCGCCAGTACCGACGCGGTCTTGCCAAGTTCGGACGCACCTTGCTGCGAGCAGTAGATGATCGACGAACGCTTCTGGAAATCGTAAACACCCAGCGGCGATGAAAAGCGCGCTGTGCCGGAAGTTGGCAACACGTGGTTTGGACCGGCGCAGTAGTCGCCCAGCGCCTCGGAAGTGTGACGCCCCATGAAGATCGCACCCGCGTGACGAATCTGCGGCAACCAGGCTTCCGGATCTGCCACCGACAACTCAAGGTGCTCCGGAGCAATACGGTTGGCGACTTCTATGGCCTGCTGCATATCAGCGACCTTGATCAACGCGCCGCGACCATTGATCGACTTGTCGATGATGTCCGAACGCTCAAGAGTCGGCATCAATTTGGCAATGCTTGCCGCCACCTGATCCAGAAAGGCTGCATCCGGACTTACCAGAATGGCCTGGGCATCTTCGTCGTGCTCGGCCTGAGAGAACAGGTCCATGGCAATCCAGTCCGGATCTGTCTGACCGTCGCACACCACGAGGATCTCGGAAGGACCGGCGATCATGTCGATCCCGACCTGACCAAAGACATGACGCTTGGCCGTGGCGACGTAGATGTTGCCCGGGCCGACGACCTTGTCGACACGCGGCACGCTTTCAGTGCCATAAGCCAGCGCCGCCACTGCCTGGGCACCGCCAATAGTAAACACGCGATCAACCCCGGCAATACAGGCCGCAGCCAATACCAGCTCGTTGATTTCCCCACGCGGGGTCGGCACTACCATGACGACTTCAGCAACACCCGCAACCTTGGCAGGAATAGCGTTCATCAACACCGACGAGGGATACGACGCCTTGCCACCAGGCACATAAAGACCAGCGCGATCCAGGGGCGTGACCTTCTGACCAAGGACCGTGCCGTCGGCCTCGGTGTAGGTCCAGGAATCCTGCTTCTGCTTTTCGTGGTAAATGCGTACACGATCCGCGGCTTTTTCCAACGCTGCGCGCTGGGCCTGAGTGATACGGGTAAGTGCCAGCTCAAGACGCTCGCGAGGCAGAATCAGATCAGCCATGGAGCCAACCTGCAAACCGTCGAAGCGCTCGGTAAATTCCACCAGTGCGGCATCACCTCGCTCACGCACGGCTTTGATAATGTCGAGAACACGCTGGTTGACCGAATCGTCAGACACACTTTCCCAGCTCAGCAGATGATCCAGATGATGTGCGAAATCCGGGTCAGCAGCATTGAGTCGGCGAATTGCAGTCGGTGCGGTCATAGCGAGAGCCTCATAGGAATGGCAAAAACTCAGGCGCCCTAAATTAGCAGTCGTTCCGCTTGGGCACCTGAGAATTCTGGCTATGAGGCGGATAGACGGGCGCAACTCAACATTGCGCGGGTAAGTCAGCCGCGGTGTCGCGATTCCACTGCATTGCGCAGGGTATCGATGAGCGACTGAATACGGGCGTGTTGCATTTTCATGGAAGCCTTGTTGACCACCAGACGGGAACTGATCGTCGCGATCAGCTCCTGAGGCTCTAGACCGTTGGCCCGCAGCGTGTTGCCGGTGTCGACAACATCAATGATCTTGTCAGCCAGACCAATCAGTGGTGCCAGCTCCATGGAGCCGTACAGTTTGATGATGTCGACCTGACGGCCTTGCTCGGCGTAGTAGCGCTTGGCAACGTTGACGAACTTGGTTGCCACGCGCAGACGGCCTTTAGGCTCGGGAGCGCCAATCGCGCCTGCTGTCATCAGACGGCACTTGGCAATCTGCAGGTCCAACGGCTCATAAAGACCCTGGCCGGTGTATTCCATCAGCACATCTTTACCGGCAACACCAAGATCAGCAGCGCCATGCTCGACGTAGGTCGGCACATCGGTAGCACGCACGATCAACAGACGCACATCGGCCTGGGTCGTGGGGATGATCAGCTTGCGGCTCTTGTCCGGATTCTCGGTCGGCACAATGCCTGCTTCTGCAAGAAGCGGCAGCGTGTCATCAAGAATGCGGCCCTTGGACAGTGCGATGGTCAACATGGGAAACGTCAGTCCTTATCAGGAAGCTTTTGCCCGGACGCAATCGACGCCGGGCAAACCCTCGTGCCGCATAAAAACGGGCACAAGGTGAAACGAATCAGAATTCACACGCCGAAGCGTGCGAGACCGACACCCGAAGCCACTGCTGGCTCGGGCATCAGGTCATACGGCTGCTAGCCCGGAACGCGACGAATCTTCGCGCCCAGCATCTGCAGTTTCTCTTCGATGCACTCGTAACCGCGATCTATGTGGTAGATGCGGTCGATCAGCGTATCGCCCTGGGCAACCAGTGCCGAGATAACCAGGCTGGCCGATGCACGAAGATCGGTGGCCATGACTGGCGCGCCTTTGAGCACTTCGGTGCCGGTCACGATGGCCGTGTTGCCTTCGACCTGAATCTGCGCGCCCATGCGGTGCATTTCGTACACGTGCATGAAACGGTTTTCGAAGATGGTCTCGATCACCGCGCCCGTGCCTTCAGCAATGGCGTTGAGGGAAATGAACTGCGCCTGCATGTCAGTCGGAAACGCAGGATACGGAGCGGTACGCACGTTGACGGCTTTAGGACGCTTGCCGTGCATGTTCAGCTCGATCCAGTCGACACCGCTGGTGACTTCAGCGCCTGCTTCCTGGAGCTTGAGTAACACAGCCTCGAGGATGGTCGGATCGGTGTCCTTGACCTTGACGCGACCGCCGGTTGCAGCAGCAGCGACCAGATAAGTGCCGGTCTCGATGCGGTCTGGCATGACTTTGTAAGTCGCCGAGTGCAGACGCTTCACGCCATCAATAGTGATGGTGTCAGTACCCGCGCCATGAATCTTCGCGCCCATGGCAATCAGGAAGTTGGCCAGGTCAACGACTTCGGGTTCACGGGCGGCGTTCTGCAGAACGCTGCGGCCGTTGGCCAGACTCGCGGCCATCATGATGTTCTCGGTACCGGTCACGCTGACGGTATCAAAGAAGAAGTTGGCACCGCGCAGGCCGCCTTCAGGGGCTTTGGCTTTGATGTAGCCGCCCTCGACGTCAATGATCGCGCCCATGGCTTCGAGGCCACGGATGTGCAGATCCACTGGACGCGAACCAATGGCGCAACCACCTGGCAACGCAACTTCTGCTTCGCCGAAACGGGCGACCATAGGGCCGAGCACCAGAATCGAGGCGCGCATGGTCTTCACCAGCTCGTACGGAGCAATCAGCGTCTTGATGGTGCGCGGATCGATTTCCACGCTGAGTTTTTCGTCGATCACCGGCTCAATGCCCATGCGACCGAAGAGCTCGATCATGGTGGTGATGTCGTGCAAGTGCGGCAGGTTCTGGACGGTTACCGGGCCATCGGCCAACAGGGTAGCGGCCAGAATCGGCAGGGCAGAGTTTTTCGCCCCGGAAATGCGGATTTCGCCATCAAGACGAACCCCGCCAGTAATAATCAATTTATCCATTAGAGTCTCGACGCCAAGTGGCTCAGGTGCGCTCGGCCCACGCAGCGCGGCTGAAAAATTTCATGGTGACCGCGTGGATGCTGCCATCGGCAATCCAGGGGTTCAAATGCGTGTAGATCTGTTGCTGACGCTTGACCGGGCTCAGCGTAGCCAACTCGTCATTGATCACGTTCAGCTGGAAGTTGCAGCCTTCGCCTTCAACTTCGACCTGTACCTCGGGCAGCTTCCCTTCAAGGAAGCTCTTAACTTCTACGGCGTGCATGCAAAACCTCGATTGGCGACCTACGCGCGCGGGTCGGCCATCATACAAAAAAGCCCACTCAATGCGAACCCCGCAACGCAGGACCCGGACGAGGGGCTTCCATAAAGGGCAATCAATGAGCGTTAAGCAGTTCAGTCAACTCGGACACCTGGGCGATCTTGCGCATGTCTTCCGGCATCGAGCGAATGCTTACATTCTTGCCAGCGTCCCGCGCATCACGCATGAACGCCAGCAGCAAGGCGAGGCCAACGCTGCTGGACTTCTCGACACCCGCGCAGTCCAGAACAACGGTGGACAACTCACTGGACTTGATCAGTGCAGCCCCCTGCTTGCGCAAGGCCGGGCCGGTCGAATAGTCGAGCGTGCCGATTAACTGCAGCTCGCCCGGTGCCACGAGCTTGACGGCTGATTCGGTCATTGCGGAGCCGCTTCAGGCGCTTTCTCTTTAGCCTTGGCAACTTCACCCGCCCAGTTGTTGATCGTCTGGTCGAGGTTATTGCCGTTACGCTGCATTGCATCGGCGAATTGATCGCGGAACAGCTTGCCGATGTTAATGCCATTGATGATCACGTTACGTACCTTCCACTCGCCGCCAATCTTGACCAGCGTGTAGGAGACTGGATAGACCGCGCCGTTGGTGCCCTTGACCTGCATTTCAACGCTGGTGCGATCGGCACCTTCAGGTTTTTCAGGGGAGACGATGATGCCCTGATTGTTGTACTCAAGCAGTGCGTTGCCGTAGAACTGCATCAGGCTGCGCTTGAAGTTTTCCTGGAAACGCTGAATTTGCTCTGGGGAGGCGCTGCGCGAGTACTTCACGGTCATGATGCTTTTGGAAATGCCATCGGCATCTACCACCGGACCGACAATGCGGTTCAACGCATCGTAAAAAGCGCCCGGATTGGTTTTGTACTGCTCTTTGTTGGCTGCCAGATCACTCAGCAATTCCTTGGTGGTGCGATCCACCAGATCATGAGCGGACGGTGTGGCGGCGGCATTCCCCAGCATTGGTAACAATGCCAGCAACACCAACAGACCACGGCGCACGATAGAGATCATGTAAAAGCTCCTCATTTAGCGTCTTTACTCACGGTATTGAGCAGGAATTTTCCGATAAGGTCTTCCAGCACAAGCGACGACTGCGTGTCATGAATGGTACTGCCATCCTTCAGCAACCCGTCGTCACCACCTACGCTGATACCCACATATTTCTCACCGAGCAAGCCAGCGGTCAAAATCGATGCAGTGGAATCGAGAGGCAGGTTATTCACCTTTTTCTGGACTTCCATGGTCACCCGACCTGTGAAGGTATCGCGATCAAGATCGATCGCAGTGACCTTGCCAATTGTGACGCCAGCCATGCTCACCTTGGCTCTGACAGTCAAACCGGCAATATTGTCGAAATTTGCATAAAGTTTATAAGTATCAGTGCTGGCACTGGAGCTAAGACCGCTGACGCGCAGGGCAAGCAGGAGCAAAGCCAGAATCCCGGCCAGCAGGAACAGGCCTACACCTGTTTCGATGGTGCGGTTTTGCATCAGAAATCTCCAAACATCAAGGCGGTCAGAATAAAGTCCAGGCCCAGCACGGCCAGGGAGGCATACACGACTGTTTTCGTCGTGGCACGACTGATCCCCTCTGAGGTGGGTTCACAGTCATAACCCTGGAAAACGGCGATCCAGGTCACAACGAACGCAAATACGACGCTCTTGATGACTCCGTTAATCACATCATCAACGAAAGAAACGCTGTTCTGCATGTTCGACCAGAAAGAGCCTTCATAGACTCCCAGCCAGTCAATCGCTACCCAGGACCCTCCCCAGATACCCACTACGCTGAAGATCATGGCCAGCAGCGGCAGGGAAATGAACCCGGCCCAAAGACGTGGCGCAACGATGTACTTGAGCGGGTCGACGCCGATCATTTCCAGACTGGACAACTGCTCGGTGGATTTCATGTTGCCGATCTCGGCGGTCAATGCCGAACCTGCACGACCAGCAAACAGAAGCGCAGTAACCACTGGCCCAAGTTCTCGCAGAAGTGTCAGGGCAACCATTTGCCCGACGGCCTGCTCCGAACCATACTTGGTCAGAATGCTGAAACCCTGCAGCGACAGCACCATGCCGATGAACATGCCCGACACGACAATAATCGCCAGCGACATGACCCCAACCGAATAGAGCTGCCTGACCAGCAACTGAAAACTGCCGCCAATCGAGCTGCGCCCCAGCAAGGCGTGAACCAGGAAAATCGCCGAGCGCCCGAGCACAGCCAGGATATCGATTGCGGCACGCCCGAGAAGGCGTACTCGCTCCATTAATGACTTCTTGCGCATCAGCGCTTCCCCAAAAGATCTTCGCGGTAATCCGGCGCCGGATAATGAAACGGCACCGGGCCATCCGGGTTGCCGGTCATGAATTGACGAACGCGGGGGTTGTCCGAGCCCATCAGCTCCTCGGGTGTCCCCTGCCCCAACACCTGACCGTCGCCAACAAGGTAGAGGTAGTCAGCAATACTCGCCGTTTCGTCCAGATCATGAGAAACCACAACACTGGTGATACCGAGCGCATCATTGAGCAGCTTGATCAGACGAACCAGCACACCCATCGCAATCGGGTCTTGCCCCACAAATGGTTCGTCATACATGAGAATCTGAGGATCGAGGGCGATCGCCCGAGCCAGCGCCACGCGACGCTTCATGCCACCTGACAGCTCGTCGGGCATCAGCTCGATGGCACCACGCAGCCCCACCGCCTGCAACTTGAGCAGGACAATGTCACGAATCATTTCTTCCGGCAGCTCGGTGTGGACCCGCAACGGGAAGGCAACGTTCTCGAACACATCCAGGTCGGTGAACAGTGCTCCGCTCTGGAACAACACGCCCATGTGCTTGCGCGCATCGAACAGATCGCTGCGCGACAAGGCGGGCAGGTTCTGCCCGTTGACCCACACTTCGCCCGCAGAAGGTCGCAACTGGGCACCCATCAACCGCAGCAAAGTAGTTTTGCCGCTGCCAGAAGGCCCCATGATGCCGGTGACTTTGCCGCGGGGAATACGAATATCAACATTATCGAAAATGCTGCGCGTACCGCGCCTGAAGGAAACGCCCTTCAGCTCGATCGCGTAGGCGTTATCGGCGCTCATCTAAACTCCTTGCGATGCAGCCTCACGTTCAGCTGCCGAGTCCCTGGCGGGAGACATGCTGTCTCGGTGGGCGGAACAGCGGCGAACTATACCACCGCAATAAGGCCCCGCCAAAGGGCGAAGACGATCAATCAATATCGCTATACACAATTTGCGACACTTCCTACAAACGAGCTCTACCAATCGCTACACAGAACGATTAAACGCAAAGCTTGACGATCAGACGTGAGGGAATCGCGCATTACCGCTATAATCGCCGCCTTTTAACCGGCCGACCGATTTTTCACATGAATCAATCCAGCGACCTGATCCAGTCAGCACAACGCACCATCCGCCTCGAAATCGAAGCTGTGGAGGGTTTGTTAGCGCATATCAACGCAGATTTCATCCAGGCCTGCGAGATGATTCTCGCGAGCAAAGGACGCGTTGTCGTGGTGGGCATGGGTAAATCAGGACATATCGGAAAAAAAATCGCTGCTACTCTGGCGAGCACCGGCACCACCTCGTTTTTTGTTCACCCTGCCGAAGCCAGTCATGGCGACATGGGCATGATCACCTGCGATGACATCATCCTTGCCCTGTCAAACTCGGGAACAACGGCTGAAATCGTCACCTTGCTGCCCCTGATCAAACGTCTCGGCATCAAGATGATCAGTCTGACGGGCAACCCGGGGTCAACCCTGGCTGAAGCAGCCGACGTCAATCTGAGTGCCCGCGTAGAGCATGAAGCCTGCCCGCTGAATCTGGCTCCGACCTCTTCGACGACTGCGGCACTGGTCATGGGCGACGCCCTGGCAGTAGCGCTTCTGGAAGCCCGGGGCTTCACGGCTGAAGACTTCGCTTTTTCGCATCCGGGTGGCGCGCTGGGCAGACGCTTGCTGCTCAAGGTCGAGCACGTCATGCACGTCGGCGAACAACTGCCGAAAGTACAGCGTGGCACCCTGCTCCGCGACGCACTGATGGAAATGACCCGCAAGGGCCTGGGCATGACGGCGGTTATCGAGACTGATGGACGACTGGCCGGGATATTCACTGACGGCGATCTGCGCCGCACTCTGGATCGTCCGATTGATATTCGCCTGGCGACTATCGATGACGTGATGACCGTTCACGGCAAGACGGCCCGCCCTGAGATGCTTGCAGCTGAAGCATTGAAAATCATGGAAGACAACAAGATCGGCTCACTCATCGTCGTTGACGAAAATGATCATCCGGTCGGAGCTTTCAACCTGCAGGACCTGCTGCGCGCAGGCGTCATGTAATGGAGATGTGCAAATGACTACCGATCTGCTGCAACGCGGTAAAAATATCAAACTGGCCATCTTCGACGTCGACGGCGTACTGACCGACGGTCGCCTGTATTTCCTTGAAGACGGTAGCGAATTCAAGACTTTCAACACTCTGGACGGCCAAGGCATTAAAATGCTGATCGCCTCGGGTGTGGCAACGGCCATTATCAGCGGCCGCAAGACGCCGGTTGTTGAACGCCGTGCGAAGAATCTCGGCATTGAACATCTTTATCAGGGCCGCGAAGACAAGTTGGTGGTTCTCGACGAACTGCTCGGCCAGCTCGGTCTGAATTACGAACAGGTCGCCTATCTGGGTGATGATCTGCCAGACTTGCCAGTCATCCGGCGTGTCGGTCTTGGCATGGCGGTGGCCAATGCAGCAACTTTTGTCCGGCAACATGCCCACGGCATTACCCAGGCACGCGGCGGCGAAGGCGCAGCTCGCGAGTTCTGTGAATTGATCATGAGCGCTCAAGGCAGCCTTGAAGCCGCCCACGCAGCCTACTTATAGACAGAAGCCATTTATGCTTAGCAAAAGAATTCGAACGTTTCTGATCCTCGGCGTGCTGGCATTTTTGCTGGCAGCCGCAGGTTATTGGAACATCAGCCCGGAAAGCTTCATGGAGCAACCGGCTGCAACGGTGGACGAAAGCGCCATCGACTTTTACGCAATCAATGCGCATAGCGTGCAGTATTTGCCGGATGGCAAGTTGCAGTACGAAATGACAGCCGACAAGGTCGAGCACATCAAGGCCACCGATGTAACAATGCTCACCACGCCAGACTTGCAGATGTACCGCGGCACCCTCTTTCCCTGGCATATCCAGAGCAAAACGGGTGAGGTTTCCCCTGGTGGCGAGCAAGTCGAACTGATTGACTCGGTTCGCGTAGCACGAACAGACGAAAAAAAACGTACGACCATTATCACTAGCAGTCGAATGACCGTATTCCCGCAGAAGCAATATGCGCAGACCGAGCAAGCCGTTAGAATCGACGGCGCGGGCGGTGTGACTACGGCCAAGGGAATGAAAGCGTATTTGAACGACAGCAGGATGGACCTGCTATCTAATGTAAGAGGACAGTATGAGGCTCGTTAAAACCCTTCCTTTTTTGCTTGGCCTGGGTGCAGCACTGGGAAGCGCGAGCGCCTGGTCCCTGCCGACTGATCGTGATCAGCCGATCCACATTCAGTCCGACGACGCACAACTCGACGACAAGAAAGGCGTTGCCACCTATAAAGGCAACGTAATCATCACCCAGGGCTCGATGAAGATCACCGGTAATACCGTGACGATCACACGTAATGCCCAAGGTGAAGTCGATGTGTTCACATCTGTCGGCAACCTCGCGTACTACGAGCAGAAGCCGTCTGTAGACAAGCCTATCGTTCAAGCCTACGCGATCACTATCCAGTACTACGCTGCGCAGGATCGTATCGTTCTGATCGACAAGGCCAAGGTCATCAACGATGGCAACACGTCCGAAGGCGAGAAGATCGTTTATGACACGGTCAAGCAGATCGTCAGCGCTGGTCGTGCCAATGGCGGCAGCAAGGTGACAACACCACGCCCGCGTATTGACATGGTTATCCAGCCGAAAAAGAAAACCGACCAGCAGAAGGCCCAGTAAATGGCGACGCTGAAAGCCCAGCATTTGGCTAAGAGCTACAAGGGCCGTCAGGTCGTTCGCGATGTGAGCCTGTCCATCGAAAGCGGTCAGATCGTAGGATTGCTAGGGCCTAACGGCGCTGGCAAGACCACCTGCTTCTACATGATTGTCGGCCTGGTTCAGGCTGATCAAGGGCGAGTGCTGATCGACGACCTGGATGTCAGCCACCAGCCCATGCACGGCCGCGCACGCGCAGGTATTGGCTATCTGCCTCAGGAAGCCTCGATCTTTCGCAAGCTGTCGGTAGCCGACAACATCATGGCGATTCTCGAAACTCGCCAGGAGCTGGACCGTGACGGACGCCGCAAGGAGCTGGAAAGCCTGCTGCAGGAATTCCACATCACTCATATCCGCGACAATATGGGCATGAGCCTGTCCGGTGGTGAGCGCCGCCGGGTGGAAATCGCACGCGCACTTGCTACCTCACCGAAATTCATCCTGCTCGACGAACCGTTCGCAGGCGTGGACCCGATTTCCGTAGGCGATATCAAACAGATCATCCACCATCTGAAAGCCAAGGGCATCGGCGTATTGATCACCGATCACAACGTCCGTGAAACCCTGGACATCTGTGAAACCGCCTACATCGTCAACGACGGGCAGTTGATTGCCGAAGGCGATTCGGAAACCATTCTCGCAAATCAGCTGGTGAAAGAGGTTTACCTCGGCCACGAGTTCCGCCTGTAAAAAGAACTGTGGTGCCCGGCTTTCAAGGCGGGCAGGACTGGGCCTTGGTGCTGATGGTTATTAAATGCCAGCACGCTCTAGTCAAACACTTCAGTTTCAGGCATATAATTTGCTTATGTACGCGCCCAGGCGCTCGGTAGTGGATGGCGCATGTGCGCCGGCGAATAAGGTGTTAAGCCCCAGCCATGAAACCATCGCTAGTCTTGAGAATGGGCCAGCAGCTGACGATGACGCCGCAGCTGCAACAGGCCATCCGCTTACTCCAATTGTCGACACTGGACCTCCAGCAGGAGATCCAGGAGGCACTGGAGTCGAACCCTATGCTGGAACGCCAGGAAGAAGGCGACGATTTCGACAACGCCGACCCATTGGCTGACAACATCGAGCAGAAACCTAATCCTGATGTCCAGGAGCCGACTTATCAGGAGTCCGCTCCTACTGTGGACAATCTGGAAGAAGGCGACTGGAGCGAGCGCATCCCCAACGAGCTGCCGGTCGATACCGCGTGGGAAGACGTCTATCAAACCAGCGCCAGCAGCCTGCCCAGCAATGATGATGACGAGTGGGACTTCACCACTCGTACCTCTGCCGGTGAGAGCCTGCAAAGCCATTTACTCTGGCAGTTGAACCTGGCGCCGATGTCCGACACCGACCGCCTGATTGCCGTGACCCTGATCGATTGCATCAATAACCAGGGCTATCTGGACGAGACTCTGGAAGAGATTCTCGACGCCTTCGATCCCGAGCTTGATATCGAGCTCGACGAGATTGAAGCCGTGCTGCACCGCATTCAGCAGTTTGAGCCCGCCGGTATCGGCGCGCGCAACCTGAGCGAATGCCTGCTCCTGCAATTGCGTCAGCTCCCGGCAAAAACCCGTTGGCTCAGCGAAGCACAGCGACTGGTCAGTGACTACATCGACCTGCTGGGCAGCCGCGACTACTCGCAGCTCATGCGCCGCATGAAGCTCAAGGAAGATGAACTGCGGCAGGTCATCGAGCTGGTGCAAAGCCTCAACCCTCGCCCCGGTTCGCAAATCGAATCCACCGAAGCTGAATACGTGGTGCCTGACGTCATCGTGCGCAAGGACAACGAACGCTGGCTGGTTGAGCTCAATCAGGAATCAGTCCCGCGCTTGCGCGTGAATCCGCAGTACGCCGGTTTTGTCCGCCGCGCCGATACCAGCGCCGATAACACGTTCATGCGCAATCAGCTGCAAGAAGCACGCTGGTTCATCAAAAGCCTGCAAAGTCGTAACGAAACCCTCATGAAAGTGGCAACGCAGATCGTCGAGCATCAGCGCGGCTTCCTTGAGTACGGCGATGAGGCGATGAAACCACTGGTCCTGCATGACATCGCAGAGGCCGTAGGCATGCACGAGTCGACCATTTCTCGTGTAACCACCCAGAAATTCATGCATACCCCCCGTGGTATTTACGAGTTGAAATATTTCTTCTCGAGCCATGTAAGCACCTCCGAAGGCGGTGAATGTTCGTCCACAGCCATTCGCGCGATCATCAAAAAACTGGTTGCAGCGGAAAATCAGAAAAAGCCGTTGAGTGACAGCAAGATCGCTGGTTTACTGGAGGCACAAGGCATTCAAGTAGCCCGTCGCACAGTAGCCAAATACCGCGAATCACTTGGCATTGCGCCGTCGAGTGAACGCAAGCGACTGATGTGACGAGAGGTACAGTAGTAACCGCCCGAGCAATGGCCCGAAGCGGCTCTACGCAACCCGGTTGCTAGCCACAGCGTTCCAGTGGCAGGCAAAAGCCTGCCTCTTTATGCACTGGCAATAAGGAGAAAGCGGTATGCAAGTCAACATCAGTGGACATCAACTGGATGTGACCGACGCCCTACGCGACTACATCACCGAAAAACTCGGCAGACTGGAGCGCCACTTCGACAAGATCACTAATGTGCAGGTCATCATGGAGGTCGAGAAGCTTAAACAGAAAATCGAAGCCACCCTGCACATCCCCGGCTCAAAGGTCGTCGCCAATGCGGAACATGATGACATGTACGCGGCAATCGACCTTTTGACCGACAAGCTGGATAGACAACTGCTCAAGCATAAGGAAAAGCAGCTCAGCCTCCTTCAGGGTGCAACGGCTCGCTGATACCCCCAAAACATGATCCGATTAGAAAATATCCTGACCCCCGGCCGTTCACTCGTGAACGTGCCGGGCGGCAGCAAGAAAAAAGTCCTCGAACAGATTGCCAACCTGATCGGCAGAGAAGTGCCTGATCTGGACTCGCAAGTCGTGTTCGAGAGCCTTGTCGCCCGTGAAAAACTTGGCTCTACCGGCTTTGGTAATGGCATCGCCATTCCGCACTGTCGTTTGAAGGGATGTGAATCACCCATCAGCGCATTGCTGCACCTGAACGCTCCTGTAGATTTCGACGCTATCGATGGCGCCCCCGTTGACTTGCTGTTTGTCCTGCTGGTCCCGGAAGCGGCTACCGATGCACACCTGGAATTGCTGCGCCAGATCGCCAGCATGCTCGACCGCAAAGAAGTGCGTGAACGCCTGCGTAGTGCCGCGAGCAACGAAGCCCTTTATCAGGTAGTACTGGACGAGCAAAACAGGCATTAATCATGCGCATGATCATTGTGAGCGGTCGCTCGGGCTCCGGCAAAAGCACCGCGCTGGATGTTCTGGAAGACAGCGGCTTCTACTGCGTTGATAACCTTCCGGCCGGTCTGCTCCCGGAACTGGCCGAACGCGCGCTGATCAATACCGAGCTGGCCGAACCGTTGCTGGCCGTCTCCATTGATGCACGTAACCTCCCCAGTCACCTGACGCGCTTCCCGCAGATGCTGGAAGAGGTTCGTTCACGCAACATCCAGTGCGATGTGCTGTACCTGGATGCGGATGAATCAACCCTCTTCAAACGCTTCTCGGAAACCCGTCGTCGCCACCCTCTGAGCAACGCCAACCGCTCGCTGGCCGAGGCCATTCGGGACGAGACTACGTTGCTGGGGCCGATCATTGATCTGGCAGACCTGAAGATCAATACCACCCACCTGAACCTCTACCAGCTGCGCGACACGCTTAAGCTTCGCCTGCTGAACAAGCCGGAGCCAGGTACGGCCTTCCTGATCGAGTCTTTCGGATTCAAGCGCGGCATGCCCGTGGACGCCGACCTGGTATTCGATGTGCGCTGCCTGCCAAACCCTTATTGGAAACCTGAACTGCGAGAGAAATCAGGAAAGGACCAGCCCGTTATCGACTACCTTGCTGCACAGCCTGATGTGGAGGAGATGTTTCAGGACATCTTCACGTATCTAAACAAGTGGCTGCCGCGCTTCGCTGCCAGCAACCGCTCGTATGTCACCATTGCCATTGGCTGCACCGGGGGCCACCACCGCTCGGTGTATCTGACCGAGCGCCTGGGTCAGGTCCTGCAACAATCCCTCAAAAACGTTCAGGTTCGCCACCGCGACTTAAGCTGAAAGGACTTCCCCTGCGATGCCCGCTCTTCAAATCACCATTATCAACAAGCTGGGCCTGCATGCCCGCGCAGCCGCTAAATTCGTCGGAGTCGCCGGCAAGTTCCCCTGCCAGATCCGCGTTGGGCGTTCACCTGACAGCATGGTGGATGGCAAAAGCATTATGGCCGTGATGATGCTCGCCGCAGGCAAGGGCACGGATATTCACCTTTCCACCGAGGGCGACCAGGAGCAGGCAGCGCTGGAGGGTCTGGTTGAGTTGATCAATAACAAGTTTGATGAGGGGGAGTAATTGTAGAGCTCGGCGGAAAGCCTTCAACTCGCGAAATTTTCGATCTTGACCTGTCCATCAGGAAAAGTAGCAACGATCTCCAACTCTCCACCCATTGCGCGGATGTAATTGCGCAATGTACTGATGTACATGTCCGTGCGACGCTCCATTTTTGAAATAGCTGCCTGATTTACGTGCAACGTCTTGGCCAGAGTCGCCTGGCTCAACGCTTTTGCTTGCCGCAATTCGTGAAGCGGCATTTGCTCCAGGTGCTCTTGATACAACCGATCAGCAGCAGCAAGGGAATCAGGCGACATACGCGCTTGCAGCTCGGAGAATTTTTTAGCCATCTGTAAGGCCCTCTGTACGCAATGTTTCCAGGTGCTCGCGGTATAGACGTTCAGCTAAAGGCACATATTCATCGTACCAGCGGTCCTGTCCTGTCTTGTCCCCGCCGATCAGTAATACTGCACAGCGCCTGGGATCGAAGGCGTAAAGGATTCGATAAGGCCGGCCGGCATGCTGCACACGAAGCTCTCTCAAGCTACCAATCCGCGCCCCATTGATACCGCTGCAATGAGGGAACCGCAATGATGGGCCGAATTGCCCCAACAACCTGACGCTCGATTCGACGCTGGCCTGTTCGCCCTCAGTCAAACGCTCCCACCAGCAACCAAACTCATCTGTGTATTCAATTTCCCAATTCATGGAAGAACTATGAATGGGCGGAAATATAACCTCAGCGGAATATATCAGCGAACGGCCGTAGAAGCCTCTTCAATTTGTGTAGGAATTGGCCACGCACACTGCTAACCCCCAAAAAAAATCCGGCCCCATTCAGAGGCCGGATTCCTTAACCGCTCACGTTACTAATCAGCTGAAACCTCATCCCTTCTTCACAAACTCCGATTTCAGCTTCATCGCACCGATACCATCGATCTTGCAGTCGATATCGTGATCGCCATCCACCAGACGGATGTTCTTCACCTTGGTGCCGACTTTGACCACCAGCGACGAGCCTTTGACTTTGAGGTCTTTGATGACGGTCACGGTATCGCCGTCTTGTAGGGTGTTACCTACCGAATCTTTGATGACTTTTACGTCTTCAGCAACTTCGGCACTGCCATCGGCAGACCACTCATGTGCGCATTCCGGGCAGATCAGCTGAGCGCCGTCTTCGTAGGTGTATTCGGAATTGCATTCCGGGCAGGCAGGTAAGCTCACGGACATTCTCGCGTCGAAGGGTAAAAACCATGGATTATAAGTGGTTTTAGACGTGCAGAGGTGGCGAATGTGATATCGCCGCCCCGCTCGCTCTTCAAGCCAGTGCTGTATCCATCACCATCATCAAGCAGAATCCAGTGATCAGGCCGAGGCTTGCGACCTTGTCGTGACCGTTACGACGCGACTCCGGGATGATCTCTTGAGTCACTACCAACAACATGGCACCCGCAGCAAACGCCAGCCCTAGGGGCAACAACAATTCCGCAATGGCCACCAGCCAAGCGCACAGCAAGGCGAAAACCGGCTCAACCAGACCTGAGGTAGCACCGATCAGGAACGCCTTGAAGCGCGACATACCGGCCCCGGCCAACACCAATGCGATGACCAGCCCCTCGGGTACATCCTGAATCGCGATGCCCATGGCGAGACCGTCGGCGTCGGGTAAACCGCCGCCAGCGGACACACCAATAGCCATCCCTTCCGGGATGTTATGGGCAATGATCGCGATGACGAATAACCAGATCCGCGGAGCAATGGCAGGCAGTTCTTCACCGTTCAGGGGCGAGCCTTTAGAGACGATGTGATCAACCACGAACAAGCCGACAGCCCCGAGAAAAATGCCAAGGCTGACCAGCCCGCCAGACCCCCACGGGGAAAAACCGAGGTTTTCGGCCGCCGCGAGCCCAGGCACAATCAGCGAAAACGCTGTCGCCGCCAACATCACGCCGGCACCGAAGCCGAGCAAACCGTCGGACACCGATGCAGGCATGCCTCTGATGACCAACACCGGAACGGCACCTAATGCGGTGCCCAGAGCGCAAATCGCTCCGCCCTCAAGCGCCCGCATCAAGCGTGGCTCAAGATTCAGCCATTCAAGCGCGTGTGCAACCAGAAGCGCCATACCTGCCAACAGCAGAACCGTTCCCAGTGCCAGGCGGAACAACCGCCCACTGTTGACGGTGAGTATTTCCGTGCGCATAAACTGCCTTGGATCTGATTATCGGGAGATCAGACCAGAGCGGCCTGGTAACGCCGAGCGACTTCCGCCCAGTTGACGACGTTGTAGAACGCGTTGATGTATTCCGGGCGACGATTCTGGTAACGCAGGTAATACGCGTGTTCCCAGACGTCCAGCCCCAGAATTGGCGTATTGCCATTCATCAGCGGACTGTCCTGGTTACCGCTGCTCTCAACCACCAGCTTTTTCTCCGGGGTCACGCTCAGCCACGCCCAGCCACTGCCGAAACGGGTCAGCGCGGCCTTGGTGAAAGCATCCTTGAACTGCTCGAAGCCACCCAATTGCTCGTCAATGGCTTTCGCCAGTGCGCCATCGGGCAAGCCGCCACCCGCTGGTGTCATCACATCCCAGAACAACGAGTGATTAGCGTGACCACCGCCTTGATTGATCACCGCCGGGCGCAGTTTCTCAGGCAACTGTGCGACAGCTGCCACCAGCTTCTCGATTGGCCACTCGGCCCACTCAGTGCCTTCAACCGCCGCGTTCAGGTTGTTGATGTAAGTCTGATGGTGCTTGCTGTAGTGAATCTCCATGGTCTGCGCATCAATGTGCGGTTCCAGGGCGTCGTAAGCGTATGGCAAGGCAGGCAAAGTAAACGGCATATCAATGTACTCCGTAGAAAAGGCCGGAAGTGGCTGAAGCATTCCGTTGTAATGACGAGCGCGAATGCTCGCCGCCACTGTTCAACAGGCGATGGGTGCGCGGGTATTCACCGTGCTCACTGATAAAATTCAACAGCTCGGCGTAAGTTTTGCTGCTATGGCGCAACGCGGCCTGACGCAATGCTGGCGGCAGGCGATGCTCTTGCATGACCCGCAACAGGTGCTGATGGATCGCGCACAGGTACTCCGCGCTCTCCTCCGGCTGGCCCAGACTCAAATGCAGGTCGGCAAGGTTGTGGTGGGAAATGACGCAAGCGGCCACCGCTTCATCAGGGTTGGGCCAGCGCTCGAACAACACCTGAGCCAGCGCCAGCGCCTGCAAATACAACTCGCGGGCGTCAACCAGCTCACCGAGATTGAAACAGCGATTGGCTTTTTCGATTGTGCGTTTCCAATGCTCCATGGCGCGACTCCTCAAGCGATGGCTGACAGGTCAGATCCCGCCAGCAGTGAGTTTTTCCGGATCCAGCAGCGCTTCCAGTTGGCTGCGCTGCAGGTCGGTGTGTTCAAGGGCGACGTCAATGATCGGACGCCCCTGCTTGTAGGCCGTCTTGGCAATTTCGGCGGCCTTCTGGTAACCGATGATCGGGTTCAGGGCTGTAACCAGAATCGGGTTGCGCGACAAGGCTTCCTTGAGCTTCGCTTCATTGACCTTGAAGGTCGCGATGGCCTTGTTGGCAAGCAATCGGCTGGAGTTGGCCAGCAGCTCGATGCTGCTCAGCAGGTTTTGCGCAATGATCGGCAGCATCACGTTCAACTCGAAGTTGCCTGACTGCCCGGCGACCGTGATCGCCGCGTCATTGCCAATGACCTGTGCCGCCACCATGGCCGTAGCTTCCGGGATCACGGGATTGACCTTGCCCGGCATGATCGACGAACCCGGCTGCAACGCTTCCAGTTCAATCTCACCCAGGCCAGCCAGTGGACCCGAGTTCATCCAGCGCAGGTCGTTGGCGATTTTCATCAGCGAAACCGCAGTACCCTTGAGCTGGCCGGACACAGCAACGGCAGTGTCCTGAGAGCCGATCAACGCGAACAAATCCTTGCCGGGCACAAAAGCCACGTTACTCAAGCGGCTCAAGTGACTGCTGAAACGCTTGGCAAATTCAGGGTGCGCGTTAATCCCGGTTCCCACAGCTGTGCCGCCCTGGGCCAGCGCTTGCAGACTTGGCAGCAAGGCCTGGAGATGTTCGATGTTGGCACGAATCTGCTGAGCCCAGCCGTTGAGCACCTGACTCATGCGCACCGGCATAGCGTCCATCAGGTGCGTGCGGCCGGTCTTGATGAAGGGATGCACTTCATCGGCCTTGCGCTCGATCACGGCAACCAGATGGTTCAACGCGGGCAGTAATTGCTCATGCAATGCCAGTGCAGCGCTGACATGAATGGTGGTCGGGATGATGTCGTTGCTGCTCTGTCCGCAGTTCACGTGGTCATTGGCATTGACCTTGTCGCCCAATACGCGACTGGCGATGGTTGCAATGACTTCGTTGGCGTTCATGTTGGTGCTGGTGCCGGAACCGGTCTGGAACACATCTACCGGAAAGTGCGCCATGAAGTCGCCGCTCAACAATTCCTGGCAGGCGCTGACGATCGCCCCACTCTGCGCAGCCGTGATCTGCTCCAACTCGAGGTTGGCGTGCGCGGCGGCGGCCTTGGCGAGCAATAGCGCGCGGATGAATTGCGTTGGCATGCGCAGGTTACTGATAGGGAAGTTGTTCACCGCACGCTGGGTCTGAGCGCCATACAGGGCCTCGGCCGGGACCTGCAATTCGCCCATGCTGTCGCGTTCGATACGGGTATTACTCATCGGAATTTCCTTGCACCAGTTCAGTAGGAGAGATCGAGGGCTGCAGCAGACAGGTCGCCAACTGCCAGCTATAGGCCTGCCAGCGTTGTTGATCGGCCGCAGAGTTAATGAGGGCCTTGAGGTCGCGCAACGGACGCCAGGCCTGATCGACGCATAGACAGCGCCAATGCCAGGGCAGAACCGTATCGCGAGCGGTGTCGATGAGCAGCCGGAAGGAGGTTTCAGCGATCATTCGCTGAGGCGTAGCGGTGAAGCGCGCCAGATAACGGCCTTCGGCGAGGTAGTGATCAATCAGGCGGGGTTCGTCAGGCTCCAGGGCACAACGAATTCTGAAACTCATCCCGCGCCAGTTTTCCAGGTGCGCAGGAAGTGCGTGCAAGACAGGACCCATGACCACGGCTCATTCAGATAATGATATTCATTATTAAATGATATTGAGAATCAAAACAACCGTAGAGGATGAAGGGTTTTCGATAACGAGATGTGAAATGCATTGTGGGAGCGGTGCTTGCCCGCGATAAGACTGGATGCGATCTGAAGTGAACCGCGTTCAGCCTTATCGTGAGCAAGCCCTGCTCCCACAGAGACAGGGGTGGGAGGCGGACAAATTTTTTGTATCAGCTACCGGCGACGGTCATCCGCTCGATCAGCACAGACCCCGTGCGGATGTTGCTACGCAGCTCAAGATCGCTACCGACGGCGACAATTTGCTTGAACATGTCACGCATGTTGCCGGCGATGGTCACTTCCTGTACCGCGAACTGGATTTCACCGTTCTCGACCCAGTAACCCGCTGCACCGCGCGAATAATCACCGGTCACCATGTTCAGGCCGCTGCCCATCAACTCGGTGACCAGCAGCCCGCGGCCCATGCGGCGGATCAGCGCTGCCTGGTCTTCCGTCCCGTGGGTGACGAACAGGTTGTGCACGCCGCCCGCGTTTGCAGTGCTAGGCAGGCCCAGTTTGCGGCCCGAGTAAGTACTGAGGATGTAAGAGACCAATTCGCCGTTTTCGACGAATGGCTTGGCGTAAGTTGCCAGACCGTCGCCGTCGAACGCCGAACTGCCCATGGCACGCATCAAGTGCGGACGTTCATCGATGGTCAGCCACTCAGGGAAGAGGCGCTGGCCGATGGAGCCTTCAAGGAAAGACGACTTGCGATACAGATTGCCGCCCGAAATCGCTCCCAGGAAACTGCCGAACAGCCCACCCGCCAGCTCGGCCGAAAACAACACCGGCACTTCGCACGTCGGCACCGGGCGTGCACCCAAACGGCTGGCTGCACGCTCGGCAGCTTTGCGACCGATGCTCTGCGGATCGGCCAGCAACTCACCCTGGCGACTGACGTCATACCAGTAATCACGCTGCATCTGGCCATCGCCTTCAGCAATCATCACGCAGCTCAGACTATGGCGAGTCGAGGCATAACCACCGATAAAGCCATGGCTGTTGCCGTACACGCGGCAGCCCTGATGGGTATTGAGGGTCGTGCCGTCGGCATTTTTGATCCGGCTATCGGCATCAAAAGCTGCGGCTTCGCAGATCAACGCTTTCTCGATGGCTTGTTCCGGCGTGATATCCCAAGCGTGGAAAAGATCAAAATCCTGCTGTTCCCTGGCCATCAGCGCAGCATCAGCCAGGCCAGAGGCTTCATCTTCGGAAGTATGTTTAGCGATGGCCAATGCGGCAGCGACAGTTTCACGAATCGCATCAGCGCCACTGGCCGACGTGCTGGCCGAGCCTTTACGCTGGCCTACGTACAAGGTAATGCCAAAACCCTGGTCGCGATTGAATTCGACGGTTTCCACTTCACGCTGCCGAACCGAGGTCGACAGGCCCTGCTCCAGCGACACAGCGACTTCGCAGGCACTGGCACCCTGACGCCTGGCTTCGGCAATGATTTGCTCGACTTGTTCCTGCAGTGCGGGCAAGGCCTGTGGGCCGACGCTTTGTGATGCACTCATGACTTTCTCCATCAAATTCTGCTTTCGGCACGAGCCGAATACCGAGTGGGCCGGACAAGAGGCCCCTGACTGGTTATCATGGCGGCGTTTATTTGCGGACTGCCCCCATGGTTGATTCTTACGACGACTCCCTCGACGGGGAGAAAAGCAAAACCCAGGTCAAACGCGAGCTGCATGCTCTGGTTGAACTTGGCGAGCGTCTTGTGTCGCTCAAACCTGATTTGCTGAACAAACTGCCTTTGACCGATCCGCTGCGCAGAGCCTTGGCCGATGCGCCCAAGCACACGGCTCATATCGCACGCAAACGGCATATTCAGTTCATCGGCAAGCTGATGCGCGATCAGGATCTGGACGCCATTCTGGTGCTTCTCGATCAACTCGATGCCTCCACTCGCCAATACAACGAACGTTTTCACGGCCTGGAACGCTGGCGTGATCGCCTGATCGCCGGTGATGACGGTGTCCTCGAAACGTTCGTTGCGGAGTATCCGGAAGCGGACCGTCAGCAACTGCGTTCCTTGATCCGTCAGGCCCAACATGAGCTGGCCCATAACAAGGCGCCTGCTTCGAGCCGGAAAATCTTCAAATACATCCGTGAACTGGACGAGAAACAACGCGGTCTGCGTTGATTCCCGCATCACACTACGGGACCGCCTTCTGTGGGACCGGCTTCAGCCGGGAATAAATCCCCAGTTGAAGACGGTCCCGCAGATTCAAATCATCAACCGCCCGTACCGCCTACCGTAATCGCATCGATCTTCAGGGTCGGCTGACCCACGCCCACCGGAACCGACTGACCATCCTTGCCGCAGGTACCGACGCCGCTGTCCAGCGACAGATCGTTACCGACCATCGACACCTTGCTCATGGCTTCCGGCCCGTTACCGATCAACGTCGCACCTTTGACCGGCGCAGTAATTTTGCCGTCCTCGATCAAATACGCTTCGCTGGTGGAGAACACGAACTTGCCGCTGGTGATGTCTACCTGACCGCCACCCAGATTGGCGCAATAGATGCCACGCTTCACCGAAGCAATGATTTCCTGGGGATCGCTTTGTCCACCCAGCATGTAAGTGTTGGTCATGCGCGGCATAGGCAGGTGTGCATAGGACTCACGACGACCGTTACCGGTACGCGCAACGCCCATCAGACGCGCATTGAGCTTGTCCTGCATGTAGCCTTTGAGCACACCGTTCTCGATCAGGGTCGTGCATTCGGTTGGCGTCCCTTCGTCATCAACGCTCAGCGAGCCGCGACGACCGGGCAGAGTGCCGTCGTCCACGATAGTGCAAAGCTTTGAAGCAACCATCTCGCCCATGCGGCCGCTGTAAGCCGAACTGCCTTTGCGGTTGAAATCACCTTCCAGGCCGTGACCAACCGCCTCGTGCAGCAAGACACCGGACCAACCGGAACCGAGCACCACAGGCAGCGTGCCCGCGGGAGCAGGAATCGCTTCGAGATTGACCAGCGCCTGACGCAACGCTTCACGGGCATAACCCATGGCGCGGTCCTCGCTGAGGAAATAACGGTAGTCGGTACGCCCGCCGCCGCCATGACCACCACGCTCGCGACGGCCGTTCTGCTCGACGATGACACTGACGTTGAAACGCACCAGCGGGCGCACATCAGCCGCCAGGCTGCCATCGGTGGAAGCCACCAGAATCCGCTCCCAAACGCCCGCCATGCTCACCGTAACCTGCTGAATGCGCGAGTCCAGTGCACGGGTGGCAACATCGACACGCTTGAGCAGTTCGACTTTCTCAGCGCGGGTCATCACTTCCAGCGGGTTATCAGGCGCATACAACTGGGCAACGTCCTGTGCAGTGAAAGCCTGCACGGTTCCGTTCTGACCGGCACGGGAAATCGAGCGGGCAGCGCGAGCCGCCGTGGTCAGGGCTTCGTGAGTGATGGCGTTGCTGTAGGCGAAACCGGTTTTCTCACCCGATTGGGCACGCACGCCGACACCTTGATCGAGGTTGAAACTGCCCTCTTTGACGATGCCGTCTTCCAACGACCAGGACTCAGAAATCTGCCCCTGAAAATACAGGTCAGCGGCATCAATGCCCGGACCGGCCAGCTCGCCCAACACCGATTGCAGGCTGTCGAGGTTCAAGCCGCCGGGCGCCAGAAGGTGTTCGCTGACAGAGGACAAGTCGCTCATATTCACTCCGAGGTCTGCACAGGCCGCACGGCGTCCTGCGTAAAAAATCGCCGGTGACTGGACACCGGCATCCGCGCCCTGATGGACGCCTGTTCTTCATTGTCCCGTTCGGCCAGCAACACCGCCTCGCCCTGCGCCTGTTCGGCCAGGACTCGCCCCCAGGGGTCGACGATCGCTGCATGCCCGTAAGTCTCCCGAGGCCCCGGATGGACCCCGCCTTGCGCGGCCGCCAGCAGATAACACTGGGTTTCAATGGCTCGCGCACGGATCAAAATGTCCCAATGCGCTGCGCCGGTAACGGCGGTGAAGGCCGACGGCGCAGTAATCAATTCAGCCCCTGCCGCTCGCAGGGCGGTATACAGCTCAGGGAAGCGCAAGTCGTAGCATACGGTCAAACCGAGACGCCCTACTGGCGTGTCGGCAACCACCACATTGCTGCCATGAGCATAGTCATCGGATTCCCGATAACGTCCACGACTGTCTGACACGTCCACATCAAACAAGTGCAGCTTGTCGTAGCGCGCCACATGCTCGCCATGTTCATCAATCAACAATGAACACGCGGTAATCTTGCCTTCAGGCTGATCATTTGGCGGTAAAGGTATGGTTCCGGCAACTATCCATAACTTGAGGTCGCGAGCGGCAAGTTTCAACCAGGGCAGGATGGGTCCGTGCCCTGACGCTTCGGCCCGACCAATATCGGCAACGTCGCGACGGCCCATGGCCGCAAAGTTTTCCGGCAACACCGCCAGGCGGGCGCCAGAAGCTGCGGCTTGCTCCAGCAAGTGACGCGCCTGAGCCAGATTGCCCAGAACGTCGCTCTGGCTGACCATTTGAATCACGGCGAAAGACATGGCGGATTCTCCTCAAACGACACGCGA
>NZ_JACONW010000084.1 GCF_014357575.1 Pseudomonas folii | reverse complement strand
GCGCAGGGCGTCTTTCAGTTCCGGGCTGACTTTATCGCCGAGTTTTTCCTCGATCTTCTCGCCGATCTTGTCACCCGCCATTTTCGCGGCGATCTGGCCGAGGCCTTCCTTGTCGAGACGGCAAGCCTTGGCGCCCAGTTCCAGCGGGCCGCGACACTGCACTGGCCACTCGATTCCGACGTAGCGAGGGTTCACTTCGCAGGCCGGGTCGGGCATTTCGGTTTTGTCGCCTTCGATGATGATGCCTACGCGGTAGTTCATGCCCAGGACACGCAAATCCACATCGCCATTACCGTTGACGGTCAGGCCGGGGATTTGGACCTTGAGGTCCGGGTTGCTGGCTACGCCGTTGCGGAACACCAGATTGCCGTTGAGCTGTTTGAAAGGCGTGTCTTTGCCGCGAGGCTCACCGCTGAGTGTTTTTCGGTTGAGCATCGAGATGCCTTGGCAAAGCTGTTGCTCAAGGTTGGCGTTAACCAGCACGCCGTTGGTGAGCATGAAGCTGGCCGTACCGTTCAGGCTGTCGATCAGGGCTTTTTCGCTGTTGCCCTTGCCGGTCAGATCGCTGTTGAGGGTCAACAAACCTCTGACGGGCGGGTTTTGATCCTGACTTTGCAGGAAACGCTCGACCGGCACCTTGTCGACTCGCGTTTGCAGGCTCAGCAGTGGCACGTCCGGGCGCACATCAAGATTGCCTTTGACGTCGAAATTGCCGCCGTAGAGATCACCGCGCAGGCTGTCGACCTTGACCTCGCCGTTGAGGGCCCGTGTCTTCAGTATGGCGTTCTGGATTTGCAGCTTTTCGATCGTCAGGGCGCCGAAGCTGATGTCGGCGTCTACAGCCAGTTTGCGCATGCGCTCCAGCGGCAGCAGTTTCGCGGTGCTCCAGGCGGCTTTGGTCGGCTGGTCCGGCAGCGGTGTTGTGCCTGCGCCAGCCACGGCAGCGGCCTCGCTGTTCTGCACTTCAGACTTGCGTGCCGCGCTCGCGCCTTTTTTCTCTTCGCTTTCAGCAGGGCGATAGCGATCAGCGTTGAAGGTGTCATTCTTGAGTTGCAGGCGCAGCGCCTGTTTGGCGAAGTCTTCCACGGCGACGCGGCCGGTGAAGGTACTGTCGTCCACTTTCAGATTCAGCTCTTCAAGTGCCACGCTGTTCGGCGTACCGCTGATGCGGGTGATCATTCCAACCTGGCTCAGACTGCCTTCGGCCATGGCCGGGAGTGGATGGCCAACGCTGTCGAGGAAGGTCCGAAGATCGAACGGGGCAACGGACACTGCGCCGCTGATTTGTGGGGTTTTGTCCAGATCGCGGGCGCGGAACTCGCCTAGAGCGCGTAGCTGATTGGCAGACAACTTCATGTTGGTCCATTCAGCGACATTCGCCGCCAGATCAACCAAAAGCTGCCCTTGCGCGGCGAAGGTTACCGTCTTGCCTTGCAACGGCTCGCCCGATGCTTCGCCGGACAATCGCATGTCGCCAAACTGATAACGCTTGAGGGCACGATCCAGACGCAGTTGGCCGACCAGTTCGGTCTTGGCGCGCATCACGGGTTGAGTGGTGCCGAGGAACGCGGTCAGTTTGATCGGGATGTCAGCGCCTTCATGAACGGCACCGGTGCTGAGCTGGATGCTTTCGGCCGTGAACGACTGGCCTTTGCTTGCATCGACGTAATCCACCCGGGCGTTGTTCACGGTGAGGCTGTCGATATCCAGTTTGATCGGCTGGGAAGGCTTGTCCGGTTTGGCTGCCGGAGTCTGTTCGCCATCGGCAGGGGGAGTGGTGGTGGCTACATCGGAGGTAGCCGGTTTGCCAATGTCTTCCCAGTTGCCATGGCCGTTTTCGTCACGGCTCAGGCTCAGGTTCAACCCTTCAACGCGGACATCGCTCATCTGCACCTCGCGGCGCAACAGCGGCAGCACGCGAACGGACAGGCCCAGCATCTGCAAATCGGCAAAGGGCTTGGTCGGGTTGTTCAAGGTGGCGACGCTGGCTTCGTGCAGTTCAAGGCCGAGCCAGGGGAACAGGCTCCAGCCGATATCACCGTTAAGCGTCAGTTCAACATGCGCCTTGTCGCGCGCCAGTTGGCGAATCTCGTCTTTATAGTCGTTGGGATCAAACAGATGGGTCAGGGCAAAGCCGAGAGCCACGATGATCAGCAACAGCCCGAGAACAAAAAGTCCCAGGATTTTGCCGAACGCTTTCATGGGCGAGTCCTTGTATTCGAACGTTTAAAATTTGCCCGCGAGTATAACCTCCTGACGCAGTTGCAGGGCTTTGGATGCCTCAGGCTCTACCCTGTTCAGCTTTTCCGGCTAATAGAGTACGAGCGGCATCTGGAGTTTGGCCGCCAGAGCCTGGACTTCGGGAGGTTCGGCGGTTGCCAGCAAGCGTAGCTCGCAACCGGACTCTCGGGCCGATTTTCGCACCTCGTTGATCAGTTGTTCAGCGAAACCTCTGCGGCGCGTGGGGTTGCGGACGCACAAATGCGACAGCTCCCAAACCACATCATGGCGTTGCAGGCGTGCGGCGGCGACCAGTCGATCATTGAAGCGAGCCACGACCAGCGTAGTTTCCTCAAGGCAGCTTTCGACCAGTTGCACCGCGTCAGCAAAAGGCGTGAACAGCCAGGAGGGTGCGTCCCGGTAAATCTTCTGCAAATCCGCTTGATCCTGATAGGTGGCCGACTGGAGAAACTCAACGACGATAGGCATGAAATGTCCTCTGGCGACGGGCGGCATCGGCGATTGTGCCCTAAATACAAGAGGCAGAGCGCTGGCGTCAAAAAAAGTGATGTCAAAACGCCTTTTTTTAATTGACAGGTGATAATCTCGCGCCGTTCGTTAATCCGGTGCGTCTATTTGTCACGTATTCGGGAACTCTGCCGATAAAACGGTCGTTGCCTGCGTGCACGGAGGCTGTGGGTGGAACGTCGACACCTTGTGAGCATCTTTTCTGGGGATATAACAATGAGTACAAGCACTGCGTTGGGCGGTTCACCCGCACAGCCTGCGTTCTTGTCCAAAGAGCGCATCATCGCCAAGCCGGGTTTCAACCGCTGGCTCGTACCACCTGCGGCATTGGCTATCCACCTGTGCATCGGCATGGCGTATGGCTTCTCCGTGTTCTGGCTGCCGTTGTCCAAGGCAGTTGGCATCAAGGCTCCAGTAGCCTGTGCACCTGATATGAGCTTCTTCGCACAGATTTTCTCGTCTGCCTGCGACTGGCCCATCTCCATGCTGGGCTGGATCTACACCCTGTTTTTCATCTTCTTGGGCTGCTCGGCTGCCATCTGGGGTGGCTGGCTGGAACACGCAGGCCCGCGCAAGGCCGGTGTCGTCTCGGCGCTGTGCTGGTGTGGCGGTCTGCTGATATCTGCGTTGGGGATCTATACCCACCAGATATGGCTGATGTGGGTCGGCTCCGGAGTGATCGGTGGTATCGGTCTCGGGCTGGGTTATATCTCGCCGGTTTCGACCCTGATCAAGTGGTTCCCGGACAAGCGCGGTATGGCTACCGGCATGGCAATCATGGGCTTCGGTGGCGGCGCGATGGTAGGTGCTCCACTGGCCGCAGCGCTGATGAACCATTTTGCTTCGCCTGAGGGCGTGGGCGTCTGGCAGAGCTTCGTGGTGATGGCGGTGATCTACTTCATCTTCATGATCGGTGGCGCACTGTCTTACCGCGTTCCGCCAACCGGCTGGAAGCCAGAAGGCTGGACCGCTCCGGTCAAGAAAGCCAGCAACGCGATGATCACCAACCGTCACGTACACGTAAGCGTGGCCTGGAAAACACCGCAATTCCGTCTGGTATGGCTGGTGCTGTGCCTTAACGTTTCGGCAGGTATCGGTATTCTCGGCATGGCTTCGCCACTGCTGCAGGAAGTGTTCGCCGGTAAGCTGCTGGGCCTCGACCTGGCGTTCAACCAGCTTGACGCTGCTCAGTTGGGCCAGATCGCCGCTATCGCTGCGGGCTTCACCGGTCTGTTGAGCCTGTTCAACATCGGTGGTCGCTTCTTCTGGGCTTCGTTCTCGGACTACCTGGGTCGTAAAAACACTTACTTCGTGTTCTTCGCTCTGGGCTTCCTGCTCTACGCACTGGTGCCAAGCCTGAGCCACATGGGCAGCGTTGCACTGTTCGTCGCCGCGTTCTGCGTGATCCTGTCGATGTACGGCGGTGGTTTCGCAACGGTTCCGGCCTACCTGGCTGACTTGTTCGGTACGCAAATGGTTGGTGCGATCCACGGTCGTCTGCTGACCGCCTGGGCTGCGGCGGGCATCCTCGGTCCGGTTCTGGTCAACTACTTGCGTGAATATCAGCTGAGCCACGGCGTTGCCCGTGCCGACGCTTACGATATGACCTTGTACATCCTGTCCGGTCTGCTGGTGCTGGGCTTCATCTGCAACCTGCTGGTTCGTCCGGTGGCCGACAAGTACTTCATGACTGATGAAGAACTGGCTGTCGAGCAATCCTACGGCATGGACAAAGGCGCGGATCACACCACCGTTCTTGAGTGGAAAGCCGATCCGGGCAGCAAGCCACTGGCTATCGCCGCCTGGCTGGCAGTAGGCATCCCGCTGGCGTGGGGCGTCTGGATCACTCTGCAGAAGACTGCGGTGCTGTTCCACTAAGCCGCTGTAGAGGCTAGCAAACCAAGCCTCAAGTTGGAACGCTGTATTGTGGGAGCGGTGCTTGCCCGCGATAAGGCTGGACGCGATCTAAAGTGAATCGCGTTGACCTCATCGCGGGCAAGCACCGCTCCCACATTTCCCCGATTTATTCGCACCAAAAAGCAGCATCCCTCCGTAATTCGTCGTCTTATCCCATTCCCTTCTTCTGTTTGCTTCATGCCAGCCTGTTCTGGGCCTATAATGCTCGCCTTTTTCGCCCAATGATTTTGCGGAGCTGGTGATGGCCGAACGTAAGGCGTACGTCGAGCGTAATACTCTGGAAACCCAGATCAACGCGTCGATCAACCTGGATGGCACCGGAAAGGCCCGATTCGATATCGGCGTGCCTTTTCTTGAGCACATGCTCGACCAGATCGCCCGTCATGGGCTGATCGATCTGGATATCAACTGCAAAGGCGACCTTGAGATCGACGATCACCATACGGTGGAGGACGTCGGTATCACTCTGGGTCAGGCTTTCAGCAAAGCTATCGGCGACAAGAAAGGCATTCGTCGTTACGGTCACGCCTACGTGCCGCTCGATGAAGCGCTGTCGCGTGTGGTCATCGACTTCTCGGGGCGTCCGGGCCTGCAAATGCATGTGCCGTACACCCGCGCCGTTGTTGGCGGCTTTGATGTGGACTTGTTCCAGGAGTTTTTCCAGGGCTTCGTCAACCACGCCAATGTGACGCTGCACATCGACAACCTGCGTGGTACCAACACTCACCACCAGATTGAAACCGTCTTCAAGGCGTTCGGTCGCGCACTGCGCATGGCGGTTGAGCTGGATGATCGCATGGCCGGGCAAATGCCTTCGACCAAGGGTGTGCTCTGATGCAGACAGTCGCGGTCATTGATTACGGCATGGGCAACCTGCACTCGGTTGCCAAGGCGCTTGAGCATGTGGGCGCTGGCCGGGTGCATATCACCAGCGACGCCAACGTGATTCGTGAAGCCGACCGCGTGGTGTTCCCCGGTGTCGGCGCGATTCGTGACTGCATGGCTGAAATCCGTCGCCTGGGCTTCGACTCGCTGGTGCGTGAAGTCAGCCAGGATCGCCCGTTTCTGGGTATCTGTGTCGGCATGCAGGCGTTGCTCGACAGCAGTGAAGAGAATGGTGGCGTTGACTGCATCGGCATGTTCCCCGGTCAGGTGAAGTTCTTCGGCAAGGATCTGCATGAAGACGGCGCGCATTTGAAAGTGCCGCACATGGGCTGGAACGAGGTGGCGCAGGCGGTGGATCATCCTCTGTGGCACAGCATTCCGGACATGGCGCGTTTCTACTTCGTGCACAGCTTCTACATTGATGCGGCCAATCAGCGTCAGGTTGTCGGTCGCGGTCACTATGGCGTCGACTTTGCCGCGGCGCTGGCTGACGGTTCGCGCTTTGCCGTACAGTTTCACCCGGAGAAGAGCCATACCCATGGCCTGCAGTTGCTGCAGAACTTCGCCGCGTGGGACGGTCGTTGGTAATGGCCCGAGGTAAAAAGCAACCGATCCTGTTGTTGAATCCAGACCAGGAGGCGCTTGCGGTGGACAAGCTCAAGCGGTTGTTTCTGGATCGCTTCGAACTGGAGCTTGGCTCGTTTGAGGTGACCGAAGTGCTTGAGTTTCTGACCACGGAAATCGCCCCTTTGTATTACAACAAAGCGGTTGCCGATGTGCAGGAGGTGCTCCATGACCGATTTGCGAGCATCGAGATTGACCTCTGGGCGCTTGAAAAATAATTAAACATAAGTAGGAACGGCTTTAGCCGCGAGCTGTGTCGCGAGTTGATGGCCCTCGCGGCTAAAGCCGCTCCTACGACGGTTCCGTTAAACGGGCCTTATCAGGACGAAGGAAAAAGCATGCTGATCATCCCCGCTATCGATCTCAAAGACGGTGCCTGTGTGCGTCTGCGCCAGGGCCGGATGGAAGATTCCACTGTGTTCTCCGACGACCCGGTTGCCATGGCTGCCAAATGGGTCGAGGGCGGTTGCCGTCGTCTGCATCTGGTTGACCTGAACGGCGCGTTCGAAGGTCAGCCGGTCAACGGTGACGTGGTCACTGCCATTGCCAAGCGTTATCCGACCCTGCCGATCCAGATCGGTGGCGGTATTCGCTCGCTGGAGACCATCGAGCACTACGTGAAAGCGGGCGTGAGCTACGTGATCATCGGCACCAAAGCCGTTAAAGAACCCGAGTTTGTTGCTGAGGCCTGCCGCGCATTCCCTGGCAAAGTGATCGTCGGCCTGGATGCCAAAGACGGTTTCGTGGCGACTGATGGCTGGGCTGAAGTCAGCACTGTGCAAGTGATCGACCTCGCCAAGCGCTTCGAGGCGGATGGCGTGTCGGCCATCGTTTATACCGACATCGCCAAAGACGGCATGATGCAAGGCTGCAACATCCCGTTCACGGCTGCGCTAGCTGCGGCTACGCGGATCCCGGTCATTGCTTCCGGTGGCATCCACAATCTGGGTGACATCCGTGCCTTGCTGGATGCCAAGGCACCGGGGATCATCGGCGCTATTACCGGCCGGGCGATTTACGAAGGCACGCTGGATGTGGCTGAAGCTCAGGCGCTGTGTGACGGCTACCAGCGCTAAGCTATTTCGGTAGGAGCGAACTTGTTCGCGAGGCGCTCCGTCAGTCTGCATCTATGTAGACTGACGGAACGTCTCGCGAACAAGTTCGCTCCTACCAGGATCCCGGCAGGATAAAAATCGGAGATAACCCCATGGCCCTGGCCAAACGCATCATCCCTTGCCTGGACGTCGACAACGGTCGTGTGGTCAAGGGCGTCAAGTTCGAGAACATCCGTGACGCTGGCGACCCCGTTGAAATTGCGCGTCTGTACGATGAGCAGGGCGCTGACGAAATCACCTTTCTGGACATCACTGCCAGCGTTGATGGCCGCGACACCACGTTGCATACCGTGGAGCGCATGGCCAGCCAGGTGTTTATCCCGCTGACCGTCGGCGGTGGCGTGCGCACCGTGCAAGACATTCGCAACCTGCTCAATGCCGGTGCCGACAAGGTGTCGATCAACACTGCTGCGGTGTTCAATCCCGAGTTCGTTGCCGAGGCTGCTCAGCATTTCGGTTCGCAATGCATCGTCGTTGCCATTGATGCCAAGAAGGTTTCGCTGCCAGGTGAAACCCCGCGCTGGGAAATCTTCACCCACGGCGGCCGTAAGCCAACAGGTCTGGACGCTGTTCTTTGGGCCAAGAAGATGGAAGACCTGGGCGCGGGCGAAATCCTGTTGACCAGCATGGATCAGGACGGCATGAAGAACGGTTTCGATCTGGGTGTAACCCGAGCAATCAGTGACGCTCTGGGTATCCCGGTCATCGCCTCGGGTGGTGTCGGCAACCTTCAGCATCTGGCAGACGGCGTTATTGAAGGCCACGCCAGCGCCGTATTGGCGGCGAGCATTTTCCATTTCGGCGAATACACCGTGCCGGAAGCCAAAGCCTACATGGCCGCGCGCGGGATTGTGGTTCGCTAGAATTCACTTCCCCACACTGTAGGAGTGAGCTTGCTCGCGATAGCGGTAGATCGGTTGAGAAATTATCGTCTGACCTGACGCTATCGCGAGCAAGCTCACTCCTACAGTTCATGTCGCCTCTAAGCTTAATCTCGCTTATGTGGGCAATGCGCCATGTGTGCTGGACAAGCGCTTTTGAGCGCTGCACTCTGTCTGCCGTCAGCGTATGGAGAGCGCCAATGTTCAAATCTCGTTTTATTGCCCTAACGGCCTTCAGCGCTTTGGTTTTCAGCGCCACTGAGGCTGCAATGGCCGATGACGCCATTGAGGCACCGGGACGCGACTCCATTGTGCTGATGACCGAAAATCTGCCGCCTTACAACATGGCAATTGACGGCAAAAATTTCGCTCAGGAAAGCAACATTGAAGGCATCGCCGCGCAAGTGGTGCGCGAGACATTCAAGCGCGCAGGAATCAGCTACAGCATGACGTTGCGCTTCCCTTGGGAGCGTATCTACAAGCTGGCCCTGGAAAAACCTGGTTATGCGGTGTTTTCAACAGCGCGTTTGCCTGAGCGGGAAAAGCTTTTCAAGTGGGTTGGGCCAGTGGGTTCCTACGACTGGATACTGCTCGCCCGTGGCGACAGCCCTATCAAACTGACCAGTCTGGAGCAGGCCAAGGCTTATCGGATCGGTGCTTACAAAGGTGATGCCATCGGCGAGCGGCTTCTGGCCCAGGGACTGAATCCCATCCTGTTGCTGCGCGATCAGGACAACGCCAAAAAACTCGTCAACGGCCAGATTGACCTATGGGCGGCGGGCGATCCGACTGGACCTTATCTGGCCAGAATAGAAGGCGTCACCGGCCTCAAGACCGTGCTGCGGTTCAACCACGCTGATCTGTACCTTGCGCTCAACAAGGCGACGCCCGATGACGTGGTGAACAAGTTACAGGCGTCGCTGGACCAGCTACGGGCGGAAGGGGTTGTGGATAAGATTCTGTCCCAATATCGCTGATACCCAAACCAGGCGCCGCTCCCAGGCTGACCTTGATCTCAAGCTCATGATTGACCCGGTCGATCCCGCTGGTATTGCGCTTCCAGGCAAACACAGCATTTCCTGCACGGCTTAGCCAGCTTCAGATTTCATCTTCTCCAAAACATCCTCCCGCACCGCGGATGGTTGATCCGCATGGTCATAGGCATAGGTGCAGATTTTCACCGGCAGTTGATTGGGCTTTACATAGAGTGTGCGCCACGCCCCCCTGTACCCACCCGGATCATCGCAGGCTGTGGTCTGAGCGGGGCCGAATTTGAAGGTTTGTCTGCTGACCAAACTTGGATCGTAATCCCATTTGATGATGTACCTGCCAGAGCGCTGAGTGAACTGCACCTGAGCGGGGCTGGGCGGGCCTGCCGCCTGAAGCTCTGTGGCGAATGTCAACGCATTGCGCATCAGTCCGGGAGACGGGCGTTCATCGCCTGATTCGATGCCCAGCAAGCACAGCATATGGGTGCCGGTTTGCGGACCGATTTGGTCGATTACTCGGGCGTTTGTGGCTTCAATCGCGTGGCTGTAGTCATTCGGGTTCTCGCATTCAATGGCCTCGCGCACAGTTTTAAAGCGATAGAACGGTTTATCGATGCTGAACGCGACATTCCAGTCGGGGTAGATTTCCTTGCCGTCTGGGGCAAGTCTGACCTTGGTGTAACGGAGAATATGGCCGACAGGCTCGACTGAGAACGTGGGGAAGAGCGGGCAGATCTCCGGATCGGTGCTGAGCTGGCCTGCAACGAAGCAGGGGCGCAGGTAACTGATGGGGTTGCCGAAGTTGCCTCCGGACGGAGTCACGGTGTTGATGACGGCAAATACCCGATTGTTGTCGCGAGTCAGGGCAGGGCTGCCGGAACTTCCCTCTTTGAGATCCTTGCACTGGTTTTTCACCGTATGGCGCCAGACCCACGGTTGTACGATAAGCGCCCCGGATGGCTGATGAGTGCAAGCGGCCGATCGCAGATAAGGGTTCTGGAATGCCAGAGGTGCGCCGACGATGAGGATGTTCGTGTCAGCTTGCGGAGTTTTCTCGGCTATCTGCAAGGGCTCGATTCCGGCTGCGATCAGGGACTCAAGCGAGGCTTGCAGCTCCACAATCGCCAGATCCACGCCTTGCATGCTGCTCCAGTTGACCCGCTTGAGAGGATAGCGCTGTTGATGCTCGACCGTATCGGCAAAGTAGTTGAACGTGACAGTTCCGGTCACCTGATGGTCAGTGATAATCACGCCGTTATTCTTTCTATACAGGCAATGGCCACTGGTGAGCACATAGGCTGGCGCAGAGGCCTCGTTATTGACTGAACGAGTGTCGATCAACGTCGCAGTGCAAGACCGGCCAGTGTCGCTCTCAATCCGTCCGATGCCTCTCCAGTGATCATTTTGACCCTTCTGGTTGGCCAGGACTCTGGAGGGCGACAGGTTTTCCAGCCCGTCGCCGAAGTCTTTGGTGTGCGCGCCAGCAGCCCAGAAGCACACGGCGAATGCGCAACCGGTAAGCGCGGAGAATTTTGTTTTCATGACTGTCCTTGCGTTGAAACCCCGACATGGGGAAGTCAGCGCATGTAGCCAGTAACGCGATGGGGAGGTGCGTTAACTATTGACCTGATACGTCAGTGGCTTTATCGCGAGCAAGGACACGTTTTTCAGCCTTACCACAAAGATCTGCAGGAGCGACCGGGCGAGCCACCGCAAGGGAGCGATGATGTCCGCCTGAAACAGCGCCTCGCGAACAAGTTCGCTCCTACCGTACTTGGTGAACCCGATCTTTACCGATAAATCCCGTTTTTGCCGTGCGCGGCCGTCGCCTGATTGCCCCGCACGCTGATCATCTGACGCAGGTCGATCCACTCAATGCCCTGCGCCTTCAGATGCGGGAGCTCGCGTTCAAGCACGTCGAGCGTGACAGGGTAAGGATGACCAATCATCACGGCTGAACCCTGTTTGCGAGCCAGTTCAATGGCGATTTTCAATTGCCGGGTAATGGCCTCAGACGTGCGTTCATCATCAAGAAATACATCCCGTGACACGCTGGCTAATCCGATCTTTTGCGCCTCGGCTGCCGCAACGGTTTTCGCGCTGGTACGGCTGTCGACAAAAACCAGATGGCGACGCTGAAGCTCGGCCATCAACCATGCCATGGCAACCGGCTCGGCGGTCATGCGGCTGCCCATGTGGTTGTTGATGCCAGCGGCGTAGGGGACCTTAAGCAGCGCAGCGTTCAGTCTGCTTTCCAGCTCGGTAAGGGGGAGTTCTGGATGCCAGGCATACGGGCCGGTCGCCGGGTCCATGGGCATGTGCAGAATGACGATCTTGCCAGCACGATGCCCCTGACGAGCAAACTCGGTGGCGTGAGGTGTATCCGGCATGATCGCCAGCGTCACGGGGCCGGGGAGGGCAAGCACGCGCTGATCCCGGGCCGGATTCTGGCCCAGGTCATCAATGATCAGTGTGAGGAAGGCAGGTTTGCTGGCCTGGGTAGCTGGCGCCGCGTGAGCAACGCCAGTGAGTACGCAAAATGCGGCCAGCAACCAATGGGACAGGAACACACGCATCGTTTAATTGCCGCGTGTGATACTCAGGCCCTTGAGCAGGCTTAGAGCCTGGCTGAGCTGGAAGTCATCATCCTGCGGACGTGCCTTGGCTGCGCCGCCTTTGACCGTTGGTTTGTCCGCGCCGCCGTTGCCGTTGCCCAGGTGACCGAGCAGATCGGCTTCCTTGTACGCTTCGCCGTCAGCTTCGTTGGTGACCTTGGCGCGACGCACCACGATATCCGGGTTGATGCCCTGAGCCTGAATGGAGCGACCGTTAGGCGTGTAATACAACGCCGTCGTGATCTTCAAGGCGCGGTCATTGTTCAGCGGCAACACGGTTTGCACCGAACCTTTACCGAAACTGTCAGTGCCCATCAGGATGCCGCGTTTCTGGTCCTGCAAGGCACCGGCGACGATTTCTGAAGCTGAAGCACTGCCGCCGTTGATCAGCACCACCAGCGGTACGCCTTCACTGGCATCGGCCGGATCAGCCGAGAAGCGCAGTTCGGAGTTGGCAATACGGCCTTTCGTGTAAACGATCAGGCCCTTGGTCAGGAAGTGGTCAGCCACTTCAACCGCCGACTGCAATACGCCGCCAGGGTTGTTACGCAGGTCAAGAATCAACCCGCTCATTTTCTTGCCGTTGTCTTTGCGGAACTTGGCCAGCGCTTTGCCGACCTCGTCACCGGTTTTCACCTGGAACTGGGTAATGCGGATATAGCCGTAGCCGTTCTCCAGCATCTGTGCCTTGACGCTCTTGACCTGAATGGTCGCGCGGGCCAATGTCACGTCGAACGGGTTACCGCCATCGCGAACAAGTGTCAGAGTGATCTTCTCGCCGATCTTGCCGCGCATCTTGTCGACCGCTTCCTGCATGGTCTGACCTTGCGTCGGTGCGCCGTTGATCTTGACGATCAAATCACCGGCCTCGATGCCTGCCTTGGATGCCGGGGTGTCGTCGATAGGGGAGACGACTTTCACGAAACCATCTTCGACGCCGACTTCGATGCCCAGTCCGCCGAACTCGCCGCTGGTGCTTTCCTGCAGCTCCTGAAAGTCTTCAGGGCCCAGATAGGCCGAATGCGGGTCGAGGTTGCTGAGCATTCCTTTGATGGCGTTCTCCAGCAGCGTCTTGTCGTCCACCGGTTCGACATAAGCGGCTTTGACCCGGTCCATGACCTCGGCGAAGGTGCGCAGCTCGTCGAGCGGCAGCGGCGCTTTGGCGGTGTTCGCAGCAGCCGGGGTGGTGGCTGGCGCAGCTTTGACTTCTGCAGCCTGAGCCAGTGGAGCGCCGATAACGACGGCAATAGCCAGGGCCAGCGAGGTGAGGCGGGACAGATACGGCATGTCTAACGAACTCCTGAAGGTGGAACCGACTTATCCTTGAGTGCGGCACCATTGGGCCGGATCACTAGGGCGACCCTGCTGACGAATAGCGAAATACAACGCCGGTGTGTCCTGTCCACCACTGTTGCCTACAGTGGAGATGGCTTCACCGGCTTTGACAATGTCGCCGGCTGCCTTGAGCAATGTCTGATTGTGACCATACAGACTCAAATAACCGTTGCCATGGTCGAGAATGACCAGAAGCCCGGCGCCGCGCAACCAGTCTGCGAAGACCACCCGACCGCCGTGTACAGCATGAACCTGACTGCCCGCCGAAGCGCTGATCATCACGCCGTCCCAGGTGGAACGAGCGTCATCACCGCGGGCTTCACCGAAGCGTGCAAGTAATCGACCATCAACAGGCCAGGGAAGTTTGCCCTTGACTGCAGAGAAAGCTCCGCCGTATGAAGCGCCAGCACTGGAAACCATGGCGCCAGGCGCTTTGGCCGGACGTTTTGGTGCATCATCGCTGTCGGTTCTGCTGCTGCTCTTGCTACTGCTGTTGGCTTGCGCCTGGGCTTCGCGCTGACGTTTTTCTTCAGCCTCACGTTCAGCGACCAATGCTCTCTGTCTGGCTTCTTCAGCCTCTTTGGCCTGACGCGCCAGCGTTTCCTCAATGGTTTTCAGAACCTTGCCCAGCTCGGCTTGTTCCTGCTGCCGCGCTTGCAGCTTCTGATCTCGCGACTTGTAGTCCTGATTAAGCTTGGCCAGCGCCGTCTGGCGTTCCTGGCGAACCTTGTCGAGTTCTTCGTGCTGAGTTTCCAGCGAGCTTTTCTGAACCAGCAGTTGCGCCTGTTGCAGGTCGATATCTTTTTCAACGCCCGCGAGCTGGCGCAGTGTTTCATTGAAGGTACGCAACTGAGTCAGGCGCGCCTGACTCATGTAATCGTAGTAGGTCAGCGTCCGGGCGAATTTTTCCGGATGTTGTTGATTGAGCAGCAACTTCAGGTACTCCTGACGGCCGCTTTGATACGCAGCCCGTGCCTGAATGGCGATCAGCCGTTGTTGCTCAACGCGTGCGCTCTGGAGTTTGCTTTTTTCCTGGTTGAGCCGATTGAGCTCGGCTTCGGTCTTTTTTAGTTCCTTTTGCAGGACCTCGACCTGCTTTTCCAGCTTACCCATCTCGGTTTCAGTACCGCGCAGGTCCTTCTGGACGCCGGCTTTCTCTTTCTGCAAGTCGCCCAGAGCCTTTTGCAGCTCGGTGACATCCTGACGCGCTGCGTCAATCTGTTTCTGGGTGAGCGCCCGCTGATCGTCGGCAAACGCCGGATTGAGCAGGCAGATCAAAGCAAGGGTGATCAAGGCGCGAAGCATGAGGGTGGGCGATACCGAGGAATTGTGAAAAAAAGTGTCAGGCTTAGTATGCCCGCCACACGCTGCAAAAAAAACGCCTCGTATGAGGCCAGACAGATAAAAAGCCGGCATGTGGCTAGGCGACATGCCGGTGTGGAGCGTTTTTACGCGTCAACAAGGATCGAATGGCCGGTCATTTCTTCCGGCTTTTCCAGACCCATGAGTTTCAGCATGGTGGGTGCGACATCGGCCAGCACTCCGCCTTCACGCACTTTCAGATTGCGCTTGCCTATATAAACGAAAGGCACTGGCTCGGAAGTATGTGCGGTGTGCGCTTGCCCGGTATGGTCATCGGTCATTTGCTCGACGTTGCCATGGTCAGCGGTCAGCAGCGCTTCGCCGCCAACTTTTTCCAGCGCATCGGTGATGCGCCCGACGCAGACGTCCAGACATTCAACGGCCTTGACTGCCGCTTCCATAATGCCGCTATGGCCGACCATGTCGCCGTTGGCATAGTTGACGATAATCACGTCATAACGCTGGTGTTCGATGGCATCGACGATTTTGTCGGTGACTTCCGGCGCGCTCATTTCTGGCTGCAGGTCGTAGGTCGCGACTTTTGGCGACGGGATCAGGATGCGCTCTTCGCCCGGGAACTCTTCTTCGCGGCCACCCGAGAAGAAGAAGGTTACGTGAGCATATTTTTCGGTTTCAGCGATACGCAGTTGGGTCTTGCCGTTGGCGGCCAGGTATTCACCCAGCACGTTTTTCAGGCTGCCAGCCGCAAACGCGGACGGCGCAGGAATGCTCGCTGCGTATTGAGTCAACATCACATAGTTGACCTTAGGCTGGCGGGCGCGCTCGAAGTCCGTGAAGTCGTCTTCGACGAATACCCGGGTGATTTCTCGGGCACGGTCGGCACGGAAGTTCATGAACACCACAGCGTCGCCGTCTTCCACGGTGACCTTGTCACCAATGCTTGTGGCTTTGACGAACTCATCGTTTTCGCCACGCTCGTAGGCGGCTTCAAGACCGGCCACGCTGCTCGCCGCATGAAATTCCGAGGCACCGTCAACGATCAGGTTGTAGGCCGCGGCTACACGGTCCCAGCGGTTGTCGCGGTCCATGGCGAAGTAGCGCCCGATGATGCTGGCGATCCGGCCTTTGCCCAGGCGGGCGAAAGTGGCGTCCAGCAGCTCAAGGGATTTTTGCGCGCTGCGTGGTGGCGTATCGCGACCGTCGAGGAAGGCATGCAGATAGATTTTCTCTGCGCCACGCTGGGCGGCCAGTTCTGCCATGGCCACCAGATGATCCTGATGGCTGTGAACGCCACCATCCGACAGCAGGCCGAGAATGTGCACGGCCTTACCCGCACCAACAGCTTTATCTACCGCGCTACAGATAGTCGGGTTCTGGAAGAACTCGCCATCACGAATGGCTTTGGTGACGCGGGTGAAATCCTGATAAACCACGCGCCCGGCACCCAGGTTCATGTGGCCGACTTCGGAGTTGCCCATCTGACCGTCCGGCAGACCGACATCCATACCCGAACCTGAGATCAGGCCGTTTGGCATCGTCTTGTACAGGCGGTCCATAACCGGCATTTTGGCTGCCAGGATGGCGTTGCCCTCATGGCTCTCGCTGTGTCCGAAGCCGTCCAGAATGATCAGGACCAAAGGTTTTGGCGTGGTAGTCATAGATCCCACTCGTGCTAAAAAAGTAAGTTGGAGTACAGACCGGCATTTTAGGGGCTGTTGATCTGCAATTGCGAGCCGCGATACCGGAGTTATCGGTTCTGGCGCGATGTCATGTGGGCTTGATCGACCTCATTGTCTGACGGGCTTTGGCCGACCTTGGCTGCTGTGTATACTGGCCGACATTTTAACGCCCTGGAACCTACTGATGCTTCAGCACCTGCTTGCTTTTGCTACCAACCACTATTTGATCACTGGCGCTTTCATCATTTTGCTGGGGATGCTGATCGCCTACGAATTGAGCAAGGGCGGTCGCAGCCTGAGCACAGGTGAGCTGACCGCGCTGGTCAACAAGGATCAGGCCGTGATCATCGATATCCGCTCCACCAAGGATTACGCCGCGGGCCACATCGTGGGAGCGTTGAACTTCCCGAACGACAAGGTCCTGACCCGCACCAGCGAGCTGGAAAAGTACAAGGCCAAGACCCTGATCATCGTCGACGCCATGGGCCAGCAGGCTGGCTCCGTCGCACGCGAACTGCTCAAATCGGGCTTTACGGCTGCCAAGCTGTCCGGCGGTGTATCCACATGGCGTGCAGATAACCTGCCTTTGGTGAAGTGATATGGCTGAAGTCATCGTCTATTCCAGCGATTATTGCCCTTACTGCACTCGCGCCAAGCAGTTGTTGCAGAACAAGCATGTGGCTTTCGAAGAGATCAGAGTCGATGGCAAGCCGCAAGTTCGCGCCGAAATGGTGAAAAAATCCGGCCGCACTTCCGTCCCGCAGATATGGATCGGTACGACCCACGTAGGCGGATGCGATGATCTTTTTGCCCTGGAGCGCGCAGGCAAGCTTGATGAGCTGCTCTGACTCCAACCCCCTTTCCAGAACTTAAATGCTAAAAGGACCCGAGATGACTGACCAACCGACCAACGGCACCGCTACCAACGAAGAAGATGCACCGCAATTCTCGCTGCAGCGCATCTATGTTCGCGACCTGTCGTTCGAAGCGCCAAAAAGCCCTGCGATCTTCCGTCAGGAATGGACCCCTACCGTCAGCCTCGACCTGAACACTCGTCAGAAGCCGCTGGAAGGTGATTTCTACGAAGTGGTTCTGACCTTGTCGGTTACCGTTAACAACGGTGACGAAGTGGCTTTCATCGTTGAAGTCCAGCAAGCCGGTATCTTCCTGATCAAAGGCCTGGATCAAGGTTCGATGAGCCATACGCTGGGTGCTTTCTGCCCGAACATCCTGTTCCCGTATGCGCGCGAAACCATCGACAGCCTGGTCGTCCGCGGCTCGTTCCCGGCGCTGATGCTGTCCCCGGTGAACTTCGATGCTCTGTACGCGCAAGAACTGCAACGCATGCAAGCTGCTGGCGAAACACCTACTGTTCAGTAAGTGTTGTAGCCGGACCCAAAAAAGCGCCTTTTGAGGCGCTTTTTTGTGGGTGTTGGGTGATGAGGCTTCTATGGGCCTGGGCGTTGTCTCTGTATCTGTAGGAGCTGCCGAAGGCTGCGATGGCGGTATATCAGGATAAACGCTTCGCAGCCTTCGGCAGCCCCTACGAAAGCTACGCGTCGTCAGGCAAATCCCAACTGCCGCCACCCTTCATACACCGCCACGGCGACCGTGTTGGACAGGTTCAGGCTCCGACAACCCTCGCGCATCGGCAAACGCAGGCGCTGATCGCCGGGAAGGGCGTCGAGTATATCAGCGGGCAGGCCGCGACTTTCCGGGCCGAACAGGAAGGCGTCGCCCTCCTGAAAGCTGGCGTCGTGGAAGGGGCGTGAGCCTTTTGTGGTAAAAGCGAACAGCCGCGGATGACCGATGCTTTCCAGGCAACTGGCCAGGTCGGGATGGGTCTGCAAAGTGGCGAACTCGTGATAATCGAGTCCGGCGCGGCGCAGGCGCTTGTCATCCAGTTCGAAGCCTAAGGGCTCGATCAAATGCAGGGTGCTGCCGGTATTGGCGCACAGCCTGATGACGTTGCCGGTATTCGGCGGAATTTCTGGTTGAAAAAGGATGACGTGAAACATGCACGGCTCCGAGCTGAAGAATGGGGAGCATTCTACCCCCGAAGAGGACCCGCGGCCGAAGCTATGGCCAAAGGTTCTGGGTTCGCTGGCAATTGTCGGGCTGTTGGTCGGCTTGATGATCGGGCGTCTTACCGAGCCGACTCCGCTGGAATTGCTGCAGATCGAGGAGCAGCAGACCGGGCTGGCACTGTGGTTCAACCGTGAACCCGAGGTTATGCCTGAGCATGTGGACGGAACGTTTGCCATGCGCTTTACGGCCAAAGGTCAGCCGTGGAGGGGGCAATTGAAGGTTAACGGGAAGGACGTGCGCTGGAAGCTGGAGCGGGACAAGAAGGATTTGCTGCTGACTCTGCTGGCGGCCCGTCCTCTGCACGGCGACTTGCGCGGTGCGGAGCTGGACGGGCGCTGGAGACTGGAGGTCAGTCTCCGAGAGGAATAAAAGAGGGGAATCCCCGGCCTGCCTGTACCAAGGTCCCCAAAACTGGTGATACGTAACCTATTGCAGGCGTCGTGCCAGTTTTTGAAATTTCTGCTTTCAAAAATATTCACCAGCGCTTCCTGGGAGGCCAAAGCCCCTGCTTGTGGGGCTTTCAGGGTGTTTCATTCATTTATCAGAATCGTGTTCAGCGCTCATTCAGCCAGGCTGGAATGAATAGGCGCGTGTTTTGCTGCGCGCGAAAATCGCATCGTTATGGTGCAAGTTCTGCCAGCCATGCACGCTTTTAACGATTCGCCGTTAGTGCCGCCACGACAACGACTTTCCAGTTTTGTTCGCGGCGAGCGTGCTCACCCCCTCCTGAATACCCCCCCAAACTGTCCGACAGAGGGGCTTTAAACAGCCGTTTCAAATATTTTTTGATACAGATTTCAGATGGCTGGAAGCAAGTGGTGACAACTGTAACAATTGGTGCTGTACCCTCTGCGCCTCAATGACTACGGGGCTTTGAGTGTTTTCGGAGCGGTTTTGGGTGGGCTGATTTCTAAAGGCAGGCGGTTTGCTTTTCGCTTTCCATTCGACCAGTCAGAATGATCTGACGAATGGCAGTGAAATATTATTTAGGAATTAGTGAAACAGCTCGATACACTCAAGGACGGATGGATCCGACAGAGTGTGTGGCATATAACCGACAGGTCTTAAAAGCTCAGCAATAATTCTTTTTCGATTTGTTAAATGTTCACTACCCTGCGACCACCGTGACCGGTGGGTCATTGGTCTTGAGGCGCTGGTTAACCATTGGCTTCGGTCGGGTTTGGCGCTAACCGTAAATTTTTGGGTCAGAGCGTCCCAGGGCCTCGGCACCAGAAATTATAAAAAATTAAGATTCACGAGGAGCGATTCATGAAGAAGTCCACTCTGGCCATGGCTGTAGCCTTCGGCGTTATGGCTCAGCAGGCCGGTGCAGCAGGTTTTATTGAAGACAGCAAAGCGTCCGTTAGTTCGCGGACCCTGTATTTTGATGGTGATGCTCGCGAAGGTACTGATTCTGCAGCCAACCGTACCCGTAACAAAGAAACGGCAACCGGCCTGAAATTTGACTACCTGTCGGGTTTCACCCAAGGCACTGTTGGGTTTGGTCTGGACGCTCAGGCTATGGTTGGTGTCCATCTTGACGGCGGTCGCGGTCAACACGCTGCTAATGGTGCCATCACCCCGACTGACAGTGATGGTTCTTCTGTAAATGAGTGGACCCGCTTCGGTGCTAACGCCAAGGCTCGCTTCTCCAAAACCGAACTTCGCCTAGGTAATGCCTTGGCTCCAAACCTGCCAATCCTGGTTTCCAACGATGGTCGTTTGCTGCCTGCAGCGTTTCAAGGCGGCATCGTGACCTCCAAAGAATTGGATGGCGTTACTCTGACTGCCGGTCAGTTGAACAAAGGCATCGGTCGTGCTTCTAGCAACTGGACGGAGTTGTCCATGGCTGGTGGTACGGATACATCCGACCACTTCCGCTTTGCCGGTGGTGACTGGAAAGTTACCAAAGACCTGACCTTGCAGTACTACTACGCCAACTTGGAAGACTTCTACAAGCAGCATTTCCTGGGTCTGGTACACGTCCTGCCTCTGGGTGAAGACCAGTCCTTCAAGACTGACCTGCGTTACTTCAACAGTAGCTCCGACGGCAAGAACGGCGATGTTGGCTACCGCTTCAACAACAACAACGGTTATGCCAAAAATCCTAATGAAGTTGACAACTCCACTTGGTCGGCAATGTTCACCTACGCTTTGGGCGGCCACGCGATCATGGTCGGTCACCAACAAGTGGGTGACGACGGTGGTATGGCCTATTTGGGTCAAGGCAACGTAACCAAAAACGGTGCCTCTACCGGTGCCAACGAAGGTAACGGCGGTTCCAGCTTCTACCTCTTCACTGACTCTATGGTTAACGGCTTCAACCGTGCAGGCGAGAACACCACTTTCGGTCAGTACTCGTATGACTTCGCTCGTGCCGGCGTGCCTGGTCTGAAGGCAGCGATTGCTTACCTGCATGCTGATGACATCAAAGGGCGTCAGGGCACCGTTAACGAAGGTCGCGAGTTCTCCGAGTGGGAACGTGATATGCGTGTCGACTACGTGATCCAGAGCGGTCCGTTGAAAGGTTTTGGTACTACAGTTCGTCACGGTAGCTATCGTGGTGATGCTGATCTGCTGAACTCTACCAACCAAGACCAAACCCGTGTGATCTTCAACTACACCTACGCTTTCAAATAAGCCTGGTCAGTTGAAAAGGAACCCCGCTTCGGCGGGGTTCTTTTTGCCTGAAATTTGATATCTCCAAACGCTATATTCAAATCGTTATCTATTCTTTTTAATTTCTAGCGAAGGCGCGCAAAGTGGCTTCAATGAATTAGCAAACATCACAACAAGGAGCCACATCCATGAGCTTGCGACTTGGCGATATCGCCCCTGATTTTGAGCAGGACTCCAGCGAAGGTCGTATCCGGTTTCACGAATGGCTGGGTAACAGCTGGGGCGTGTTGTTCTCCCACCCCGCTGACTTCACCCCGGTTTGCACCACCGAATTGGGCTTTACCGCCAAGCTCAAGGACGAGTTTGCCAAACGCGGCGTGAAAGCTATTGCGCTTTCGGTAGACCCGGTCGATTCCCACGTGAAGTGGATCGACGATATCAACGAAACCCAGAACACCCGAGTCAATTTCCCGATCCTGGCCGATGCGGATCGCAAGGTGTCCGAGCTGTACGATCTGATCCACCCCAACGCCAGTGAAACCCTGACCGTACGTTCCCTCTTCGTAATCGATCCGAACAAGAAGGTGCGTCTGACGATCACCTACCCAGCCAGTACCGGGCGTAACTTCAACGAAATTCTGCGGGTCATCGACTCCTTGCAACTCACCGATAACCACAAAGTCGCCACGCCCGCTAACTGGGTCGACGGTGATGAAGTGGTGATCGTGCCTTCGCTCAAGGATGAAGACGAGATCAAGCAACGCTTTCCTAAAGGCTACAGAGCCGTCAAACCGTACCTGCGTCTGACGCCACAGCCTAATCGCTGAATCACCCTTCCACGACAGATGGGTTTACTTGGGCCGATTAGTCGGCCCTTTTTTATGCCTGAAATAACACAAGCACCAGTTGGAGCGAGGCTTGCCCGCGAACCGGCCACCTCGGTTTTTTCAGATGCACCGCTTAATCGTTCTTCGCGGGCAAGTCGGATTGCCGCCCACTCGCTCCAACAGGATTTCACATATATGCATTTAAAGAATAACCAAATGAAAAAATAAGATTTATGGATATAAAAAATCACTGATATGGTCAGTGCAATTCAACAAAACCCTCACACCTTACTCGTCCGCCAACGGGCCAGCAGGTGCCACTGAATTAGCAAAGGAGCGCGCCATGCGCACAGCTATTTTGCGTCAAGGTTTGGTCGCTCTGTTTGCCGCAGCGGTCGCCTTCGGCGCCGTAACCCAGGCTCAGGCCGAGACCTTGCGTATCGGTTATCAAAAGTACGGCACGCTGGTGCTGCTCAAAGCCAAAGGCTCCCTTGAAAAGCGCCTCGCCGAGCAGGGCGTGCAAGTGCAATGGACCGAGTTCCCTGGTGGTCCACAGTTGCTTGAAGGTCTGAACGTCGGCTCCATTGATTTTGGTGTGACGGGCGAAACGCCGCCGGTGTTTGCCCAGGCCGCGGGTGCTGATCTGGTGTATGTCGCTTACGAGCCGCCTGCGCCGACCAGCGAAGCGATTCTGGTACCCAAGGACTCACCCATCACTTCTGTTAAAGAACTCAAAGGCAAGAAAGTCGTCCTCAACAAAGGCTCCAACGTGCATTACCTGTTGGTAAAAGCCCTTGAAGATGCTGGCCTGAAATACACCGATATCCAGACCGTTTTCCTGCCGCCAGCCGATGCCCGCGCGGCATTCGAGCGTGGCAGCGTTGATGCCTGGGTTATCTGGGATCCCTACCAGTCAGCTGCAGAGCAGCAACTGCAAGCGAAAACCCTGCGAGATGGCACCGGGATTGTGGATAACCACCAGTTCTATCTGGCGACCAAGCCTTATGCCCAGAAAAACCCGAAAGTCGTTCAAGCGCTGATTGAAGAGGTTCGCGCGGTAGGGGAGTGGTCCAAGGCTCACCCCGAAGAGGTGACCAAACAGGTCGCGCCGTTGCTCGGTCTGCCTGCGGATATCACCCTGACTTCGGTCAAACGCCAAGGCTATGGAGCGCTGTTCCTGACGCCGCAAGTGGTCGCCTCGCAGCAAAAAATCGCTGATACGTTTTATCAGCTCAAGTTGATTCCAAAGCCGCTGAACATTGCGGATGTGGTCTGGACGCCGCCCGCCGCTGTCGCGAAAGCGCCGTAATCAGCCGGACCCTGAGGAGACAACTCCATGAGCACTAGTGCTTCGCAACGAACAATCCAGCGCCTCGCGCCTTGGGCTCTGCCGATTCTGCTGCTGGCTATCTGGCAGCTGTCGGTGAGCGCTGGCTGGCTGTCCACCCGCATTCTGCCTGCGCCGAGCGCGGTCATAGAGGCGGGCGTCAATCTGGTTTCCAGTGGTGAAATCTGGACCCATCTGGCAATCAGCGGCTGGCGTGCTGGTGTCGGTTTCGCCATCGGTGGCGGCATCGGCCTGGCACTGGGTTTTATCACCGGCCTGTCTAAATGGGGCGAACGCCTGCTGGACAGCTCGGTACAGATGATCCGCAACATCCCTCATCTGGCGCTGATCCCGCTGGTGATCCTGTGGTTCGGCATCGACGAAACCGCCAAGGTTTTTCTGGTCGCGCTGGGCACCTTGTTCCCGATTTACCTGAATACCTATCACGGGATTCGCAACATTGATCCGGCGCTGGTGGAGATGTCCCGTAGCTATGGTTTGTCCGGCTTCGGTCTGTTCCGGCACGTGATTCTGCCGGGGGCGATGCCTTCGATTCTGGTCGGCGTGCGCTTCGCGCTGGGCTTCATGTGGTTGACGCTGATCGTCGCTGAAACCATTTCTGCCAGCTCCGGTATCGGCTATCTGGCAATGAACGCCCGGGAATTCCTGCAAACCGACGTGGTGGTGCTGGCCATCGTGCTGTACGCAATATTGGGCAAGCTGGCCGACCTGGCCGCGCGTGGTCTGGAGCGTGTTTGCCTGCGCTGGCATCCGGCCTATCAAGTGACTAAAGGCGGTGCCGCATGAGCAGCTTGAAACAGCAACAGCCCGCGCACCTGCTGCGCGGCATCCCTCTGGCGGTGCAACAGCTGAAGAAAGCCTTTGGCAGCCGTGAAGTGTTGAAGAACATCGACCTGCACATTCCGGCCGGGCAATTCGTTGCCGTGGTCGGTCGCAGCGGCTGTGGCAAAAGTACGCTGCTGCGTTTGCTGGCCGGCCTGGACAAGCCTACCGCCGGGCAACTTCTCGCTGGCTCTGGAAAGCTGGCAGATGCCCGCGAAGATACCCGGTTGATGTTCCAGGAAGCACGTCTGCTGCCGTGGAAAAAGATCATCGACAACGTTGGCCTCGGTCTCAGCGGTGACTGGCGCGGTAGAGCGCTTGAAGCTCTTGAGGCGGTGGGCCTGGCCGAACGAGCCGAGGAATGGCCTGCTGCATTGTCCGGTGGTCAAAAGCAGCGTGTGGCGCTGGCCCGTGCGTTGATTCATCAGCCGCGCTTGCTGTTGCTCGATGAGCCACTGGGCGCGCTGGATGCCTTGACCCGCATCGAGATGCAGCAACTGATTGAAAACCTCTGGCGCAAACATGGCTTCACCGTGTTGTTGGTGACCCATGACGTCAGCGAAGCGGTAGCGATTGCGGACCGCGTGATTCTTATCGAGGAAGGGCGTATCGGCCTGGACTTGCTGGTTGATCTCCCGCGTCCACGTGCCCGCGGCTCGCATCGCCTGGCCAATCTGGAAGCGCAAGTACTCGAGCGAGTGCTGTCGCTGCCCGGCTCGCCGCCTGAACCTGATCCCATTTCACCGCTGCCCACGCAACTGCGTTGGGCCAATTAACCGACCGTTAGCAATCCATCCCACACAGGAAGATCATCATGACTATTAAAGCCATCAACGTTCGTAACCAGTTCAAAGGCACCATCAAGGAAATCGTCGAAGGCGACGTACTGTCGGAAATCGACGTACAAACTGCTTCAGGTATCGTGACTTCGGTGATCACCACTCGCTCGGTAAAAGAGCTGGAGCTAGTGGTTGGCAGTGAAGTGATCGCGTTCGTGAAGTCCACCGAGGTTTCCATCGCCAAGCTGTAATCTGTGGGCAAAAACAACCCCGGACGGTGATGACCCTCCGGGGTTTTTTGTGTCCGACGGTGCCACTGACGCCGCTATATCGCACTTCAAACATCAACCCTGGAGCTCACTTGTTGCCAAGAGGGCCTGATGCGGTTCGTCAGGCACGCCACCTCGCGAACAAGTTCGCTCCTACCGCTGCATTGCGCAGGCTTAACGCTTCTGAAGGTAGGAGGCAAATTGGTGCCGAGAGGGCCTGATGCAGTTCTTCAGGCACGCCACCTCGCGAACAAGTTCGCTCCTACCGCTGCATTGCGCAGGCTTAACGCTTTCGAAGGTAGGAGGCAACTTGTTGCCGAGAGGGCCTGATGCAGTTCGTCAGGCACGCCACCTCGCGAACAAGTTCGCTCCTACCGCTGCATTGCGCAGGCTTAATGCTTTCGAAGGTAGGAGGCAACTTGTTGCCGAGAGGGCCTGATGCAGTTCT
>NZ_JACONW010000083.1 GCF_014357575.1 Pseudomonas folii | reverse complement strand
CACAGGTGATGCTCAAGCTGTATGAACCCGATCATCCCCGGCATAAATCGCAGTATGCAAACCACCCTGCTCATCACGCCATGCGCGGTACATGCCCGGCGTGTTGAAGCTCAGTGCGGTTTCGCCCGTTGGCGACACAGCGATGACGCCGCCGTTGCCACCCATGGCTTTCAACTCACCTGACACCACCGTATCGCACGCTGTATTGAGCGTTTCGCCAGTCAGTAGGACGCGGGACGCGATGTTGTGGGCGACCACGGTGCGAATGAAAAACTCACCGTGCCCCGTGGCGGAAATCGCTGCACTTCGGTCGTCTGCCCATGTGCCAGAACCAATCAACGGTGAATCACCGATACGACCAAAGCGCTTGTTGGTGATCCCGCCAGTAGAAGTCGCCGCAGCCACATGACCGTGACGGTCCAGGGCCACTGCGCCCACGGTGCCAAATTTCTTGTCGACCCCGCCCGGTTCCAGCGAAACACTGTTGGGCTGTTGAAGCTGAGTCTGCCACTGACGGCGACGTAGATCCGTGTCGTACCAGTCGTTGGCGACGCGCTCCAGATTCTGCGTTTCCAGGAAAGCATCAGCGCCAACGCCTGCGAGCAGCACATGCTCGCTGTGCTCCATGACTGCACGGGCAGCCAGAATAGGGTTACGAACAAAGTGAATCCCCGCCACGGCACCTGCTTCCCGGTTAGCGCCGTGCATGATTGCCGCGTCCAGTTCGTGATCACCGGTGTGAGTGAACACCGCGCCTTTGCCCGCGTTGAACCATGGGCACTCTTCCAGCTCGATAACCGCCGCCTGCACCGCATCGAGGCTGCTGCCGTCCTGTTCAAGCAACGTCAGTCCCGCTTTCAGTGCGCGCAACAAAGCCTCGTGAATGGCTGTTTCATCTTCCGGCGTCAGCAAGCCTGGAGTCAGTACGCCCGCCCCACCGTGCAGAGCAATTGCAATAGGGTTGGACATCACGCGTGGACTCCATGGTCGAGGATCTGATTGAGGAAACGGCGGGTGCGCTCGGATTCCGGCGCTGAGAAGAAACGATCCGGTGTCGCCTGCTCGACGATTTCACCTTGATCCATGAACACCACGCGGTCCGCGACCTTGCGGGCGAAGCCCATTTCGTGGGTGACGCAAATCATCGTCATGCCCTCCTGAGCCAGGCCGGTCATGACTTCCAGTACTTCGGCAATCATCTCCGGGTCCAGCGCCGAGGTGGGTTCATCGAACAGCATGACTTTGGGCTGCATGCACAACGCACGGGCGATCGCGATGCGCTGCTGCTGTCCACCGGACAACTGCGACGGAAACTTGTTGGCGTGATCGCGCATGCGCACTTTGTCGAGCAGGGCCAGAGCGCGCTCGATGGCTTCCTTCTCGGGCACGCCGAGGTTGGAAGTTTGCGGCAGTGTGCAGTTCTTCAGCACGGTCAGGTGCGGGAACAGGTTGAAATGCTGGAAGCACATGCCGACTTGTCGACGAATACGCTCCAGGCGTTTCACATTGCCGTCCAGTACTTCACCCAACACTTCAACGGTGCCCTGCTGGTGCTGTTCCAGTTGGTTTATGCAACGAATCAAAGTGGATTTGCCCGAACCCGACGGGCCGCAAATCACCACTTTCTCGCCGGGTTTGACCGACAACGAGATGTCCCGCAGAACGTGTGATTGGCCATACCACTTGTTCAATTGCTCGATACGCACAATAGGGGCTGCGTCAGCCTCGCGATGATCAGTCATGAGCGGTTCTGTTCCAGTTTCTTTTCAAGGTGCCGGGCATAGCGCGACAGTGCGAAGCAGACGACGAAGAAGTAGATCGCCAGGAAAATGTAGATCTCATGGCCGTAGCCCACCCATTCCGGCGCGGCGGCGGTGCTCATGGCGATGCCGACGATGTCCAGCACACCGACGATCATCACCAGCGTGGTTTCCTTGAACAGGCCGATGAATTGCGTCAGCAGCGGCGCAATTGACTGTTTCAAAACCTGCGGCAGGACGATCTGCCCCATGGTTTTCCAGTAACCGAAGCCCAGCGCCTGAGCCGCTTCGTACTGGCCCTTCGGCAGGTTCTGCAAACCACCACGCAAGGTCTCGGCCATATAAGCGGCGGTAAACAGGATCAGCACCAGTTGTACGCGTAGCAGGATGTCGAACACCGAACCCGGCGGCAGGAACAACTGGATCATCAACGAGGCCATGAACAGCAGCGAGATGACCGGCACCGAACGCACCAGCTCGATGTACATGACGCTGAGGATGCGAATCACCGGCTTCTTCGAACGTCGCCCGAGGGCCAATAGAATGCCGATGGGCAAGGCGAAGATCATGCCCACCGTGCCGAGGAACACCGTGACCATCATCCCGGCGAACTTGGTCGACGAAATCTCCGGCAATCCCGCACCGCCTTTAAGCAGCCACCACATGACCACCGGCAGTAACGCCAAGTAGCCAATCAGCAGGCGACGATCCAGACGCTTGAAGAACAGCAGCACAAAGGCGAATACCGCCAACAGCAGCGCCAGGTTGACCCGCCAGCGCTCAGCTTCCGGATAGAAGCCGTACACGAACAGGTTCCAGCGTTGGGTGATCGGCAGCCAGCACGCGCCATGTGGGTTGCAGTCCGTACGTGCAGTGCCGACGAATGTGGCATCGAACACGAGCCAGTTCAGCGCTGCCGGAATACACCACAACAGCAGCGCCAGCACGGCGACGGTGAGCAGACCATGGCCGACACTAGGGAACAGGTGCTGACGCGTCCACTCACGAACGCGCACCGGCAAGGGTTTGCTCGGCGGCAAACGCACCGGGGAGGCTTGATTGATCATGTTCATCCTCAATGACCTCGCTGGCCGATGCGATGGTTGTAGATGTTCATCGCGATGGAAATCAGCAGGCTGATGACGCAATACGTACCCATCACCAGCGCGATGCACTCGATGGCCTGGCCGGTCTGGTTCAAGGTGGTGCCGCCGGTGGAGGACACCAGTTCCATGAAGCCGATGACCACGCCAAGGGAGGAGTTCTTGACGATGTTCAGGTAGGTGTTGGTGACCTGCGGGATCATCGGATACACCGCTTGCGGGACGATCAGTTGACGCATGGTCGGGCCGTATTCAAAACCCAGCGCCTTTGCAGCTTCGTACTGGCCGCGCTGCACCGACTGAATCGCGCCTCGCACGGTTTCAGCGATATAACTGGCGCTGTAGAACGACAATGCCAGCCATAACGCGAGCATTTCCGGGACCAGCGCTACGCCACCTTTGAAACCAAAACCTTTGGCAACCGGAACTTCCCAGCTCCAGTGCGCGTCGCTCAGGGCATACACCAGCAGCGGTAGCAGCACCGCACCCGCCAACAGCAATGGCCAGCGTCGTGGCGTAAAACTGCGCCATTTGGCCTTGGCATCACGAAAGCGACAGGCGATCAAACCGAGCAAAACGCCCAGCGCCATCAGTGCCAGGCCCCAGCCCACCAGTGAACCTTGTGCAGGCCATGGCAATATCAACCCGCTGTTGCTCAGATAAGCCACATCGAAAATCGAAACCGCCTGCTTTACACCGGGCAACGCCAGCGCCAGTCCGTACCACCAGACCAGATGCACCACCAACGGCACATTGCGCAGAAACTCAATGCTCGCACCGGCCAGGCGATTGATCAGCCAGTTCTCGGAAACCTTGCACAGACCCAACGCCACGCCCACGACGGTAGCGGTCACGATACTCATCACCGAGACCAGCAGCGTATTGAGCAACCCCACCAGATACGCACGGCCGTAGCTGTCGTTGGGGGTGAAGTCGATCAGTTTGAAGCTGATGTCGTAACCGGCACGCTGTGACAGAAAGTCAAAGCCGGAAGCAATGTTCAGCGCTTTCAAATTGAGACTGGCGTTGTGCGCCAGCACGTAAAAAACAGCTGCAACAATGGCCAGAACCAGGCCTTGCTGCAGCACGCTCAGCACTCGAGCGTTCTGCAAGCGTTGGGTCCACATGACAGTGATTCCGTTGGAGAGTGACGCGATCAGCGGATTGGTGGCGCGTACAGCAGGCCCTGATCTTTCCACGAGCGGTTAAGGCCGCGAGGGAAATTCAGAATGGTTTTCTCGCCGAGGTTACGGTCGTAGATTTCTGCGTAATTGCCGACCTGTTTGATAGCGCGATACGCCCAGTCGTTATCCATACCGAACGCCTTGCCGACTGTGCCTTCAGTGCCCAGCAAGCGCGCGACATCAGCCGAGCCGCCTTTCTTGGCGCGCATTTCATCGACATTGGCCGAGGTGATCCCGAACTCTTCGGCAGTCATCAGCGCATAGGCCGTCCAGGTCACGATGTTGCGCCACACGGTATCGCCCTGGGCAACGTAAGCACCCAGCGGCTCCTTGGAAATCACTTCAGGCAGCAATGCGTAGTCCTGGGGGTTGTTCATGACGGCACGACGCGAGGCCAAACCCGACAAATCATTGGAAATCGCGTTACAGCGGCCACTCTGGAAAGCTGCGAACAACTCAGGGCTTTTTTCGATGATCACGGTCTTGTAAGTCAGGCCGCGCTGGCTGAAATAGTCGTCCAGGTTCTGTTCTGAAGTGGTGCCCGGTGACAGGCAAAAGGTTGCGCCGTCGAGGTCCGTCAGCTTCTCGATGCCATCTTTGGCGTGGGTCATGAAGCCCTGGCCGTCGTAAAACCAGACGGTTGTGAAATCTACACCGAGGCTGGCGACACGGTCAGCCGTCCACGAGGTCGCGCGGGACAGGACGTCGATTTCGCCCGATGCCAATGCAGTGAAACGGTTCTTGCCGGTAGTAGCGATGTACTCGACCTTGCTGGCGTCACCCAGCACAGCGGCTGCCACGCCACGGCACAGGTCAACGTCCATGCCGGTCCATTGGCCCTTGTCGTCAATCAAGGAGAAACCCGGCTTGTCACTGGCAACACCGCAACGCACAGCGCCGTGTGCCTTGACCTTTTCCAGTACACCCGCTTGCGCACCTGCAGCACCCACGAGGCTGATCAGCAACATTGACGACTTGATGAAAGTCTTAAGGCCATTCCGTTTTTGCATAGCATTGCCCCTTATACGACAGATTTTTCTAGTTATGGATGAACCACGTTGGATCGGCAGGTGGCGATTACCTGCACAATAGCCATACAAAACCCGCATGCGTTAGTGACTGTTGATCCACTATGCTGGTCGCGCTATCGAATTTTGGAATAACTATGGATATCGATTGGTACGAAGACTTTCTGGCCCTGGCCGATACCGGCAAGTTTACCGCCGCTGCCAGCATGCGCGGCTCATCGCAATCGGCGCTGAGCCGCCGCATCCAGTTGCTCGAAACGCGCCTGGGCGCGACGCTGATAGATCGCAGCAAGAACCCCATCCGGCTGACGGCTGCCGGTGAAGCGCTGCTGCCCAACGCTTCGGAACTGGTACGTCTGGCGCGAGACTGCGAGCAAAGCGTAAAGATCATTGATCGCCCCCTGACCTTTGCCTCGTTGCATACCTTGGGCTGTAATTTCTTTCCCGACTGGATCAGCCAGTTCTCGTCCGCTGAAGCGCCCATGTTCACCCGCATCGATACGGGCTACCGCAGCACCGATGATTACTACATGGCGTTGATGTCGGGACGCTGCGACTTCATTTTGTTCTATCGCGATGCCCAGACTGAACCCTACTCCCGGCAGAGCGAGTTCGAAGAGTTATCACTGGGCCAGGACGAACTTTATTGGGTGGCTACGCCTGAAGTGGCCGCACGCTGCGCCAACTCCGACGCCCCCATCCCGTGGCTGACCTATGCCCGTAGCGCCCAATTGCATGACCTTTCACACAAACAGGTCAAACGCCACCCGCAACCGCACCGCCTGCGTCGGGTGTTCGAAGCCACGGTATCGGAAGCCCTGAAGCCAATGGCCGCCGCCGGGCATGGCGTAGCCTGCATGCCCCACACCATGGTGGCACCGCTGATTGAGCGCAAAGAGTTGGTGCGACTGTATCCGGAGATGGAGTCCGATCACCTGGAAGTGATTCTGGTGCGCTGGCGGGGTAACAGGAATGCCGAGGCGGATGCGTTTTGGAGACGGATTTCTTGAAGCCTTTGTAGGAGGTTCTATGTTTGCCTGCAAGCTGACGTGGGACCGGCTTTAGCCGGGAAGGCGGCATTTCCGACGATAGAAATGTTGTGACTGTACCGGCCTCTTCCCGGCTAAAGCCGGTCCCACGTCATAGCGCCAATCGCGGAATCACATCAAACCTGCGGGGTGATCGCTTTCTAGTCAAACCGTGCACTCAACCTTCGCATCGCGAAGCATCGAATCCAGGTTGCGCTCGATGTTTTCGCACAGCTTGGTCATCTGGATTTCGTGTTCGCTGGCTTTGAAAGGGCTTTGCAGGTCGGTGCCGATCTTTTCGATGGCAAGCAGCATAAAGCCAACGACGGTCGATGCCAGTGGCGTATACCAGCCCAATGTGTCCACCAGGCCAATCGGCAGGATCACGCAGAACAGGCTGATGAACAAACGCGGGAACGCCACGTAGGGATAAGGCAGCGGCGTGTTGGCGATACGCTCCATCCCGCCCTGGCAGTTGGAGAGTTCCACCATTGTCGATTCGAGACGCGCCAGACGGATGCTGTCCAGGCGGCCGGCTTTGTACTCTTTGGCCAACAGTGCAGCCGACGTATTAAGTATGTCGTTGGGGAAGTTGTTGGTTTCGTGCCTGCGTGCGTATTCCTCGCGGGTTATCAATGACTGTACTTCGTCGCCACAGGATTCACCCTTCAGATGCGCAGACAGGCATTTCACGAAGGCCACATGGCGACGCAGCAACACTGCTTTCACGGGATTCAGCTCGCCGTCATCCTCAACCAGCGTCAGCACCTGACGGGCGAAGCTGCGGGAGTTATTCACCATCGCGCCCCACAAGGTGCGCGCCTCCCACCAACGGTTATAGGCACTGGAGTTGCGAAAACTGGTGAGCACCACCAGCGCAGACGCGAGCAAGGTCAACGGCAACGAGGGCAGGCTGATCTTGCGGTCCAGAAACAGCATGAAGTCGGCGGTGACCACAATGTCCCAGATCAGGAGCCAGAACAGTGACCAGCCTACATAACCTATGGTTTTCATTAAGAAACGGTATTTAGAAATGATGGCTTGTTTCAAAAGGATTACCTCATGGGCTACTGCGTAAGACACGCCGCTACCTTGCTTCGAATGCCCTTTAGGTAGATGGTTCGCCAAGGACAGCACAAAAGCTGAACCGTTTAATGTTCAGTTAAGGTTGAGCCGTAATGGCCATCGGACAGCCCCAAAATACAATGAACAAACCGCCCTCGGCTGCGCTCCACACTTATCTGGATGTTCAGCAGCACGTCACTGAGGGTAAATTCAATGGGCTCGTCTTTTTCCAGCGAACAACGCACCGCACGCGACCAACTCTGTATCAATACCATTCGCACCCTGGCCATGGACGCCGTGCAGAAGGCCAACTCTGGCCACCCCGGAACACCCATGGCTCTGGCCCCGGTGGGCTATACCGTCTGGAATCAGTTCCTGCGCTATCACCCTGAACATCCGGACTGGCCAAATCGCGACCGCTTCGTACTGTCGGTTGGTCATGCCTCCATGTTGCTGTATTCGCTGCTGCACCTGGCAGGCGTGGTGGAAATCGATGAGCACGGCAAGCCATCGGGCAAACCGGCGGTGAGCCTTGAGGACATCAAGCAGTTTCGTCAGATGGACTCCAAAACTCCCGGTCACCCGGAATACCGCATGACCACGGGCGTGGAAACCACCACCGGCCCACTCGGCCAGGGCTGCGCCAACAGCGTCGGGATGGCGATGGCCGAGCGTTGGCTGGGAGAGCGCTTCAACGCGCCAGAACGCACGCTGTTCGATTACAACGTGTATGTGCTGTGTGGCGACGGCGACATGATGGAGGGCGTGACCGCTGAAGCGGCGTCCATGGCCGGGCATTTGAAGCTCGCCAATCTGTGCTGGATCTACGACAACAACACCATCAGCATCGAAGGCCACACTGAACTGGCCTTCAGCGAAGACGTACAAACCCGCTTTGAAGGCTACGGCTGGAATACCTTGCATGTTGCAGACGCCAACGACACCGAAGCGTTGGCCCGCGCCATCGAAGTGTTCAAACGCACCGATGACGCGCCGACCCTGATCGTGGTCGACAGCGTGATCGGCTTTGGTTCGCCCAACAAACACAACACCGCAGCGGCCCACGGCGAGCCCTTGGGTGACGATGAAATCAAGCTGACCAAGAAAGCCTATGGCTGGGATGAAAACGCCAGCTTCCTGGTGCCCGACGAAGCACGCACCTCGCTGCGAGACGCACTGATTGAACGCAACGTCAGCGATTATGAAAGCTGGCAAAGCGCGCTCAATCAGCTGGAAGAAGAACAAGCGGATCTGGCCGACGAGCTGCAACGCATGCGCGCCGGAGAAATGCCCGAGCAGTGGCAGGACAATCTGCAAGTCTTCGAGACCGACGCCAAAGGCATCGCATCGCGCGCGTCCGGAGGCAAGGTTCTCAATGCCTTCGCGGCGAAAATCCCTTGGTTGCTGGGCGGATCGGCTGACTTGTCACCGTCGACCAAGACCAATCTGACGTTCGACGGAGCCGGGAGTTTTTCCGCCGACAATTACAGCGGCCGCAACTTGCACTTCGGTATTCGCGAACACGCCATGGGCTCGATTGCCAACGGCATGGCGCTGTCTTACGTGCGGCCGTACACCTCGACATTCCTGGTGTTCAGCGATTACATGAAGCCGCCGATTCGTCTGGCTTCGATCATGGAGTTGCCGGTGATCTTTGTCTTCACCCACGACTCCATCGGCGTGGGCGAAGACGGCCCGACTCACCAGCCTATCGAGCAATTAACCCAACTGCGCGCTACACCCGGTCTGCTGACGCTGCGCCCCGGTGATGCGAATGAAACCGCGCAGGCCTGGAAAATCGCCCTGGCGCAAACCAGTCGCCCTTCATGCATCGTGCTCTCGCGGCAACCACTGCCCACGCTGGACCGCACGCAATACAGCTCAGCGGAAGGTCTGGCGAAAGGCGCTTATGTGCTGGCCGACGCCAAAGATGGCGAACCTGAGGTGATTCTGATTGCCACCGGCAGCGAGGTCGGCATGACCGTGCAGGCCTTCGAACAACTGAAAGCTCAGGGCGTTGCTGTACGCGTGGTATCGATGCCGAGTTGGGAGTTGTTTGAAGATCAGGATCAGGCTTATCGCGACAGTGTATTCCCGCCCTCTGTCACCGCTCGGGTTGCGGTGGAGCAGGCAGGCCCGCTGGGCTGGGATCGCTACGTGGGCAACACGGGCGCCAAGGTCACGATGAACACCTTCGGCGCTTCAGCCCCCATCGACAAACTGCAAGCCAAGTTTGGGTTTACGGTGGAGAACATTGTGAAGCTGGCGAAGGAGCAGATGGCTAAGTAAGACCTGTTGGAACTGGAATTTATGGGCGATTCAGGTCGTGGGACCGGCTTTAGCCGGGAAGAGGCCAGTACAGCCAATAGATATGCTGTGTCAGGAATGCAGCCTTCCCGGCTAAAGCCGGTCCCACGTCCAGCAGGACGTTATCAGCAACCGCTCAACGCAACCTGCGGCTTCTCGCCCGGGAAGAAGAACGGGCGGAATTTGACGCCCGCCACGTTGCCAATGTACGCCGCAACCAGCCACAACCAACCGTGCAGGCTGCCGGAAGCAATACCACTGAAGTACGCCCCGATGTTACAGCCGTAGGCCAGACGCGAACCGTAGCCCAGCAGCAGGCCGCCGATCACTGCCGCAACGATGGAGCGCGCCGGGATTTTCAGGTTCGGCGCGAATTTCCCTGCCAGACCTGCCGCCAGCAACGCACCGATCATGATGCCGATGTCCATCACGCTGGTAATGTCTTCCCATACGGGTGCGGCCAGGGCTTTGGCATTGGCAGGCATCTGCCAGAACGCCCAGCTGCCGACATCAACGCCCAGAGAACCCGCGACCTTTGCGCCCCACAAGGCGAATGCCGAGGTAATGCCCCACGGACGACCGGCCAGGGCCAGGGTTGCGTAGTTGAGCAATGCCAAACCAATCGCGCCCCACACCAACGGCCATGGTCCGTGCAGGAAACGACGCAAGCCGACATGTTCGCTGCTCACCGCGGCTTCCAGTTGGCCGTGACGACGTTTTTCCAGACGCACAGTCACGAATGCAATGACCGCGAACACCGCCAGACTAAGGACCAGTGCCGGGACCACACCAAAGCTTTTTACGATGGAGGTCGCAGGGAAAGACGGCAGTGCGAACCACCAGTCAACGTGGTGAGTCGCAATCAGCGAGCCCAGGATGAAGAACAGCAGCGTCACCAGCATCCGCGCATTACCGCCGCCCGCCGTGAACAGCGTACCGGACGCACAACCACCACCCAACTGCATGCCGATGCCGAAGATAAAGGCACCGAACACCACGGACACACCTGCTGGCGCTACCAGACCACTCACCGGCTGACCGAATAAAGTCCCTGCGCCCAAGGCCGGGAAGAACAGCACCACGGCGATGGCGAGCATGACCATCTGCGCCCGCAAGCCCGCGCCGCGCCGCTCGCGAATGAACACACGCCATGCGGACGTGAAGCCGAAGGCTGCGTGGTAAAGCGTCAGGCCCAGCGCAGCGCCGACGATGAGCAGGAGCACCTGACGTACACCCACACTGCCAAGCAGAAACATCGCGATGAACAGCAACAGGAAAATAGCAATGAGCGGCGCACCGGGCTTGCGAGCCGGCGCCGCAGCAAGAGAAGTACTCATGGGAGGTCTCGGTTTGAAAAGGATAATGTCGGCAAGTATATCGCGCACAAGCTTTCGTGATCCTGCCGAACTATCGGCAAACAGCTCATCCCGTGGGACCGGATCCATCCGGGAAGGCGGTATTCCTGACGACGAAAACGCTGTGATGTACCAGCCTCTTCGCGAATAAATTCGCACAGGCGCCGCGCTTCCCGTAGGACCGGCTTTAGCCGGGAGGGCGTTGGGATATCCGCTGAACTTCCGTCGCCTGAAATACCGTCCTCACGGCTAAAGCCGGTCCTACAAGATCAAGATCAGGCTTGCTGGCGGACATAGAATCTCCCACAGGGTATGCGCTGACCTCGTTCAATCTCGCCAAACCTGCTTCAGCCTCTTCAGCGCATCAATAATGTCGGCCTCCGGGACTGCCGCAAATCCCAAAACCAGCCCTGCCCTGTTATCCACAGGCTCACTGGATTCCGGCAACCAATAACCGCTCAACGGGCTGATCTCGACATCGACACTTTTAGCCTTCTCGATCAGTTCAGTTTCCCGCTCAAGGCTGTCCACTCTCACCGCCACATGCAACCCGGCGACGACTTTGGGCATTGCTGCGCAGCCGGGGATGTCCTCAGGCCAGTGACGGAGCAAAGTATTGCGACGACTCAAGGCCGCACGGCGCATGCGGCGGATGTGGCGCTGGAAGTGACCCGCGGCAATGAATTCAGCCATCACCGCTTGTGTACTTACTTCGGAGTGGCGCATATCCACAGCTCGTCGGCGGCTAAACGGCTCGACCAAACCCGCAGGCAAGACCAGATAGCCCAGACGCAACCCCGGATAGGCAATCTTGCCAAATGTGCCGACATACAAAACCCGTCCACTCCGATCCAGCGCGGCCAGAGGTGCCAATGGCGCGCCGCTGTAGCGATACTCGCCGTCGTAGTCATCCTCGACAATCCAGCCTCGTGTCTTCTCGGCCCACGCGAGCAATTCCAGGCGGCGCGCCAGGCTCATTACTACCCCCACCGGATATTGGTGAGACGGCGTGACATAAGCCAGTTTGCAGACTTGCCGCTGTAACTGATCGCAGCACATACCGTCTTCATCAACATCAATGCCGTGCAGCTTCGCTCCGGCAATGGCAAACGCATGACCGGCGGCGCGATAGCCGGGATTCTCTATCGCAACACCATCACCTTCCTCCAACAGCAGCTGTGCACAAAGGCTAATCGCTTGCTGTGCGCCACTGGTGATTACTATTTGCTCACCTCGGCACTGTAAGCCCCGCGAGGTACGCAGATAAGCAGCGATCAACTCGCGCAAACGTGTATCGCCAGCTGCCGGACCATAACCCAGCATCGCCAGATCCGGCTTACGCCAAAAAGCCGCGTAAAGCTTGCCCCAAACTGCAAAAGGGAACAGATCGAACGCCGGAACGCCGACCCTGAAAGCCCGAGGCGCGCTGGGCAAATAAGCGTTCAGATGATGCGTCTCAAGCCTTTTGATTGCCGGGCTGTGGATAACTCCGTCAGGCAGATTAAGCAGCGAACTGTTTGAGTTTGTGGATAAAGCTGTGGGTAAGCCTGTAGATAACCCTGTGGACACTTTTGTGGATAATTTTTTACCAGGCACTCCCTGATTAGGTAATTGCGCCACATAGGTCCCGTCGCCAACACGCCCCTCCGTGAAACCCTCGGCGTAGAGCTGGTCGTAGGCGCGCATAACACTGTTGCGGGAAATGCTCAGGGATTCAGCCAGATCCCGACTGGCCGGCAATCGAGTTCCTCCGCTCAAACGCCCTTCGAGGATACGTGCGCGTAGCGCGTGATAGAGCTGACGGCTCAACCCCTGACGGCGATCAAGCTCAATACCGGCAAGGCTGAACGGGAACGATGGCGGCTGTTCGGACATGTATTGGCCCTATCAAACTGACTATTAATGGCTCTTACATCAGTCCAATAGCCTGCCTAGGATTGGGGCTTCGGCCAAGAGATATTTCCATGTACATACCGAGCTATTTCAAAGACGACGATCTGGGCAGATTGCACGCGCTCATTGAGCACACCCGACTGGCGATCCTGGTCACTCATGACGAACACGGCATGCAGGCCAGCCATGTGCCGCTGCTGTTGCGGGCGGATCAAGGCGCAAATGGCACGCTATACGGACACTTGGCCAGGCCTAATCCACAGTGGAGGGCGCTGGAAAATGGCGCGCAGGCACTGGTGATTTTCCCCGGTGCTGACGCTTACATCAGCCCATCGTTTTATCCGGCCAAGGCTGAGCACGGCAAAGTAGTGCCCACCTGGAATTACGTGGCCGTTCACGCCTATGGCGTCGCGCAGGTTTTCAATGATCCGCAGCGACTGCTGGAAGTAGTCAGCGGCCTGACCGACAAACATGAAAGCGGGCGTGCCAGCCCCTGGGCCGTGGCCGATGCGCCCGCCGATTACATCGACAAGATGCTCAACGCCATTGTCGGCTTCGCGTTACCCATTGAGCGCCTGGAGGGTAAACGCAAGCTCGGCCAGAATCGCTCTGCCGCAGACTTCGCAGGTGTGCGTGAAGGGCTGACCGCGAGCGTAGATATCAAAGATCAGGAACTGGCTCGTCAGATGAGCTGAAAAGCAGAAGACGCCGTATTTTTAACGTAACCCAGAGCCTTTAGGAGCAGCCCCGGTGTCCCTGACATCACGCTGTCGCAGTAAACAGAGAACCCGTAGGACCGGCTTTAGCCGGGAGGACATTATCTCAGGTGAAGATTCCTGTGCGAATGTACCGGCCCCCTCCCGGCTAAAGCCGGTCCTACGAAAAACCCCGTTTCTTCAGTGGGTTATTTTTTGATAAGGAACAGCCATGTCGGACATTCAGATCCGCCCCGTGACCGAGCAGGATCACGCCGCCTGGTTACCGCTATGGCACGCCTACCTGACGTTCTACAAAACCGAGCTGTCCGACGCCGTGACTGCCAGTACCTGGGCGCGCTTTCTCGACCCGACAGAGCCGACCAACGCGGCACTGGCCTGGCAAGATGGCAAAGCGGTGGGCATGGTCCATTTCATCTACCATCGTTCCAACTGGAGCATCGCCAATGCCTGTTATCTTCAGGACTTGCTGGTGACTCCCGATCAACGTGGGACCGGCATTGGCCGACTGCTGATCGAGCACGTCTATACAATCGCCAAGGCCAATGACTGCGACAAGGTTCACTGGCTGACACATGAAACCAACGCCACCGCGATCCAGCTTTATGAACGTATCGCCGAACGTCCAGGCTACATTCAATTTCGCAAAATGATCTAGGAAACGTGTCTATGTCGACCCCTGTACCTGATTGGCAGCCCGCCAGACTTCCAGATGCCCGAACGCTGGAAGGACGCTTCATCCGTCTGGAAAAACTCAGCGTCGCGCGCCACGGCGAGGGCTTGTGGACTGCACTGCAAGGCCCCGGTTCTGATCCGAAGTTATGGGATTATTTGCCGTACGGACCGTTTCTGGAACGCAGCGATTTTGATGCGTGGCTGGGCCGTCATGAAGCCGATACCGATCCGTGGTTCTACGCCATAGTTGATCAGGCCACAGGGGTCACCAACGGCTGCATAAGCTTTCTGTCCATCGTCTCCGCACACGCCCGGATCGAGATCGGCCACGTGACCTTCGGCGCATCAATGCAACGGACACCGAAAGGTACTGAGGCGATTTATCTGTTGGCTAAAGAGTCATTCGCGCTGGGCAACCGCCGTCTGGAATGGAAATGCAACGCCAACAATGCCCGCTCCAAACGCGCCGCAGAACGGTTTGGCTTCAGCTACGAAGGCACCTTCCGCCAGCACATGGTGGTCAAAGGCCTGAACCGTGACACAGCCTGGTATTCGATTATCGACAAGGAATGGCCTCATCTACAGCAAGCCTTCGAGAGCTGGCTGGCTGTGGATAACTTCAAGGATGGCCAGCAGGTGAAGGGGTTGGAGGCTTTTCGCGGACTTTGAGCGATTAGTTCATGTACCGCCGAAGGGGGCGAAACCGGAGTGTCAGGCACTTGATTTCGCGACCTTCGGCAGCTCCTGAAGGGATTCGAAGGACGTGATGAACTGAGCAGACAGCGGCGCATGCGTTGCTCTGCTACCCCAACAATCCGTTACACATCAGTCCGTTAGAGAACCGACAACAAGCCTTTGTCGGTCTAAGGTTCAGTTCAGGCCAACAAGGCCTGCCCTGACTAACTCGCAATAAGACAACAAGGATGTTGTGAAATGAATGTATTACGCGCAACAGCAAAGCAAGAAAACCCGTGGCGGGTCCCTTCCCCGGTTTTGCACAACGGCAAATACGGTAGCGTTATCGTCGATCGCAGGGAGCTCAAGAAATCTCTCCCAGTGAGCAGCACCCTTAGACATACGTTTTCGGACAGCGCTGTGGGTGCTCAGTCGCTGATCATTGTCGGTACGTCATTGCAGATCTTCGAGTACCTTCTTTCTCATCAAAAGCATGGGATCGAAAGCAACATCAAAGACCTGCCGGACATCTACATGGGTATCGCAAGGTTCAAGCCCAAGGAGCGATTCACAGCTGTGTTTCCTATCGGCGATGCACTGGTCAATGTGGTGAGCTATTTTGCCAGCACCATTCCGGTACCGGACTGGGTAACACTCGTTGCAAGCCCGACCAGTCTGGATGCCATGAAAAAGTCATTCGATGGCTTGAGCGCGGGACAGATGGCTCAAGGAGACATACTTTACGTAAAGTTTGGCTACTTGCCTGAAGACGGTATGCAGAAGATCGCGACGAAGAGCATCAGCTTCAGGCAGGTGGCTGAGGTCATCCAACAACGCTATAAAAAATCGTAACGGGGATTGGCCTGACCCTCTCAACGCGTGAGGTCATCTTTGTATAGGGGCCCGTGCTGGGGCAGGGGCTTCCTTATGCGTGGTGAGACGCCATTAACTAATCTGCTTATGACGCCTCACCACGCCCATCTGCAAACCAAACGGCCGGAACACCGCATTCAACGACTTGAGCGTCGGGTTACCCTCACCCTGCTCGATCTGAATCAGCGTGCGCACCGAGATTTTGCACATTCGGGCGTACTGACTTTGATGCAGCTTCGCCCCCTCCACACGCAGGCGCTTGACCGCTTCACCCATCTCAAGACTACCTTCAGCGATACCCTGTTGAACGCTTTCGATCAGCAGAGCGCGAGCGTCGATGGATAAAGTCATTGCAGCCCCCAGGTCGTCAGTCGCTGGTCCAGTTTGCCCAAAGCGATGGCGGGATGGTTGAACGTCGCGTCCGGTAAACCACTGTCACGCAATATATCCGGTAGCGCTCTTAGCTGCTGGGCATCCTGACGCAAGCGTTCGAAAGCCTGCTGCGGATCAAGAATATCTGCCAGTGCATCGCACGCTGCGCGCCAGTTTACGTTCCCCGCCCGCTCAATGGACTTCGCCCATTTTGTTGTACGTGTGATGCCTTCGGCATCCATAACCATGGGTGCAAGATCATAAATGGGCGCAAGCCGATAACCGTCTTGACTGCGAATAATTGCCGTATTGCGACCGTGATTATCCGAATTGCCAAGAATCTGGTTGATCAAGTCACGGCGCAGGTATTCGGCCACCAGATCAGGTATTTCCACCTTCTGCCCGGCTTGCGACCAAAGGCCGCTCAAGAGCGTGAGGACTTCCAGATGATCCATGCGGCTACCTGGCAATGTCACTCCGGCGAGTGAATAGATCGACTCCACTGCCAACCGCTCTACCCCTTGCTCCGTGATACGACGATCGAAGCGTTTCATCCACAGGCTCGGTTTGTTCGCCTCCTCCAGCGCCATACCCTCTGTCGCGACTGTGTCGATACCAAGCTGTTGCAACGCCCTGTAGTACAAATACTCACTGCGCAGAATATCCTGATCGTTTTTCAAGGCCTGGTTTCGGGCGAGCTTAATGAACCAGTGCTCCCGGGCAAGCTCATCAGCCAGTACCGCATCGGGGTACAGCAGGCCGTCAGCGTCCTCAGTCATCAACAACTTCGGCGCTTCGCCGCCCGCGCCGGTAGCCCCACCAATGGCAGCGCCCTGTTCATAGGCATACTCAAGAAAATGCTGGTCACGGGTGATGACATCCGCACGCGTAAAGCCCATGGCTTCGCCCTCCTCCAGGACCGCTACTGACTCCTTGATCCGCAAGTTGCCAATAGGAGCGGGCGTGCTGCGCCCAAGCAGGTACAAGTCATCGCTCAAGCCTTCCGGCTTTTGTCGACCGAGCTGGGCGATGAGGAAGCGCTTGGCCGCTCCGGAAGGAGCAATGTCATGCAGGAAGGCCGGGGCCTCGGGCAATGAGAAGGTTTCAAAATCCACCGGCAGGCGGGCGCTCACGCCTTGGGAGAATGAATCCGGATAAGCGTCCAGAACATACCCCGCCTTGTAAGCGAAACGGCATGGGCCAAGAAACCCTTTTGTGGGGTCGTCGAACGAAAGGGTCATTGCATCCTTCCAGATGCCACAGCCATAAATCTGGAGCGTGAGGTTATACATGGGCGCCTGCAATTTATTGCACTTTTCAGACAGTAAAAGTGTACTTATCTGCACTATAGTGCATTTCTTGATTCATGTATGAGGTAATACATGCAATTTAATGCAGTTCCTAGGGTTTGACGAAAAAAAGGGAGCCATAAAGGCCCCCCCGAGGAAATCTAACCGTTATTTCTGTAGGCGCTGCCGAAGGCTGCGAAGCATTCATCCCCAATCGCAGCCTTCGGCAGCTCCTGTAGAGACCTGTTTGCCACAGCGCGGCAGAGCCGGCAGTTAATATTTCAACCCTCAATCTCAACCAGTATCTCGCCCGGATTGACCCGATCCCCCTTGGCCACATGAATGGCGACCACTTTGCCGGCAATTGAAGCCTGGACTTCGGTTTCCATCTTCATCGCTTCGGTGATTAGGACAGCCTGACCGGCCTTGACCATGTCGCCTTCCTTGACCAAAACATCAACGATGTTGCCGGGCATGGCAGTGCTGACGTGGCCTGGACCCGTGGCCTGAGCGCGTTTGCTCGCACCGCCGCTGACGAACTCATTGAGTGGCTCGAACACCACTTCTTCGGGCATGCCATCGATGGACAGATAGAAATGTCGCTTGCCGCCTGCTTTGACGCCCACGCCAGTGATATCCACGCGATAACTTTCGCCGTGCACGTCGATGACGAACTCGGTCGGTACGCCCTCTCCACTCGCACTGCTCACGCCACCCGCCTCTGGAATGGGCAACAACTCTTCAGGTTTAAGAGCACCTGCAGCACGATCTTCGAGGAACTTGCGGCCAATGTCAGGGAACATGGCGTAGGTCAGCACGTCTTCTTCTGATTTAGCCAAGGCACCGATTTCGCCGCGTAGCTTGGTCATTTCCGGCTTGAGCAAATCGGCAGGTCGAACGTCGATCAACTCTTCATTACCAATGGCCTGCCGACGCAGCTTTTCATCCACTTGACCCGGCGCCTTGCCGTAGCCGCCTTGCAGATACAGCTTCACTTCATTGGTGATGGTCTTGTAACGCTCACCGGCCAATACGTTGAAGAACGCTTGAGTACCGACGATTTGCGAGGTCGGCGTGACCAGCGGTGGATAACCCAGGTCTTTGCGCACACGTGGAATCTCGGCCAGCACTTCGCCCATACGGTTCAGCGCGCCTTGCTCTTTGAGCTGGTTGGCGAGATTGGAAATCATACCGCCCGGCACCTGGTTGACCTGCACACGCGTATCGACAGCCGTGAATTCGCTTTCGAACTGGTGATATTTCTTACGAACTGCGTAGAAATACAAACCAATTTCCTGCAGCAGTTCCAGGTTCAATCCGGTATCGAATTCGCTGCCTTTAAGGGCGGCAACCATGGACTCAGTGCCCGGATGACTGGTGCCCCAGGCGAAGCTGGAGATGGCAGTGTCGATATGGTCTGCGCCGTTCTCGATGGCCTTGAGTTGGCACATGGCAGCGAGACCCGCCGTGTCGTGGGAATGGATAAACACCGGCAGCGACTGCTCGGCTTTGAGTGCCTTGACCAGTTCACCTGTCGCATAAGGTGTCAGCAAACCGGCCATGTCCTTGATGGCTACCGAATCACAACCCATGGACTCCATCTGTTTGGCCTGAGCGACAAAGGCCTCGATGGTGTGCACCGGACTGGTGGTGTAGGCGATGGTGCCCTGAGCGTGTTTGCCCGCGGCTTTCACCGCCTCGATGGCGACGCGCAGGTTACGCACATCGTTCATGGCATCGAAGATACGGAACACATCAATGCCATTGACCGCGGCCTTGGCGACGAAAGCTTTGACCACGTCGTCGCTGTAATGGCGATAGCCCAACAGGTTCTGGCCGCGAAGCAGCATTTGCAGGCGCGTGTTGGGCAATGCGGCGCGCAGTTGGCGCAGACGCTCCCACGGATCTTCTTTCAGAAAGCGCACACAGGCATCAAACGTCGCACCGCCCCAGCACTCCAGCGACCAGTAGCCGACTTTATCCAGCTTGTCGCAGATCGGCAGCATGTCTTCAGTGCGCATGCGGGTGGCGAGCAGCGATTGGTGGGCGTCACGCAGGATGGTGTCGGTTACGAAGATTTTCTTAGACATTTGGATCTCCTCATAGCGACAAGCTGCAAGCTACAAGCGGCAAGTAAAAGCAGATCTGCTTTCGCTTGAAGCTTGCGGCTTGGAGCTTGCCGCTGCTTATTCATAAGCCTGCGTGGGCGGCAATAGCGGCAGCGATGGCCAGGGCCAGCTCTTCGGGTTTGCGCTTGATCGAGTAATTGGTCAGTTCTGGGTGGCTCTCAACGAAACTGGTATTGAACTGACCGCTACGAAATTCCGGGTTACGCAGGATTTCCTGGTAATACGCGGCAGTGGTTTTCACCCCTTGCAGACGCATGTCATCCAGTGCGCGCAGGCCGCGGTCCATCGCCTCTTCCCACGTCAGTGCCCAGACAATCAACTTCAGGCACATGGAGTCGTAATACGGCGGGATGGTGTAGCCGGTATAAATCGCCGTATCCGTGCGGACACCAGGACCGCCAGGCGCGTAATAACGGGTGATCTTGCCGAAGCTCGGCAGGAAGTTGTTCTTCGGGTCTTCGGCATTGATCCGGAATTGCAGGGCAAAGCCACGGTGAATGATGTCCTCCTGCTTGACCGAAAGCGGCAGTCCGGACGCGATGCGAATCTGTTCACGGACGATATCGATGCCGGTGATTTCCTCGGTGATGGTGTGTTCCACCTGCACCCGGGTGTTCATCTCCATGAAGTACACCTCGCCCTCGGCAAGCAGGAACTCCACAGTCCCGGCATTTTCGTAGCCCACCGCCTTGGCGGCACGTACCGACAAATCGCCGATGTAGGCCCGCTGCTCGGGCGTCAGTTGCGGGCTGGGGGCGATCTCGATCAGCTTCTGATTGCGGCGCTGAATCGAGCAATCGCGTTCGAACAGATGCACGACATTGCCAAAGCTGTCGCCAAGAATCTGCGCTTCGATGTGCTTGGGATTAACGATGCATTTTTCGAGAAAGACTTCCGCCGAGCCAAATGCCTTGGTCGCCTCGGAAATCACTCGCGGGAAAGCTTGCTCCAGTTCTTCGCGGCTGTTGCAGCGGCGAATACCCCGCCCGCCGCCACCCGAGGTGGCCTTGAGCATGACGGGATACCCGATGCGGTCTCCTTCAAGCAGCGCCTCGGTAATATCGGCCACATTGCCTTCGGTACCGGGCGTAACGGGTACGCCGGCCTTGATCATGCTGCGGCGTGCCTCTGTCTTGTCACCCATGCGACGGATGACTTCAGCAGACGGCCCAATGAACTTGATTCCACGTTCAGCGCAGATGTCAGCCAGTTCGGCATTTTCTGACAGAAAGCCATAACCGGGATGCAGCGCATCGCAACCTGTCTCCACTGCGAGGTTAACCAGCTTGCGCGGGTTCAGATAACCCGCAAGAGGTTCGGCGCCGATGCTGTGGGCTTCGTCCGCCCGCTTTACGTGTAACGCATGACGGTCGGCGTCGGAAAAGATTGCCACCGAACGAATGCCCATCTCGGCGCAAGCGCGCACGATCCGGACAGCGATCTCTCCACGGTTGGCGATCAGGATTTTTGTTATCACGAGTATTTCCTCGACCGTTGAACCGGTGTTTGCAGCTGAACGGGTTTTTGTAACAGCGCATGTGGTTGATTGCCGCAGGGACACCCTATGCCCGATCAGGGATTAACAAAAATGAGTAAAAATTGGGTTGTGTATAAGTAAAGACTTATAGTTGATGCTTCAGCGAGCAGGCAGGGCGGTTATAAATGCGTAAGTCATTGATGCGTATGACATTGCGTCAGTTACGGATTTTCAACGAAGTGTGTGATTTACGTTCATACAGCAGAGCAGCAGAGGAAATGTCGCTCACGCAGCCGGCTGTCAGTCTGCAGATTCGCCAGCTTGAAGAGCTCGTAGGCCAGCCGCTGTTTGAGTACGTCGGCAAAAAGCTTTACCTGACCGAAGCCGCGCAAGCGCTGCAACTGGCCAGTCGCGATATTTTCGGACGCCTGGAAAGCCTGGATATGCAGCTCACTGACATGCAGGGCTCGCTACAAGGGCAGTTGAAACTGGCCGTCGAATCGAGCTGCAAATACTTCATCCCCCACTTGTTTGCCGCCTTCAAGCGTAAATACCCGGAAGTCATTCTCAACCTGACAGTGGTCAATCGCGCTCAAGTGATCAGAAGGCTGTCGGATAACCGCGATGATCTGGTCGTAATGTCCATGGTGCCCCAGGACATGGGCCTGGAATTCCTGCCGTTTCTCAATAATCCGATTGTGGCCGTCGCTCCGCCGGATCATCCGTTATGCGACGGACGTGCGTTGGCGCTCAAGGATCTGGAGCCCTATACATTGCTGATTCGGGAAAATGGTTCGGGGACTCGCAAGGCCTGCGAAGAGTATTTCAAAGACAAGCGTGTGCATTTCACCACGACCGTTGAGATGTCGGCTCACGAGGCGCAGCGTGAAAGCGTACTGGCCGGGCTGGGCATCGCGATGCTGACTCGTCACGCCGTCAGTCTGGAACTTGCCACCGGCATGCTCAAGGAATTACCGGTGGCAGAGTTGCCGCTGTATCGCAGTTGGTGCGTAGTGCAGGCTCGGGATCGCCGCCTGTCGCCCGTGGCGCACGCCTTCCTGGCGTTCATCCGCACCGAACGTGCGCAGATCAGCCAGCTGATGGAGCGTTTCGACGGGCGTCTTCCAAAGGTTTAGCCGCCTGCCAGAAGCGCTGTGAAACGCTCTCCTCAAAGTCGCACAGCTCCTGATTGAGCCGACGCGCTTCGGAATAGCTTTCTATTGCCCGACGGAATCCCATACGTCGCTGATCTTCCTGCTGACGGCGGGTTTTGACGGTGCTGCTCTGTTGCGAGTCATCGTAGTGCCGAGGCATATCCTGTCTCCCAGTGCGTTGCGGGAGTACAGAATGCCGCCAAGCCATGACGATTTGGCGGCGCGCGCATGACAGGTTAGTGAAAATCACGAACCTTCATTTACGATTAAAAAACCAGAATATAAATATGTATCGCTCCCCGAGCGTCGCTCTCGGCAATAGTGAGCCTGCAGGACGCAAATGCTTATACATCAGGGAGCGACACCATGAGCACATTGAAATCACTCATGGATAAGCACAGATCAGTTTCATCGCAATGAACTGCTGCCGGCTACTTTCGGGTAACTGGCAGCAGTTTTTGCACCGGCGTCGAAACGATCAATCCTCGTGGGATTTGATCGACTTGGGCGACAGACGAAGACTGCGCAAGCTGCGCTTCACGCTCTTGAGATGGTTGACCAGACTAGGCCCGCGAGCCATGGCTACACCCATTGCCAGCACATCGATGACAACCAGATGCGCGATACGCGAAGTCAACGGGGTATAGATTTCGGTGTCTTCATGGACATCAATTGCCAGATTGACTGACGACAGTTCAGCCAGTGGCGTCTGACTTGGGCACAAAGTGATCAACGTCGCACCTGTCTCGCGAACCAGATTCGCCGTAATCAGCAGATCCTTGGAGCGCCCGGACTGGGAAATGCAGACAGCGACGTCGGAGGGGACCAACGTAACGGCCGACATGGCCTGCATGTGCGGATCCGAATAAGCCGCCGCGCTGAGCAACAGCCGGAAGAACTTGTGCTGAGCGTCAGCCGCTACCGCACCCGACGCACCAAAACCATAAAACTCGACCCGCTTGGCTGCGGCCATGGCCGTCACCGCCAGCTGCAACGCATGGGGATCAAGGTTTTCGCGAACTTCCATCAAGGTGTGCAGCGTAGTATCGAAAATCTTCAGGCTGTAGTCAGCGACCGAGTCATCTTCGTGAATCGCGAACTGGCCAAAGCTGGCACCGGCAGCAAGGCTCTGCGCCAGCTTGAGCTTCAGGTCCTGAAAGCCCGTACAACCAATGGCACGGCAGAAGCGCACAATGGTCGGTTCACTGATACCAACGCTATGCGCCAGATCGGCCATGGAACTGTGCATCACAGCCGCAGGGTCAAGCAGCACGTGGTCGGCGACTTTCAGCTCCGACTTGCGTAACAGATGGCGTGACTGGGCGATGTGTTGCAGCAGATTCAAAGGGGCAGACTCGGCAAAGGTGCATGGGACGGGATGTAGCTTTTTTGTAGTTATACTACATGACCTGCGGGACGCCCAGTTAAACGCTCCTCTGATCATAAATCGCAGTTCGCCCGCCGCCTCGTCGCATTCCCTTGATGCAAACACTCGATGTCCGGATAACCGCTCGCCGCCCGTCGCCAGACATGGCTTTTGTCGATTCGCGCAAAGCATGGTTTGCCCGGTTTCGCTCGGCACCCTAGAATGCGTCGATGCGCGATGATCTCTCCCTTCTGCTTAATTCCCTCAACGATGCCCAACGTCAGGCCGTAGCTGCCTCCGTGGGTCGTCAGTTGGTCCTGGCCGGCGCTGGTTCCGGCAAAACCCGTGTGCTGGTGCATCGCATCGCCTGGTTGATCCAGGTCGAGCAAGCCTCGCCACATTCGGTCCTGTCGGTGACGTTCACCAACAAGGCGGCCGCAGAAATGCGCCACCGGATCGAACAACTGATGGGCATCAACCCGGCAGGCATGTGGGTGGGCACGTTCCACGGCCTTGCGCACCGTTTGTTGCGGGCGCACTGGCAGGAAGCCAATCTGGCGCAGACCTTCCAGATTCTGGACAGCGACGACCAGCAACGTCTGGTCAAGCGTGTCATGCGCGAGCTGGGGCTGGATGAACAACGCTGGCCCGTCAAACAAGCCACGTGGTTTATCAACGGTCAAAAAGACGAAGGTCTGCGCCCGAAGCATATTCAGGCCAGCGGCGATCTGTTCCTGACCACCATGAAGTCGGTCTATGAAGCCTATGAGGTCGCCTGCCAGCGTGCCGGGGTGATCGACTTTTCCGAGCTGCTGCTGCGGGCGCTTGACCTGTGGCGCGACAATCCCGGGCTGCTCGCTCATTACCAGCGCCGCTTCCGCCATGTGCTGGTGGACGAATTCCAGGACACCAACGCCGTGCAGTACGCATGGCTGCGCTTGCTGGCGCAGGGTGGCGACAGCCTGATGGTAGTGGGCGATGACGACCAGTCGATTTACGGCTGGCGCGGCGCGAAGATCGAGAACATCCACCAGTATTCGTCGGACTTCCCGGACACCGAAGTCATTCGTCTTGAGCAGAACTATCGCTCGACCGCCAGCATCCTCAAGGCTGCTAACGGGCTGATCATCAATAACAGCGGCCGTATGGGCAAAGAGCTGTGGACGGATGTCGGCGATGGCGAACTGATCAATCTGTACGCAGCCTTCAACGAACACGACGAAGCCCGCTACGTGGTTGAGACCATTGAAAGCGCACTCAAGACCGGTCTTGCCCGCAGCGAAATCGCCATTCTGTATCGCTCCAACGCCCAATCCCGGGTGCTCGAAGAAGCATTGCTGCGCGAACGAATTCCGTACCGCATTTATGGCGGCCAGCGCTTTTTTGAACGCGCTGAAATCAAGAACGCCATGGCTTACCTGCGCTTGCTCGAAGGTCGTGGCAACGATGCGGCACTGGAGCGGATCATCAACGTTCCGGCCCGCGGCATCGGTGAAAAAACCGTCGAAGCGATTCGTCAGCATGCTCGCCATGCCGATGTCTCGATGTGGGAAGCCACTCGCCAACTGATCGCCAATAAAGGCCTGACCGGCCGTGCAGCAAGCGCGCTGGGCGGTTTCGTCGAGCTGATCGAAAGCCTTGCAGCCAAGGTCATGGAGATGCCGCTGCATTTGATGACGCAGACCGTCATCGAGCAGTCCGGGCTGATCAACTACCACAAGGAAGAGAAAGGCGAAAAAGGCCAGGCACGGGTAGAAAACCTTGAGGAACTGGTCAGCGCCGCACGCAACTTCGAAAACAACGAAGACGACGCCGAACTGACCCCATTGGCCGCCTTCCTTGGGCACGCTTCGCTGGAAGCCGGGGATACCCAGGCTGAAGAGCATGAAGACAGCATTCAGCTGATGACCTTGCACAGTGCCAAGGGCCTGGAATTCCCTTACGTGTTCCTGGTGGGCATGGAAGAAGGCCTGTTCCCCCACAAGATGAGCCTGGAAGAACCGGGGCGCCTGGAAGAGGAACGACGTCTGGCGTACGTCGGCATCACCCGCGCCATGCAACAGCTGGTGATGACCTACGCCGAAACCCGTCGTCTGTACGGCAGCGAGACCTACAACAAGGTGTCTCGTTTCGTACGTGAAATCCCGCCACTGCTGATTCAGGAAGTGCGCTTGTCCAATAGCGTCACCCGACCTTTCGGTGGTACGCAGAAGGTCAGCAACAGCAGCCTGTTCAACGGCGCCGGCATTCCGGAGACCGCCTTCAGCCTTGGGCAACGTGTGCAGCATGCGGTGTTTGGCGAAGGCGTGATCCTGAACTTTGAAGGCGCTGGCGCTCAGGCACGGGTGCAGGTCAACTTTGCCGAAGGCAGCAAGTGGCTGATGATGGGCTACGCGAAGCTGGAAGCGATTTGATTCGACACGTTGAACGCGCCTTTTTGTGGGAGATT
>NZ_JACONW010000082.1 GCF_014357575.1 Pseudomonas folii | reverse complement strand
GGTGCCAAGGCAGCCCGCGATCGCTGCCTCGCGGTGCTCGTGCGCTCCTACAGGTCTCCGTTCGCAACAGCGCGGTGTTAGGGAAGAGTGGTGCTGCGCAAAACCGCGGTATGCCCGGCACCCAATACAATTCTCGGCGCTGCCTCGCGAAGCATAGTGACGGCGTTATCCACAGACTCGGCTCGTCCAGTGTGTAGAAGCCAGGCCGCGACGGCCGTAGCACTGCGCGAATAGCCCAGCGCACAGCAGACCAGGACGGGGCCTTGCTGACGCAAGCGTTCAATTGCTGCAGCGGCTATCAGGCATTGCTCGATAGTGGGTACAGTGAGATCCAGCACCGGCACCGCCTGATAACCGCGAGATCCGGCATCCAGTGGTAACTCGGCGGACATATCCACAACAGATTTGAAAGGTAACAGTCCGGATTGAGCAGGTAATCGACCCAACCAGACGTTATCCACAATCAAACTCGGCTCCGGACGGGATCTTGTCCACAGCCTTGAATTTATCCACGCCCCTGCAAGGTAAGGCGCGAATAGCCAGCGCGCTGCTGGGGATAAGCTCCCGTTCTCGCGCTTTTGAAAGCCATTGGCCCCCAGCAGCAGGTAATTGATTGCCACCAACAGCAACGAAACCGCTGGCCAGATCAGCCACAGCCAGCCACCAGCGAGCAACAGGGCCAACGCTGCGCAGACCAGAGCACCCACGCCGTAATACGCGCTCAGCCTTCGCCGTTGCGGATCATGGCTCAGCCTTGCGGACAACGCTGGGCTGCGGCCCTGATCAGGCCATAGCCAGACACAGAACCATCCGGCCAATGCGCCTGTGGGTAAGTCGATGAAGTGATGTTGCCAAGTGGTCAGCACTGACAGGCCGATTAGCGCAAACCAGCCGTGCAACAGCCATCGCCATCCCGCATGAAAGTTACGCAGATAACGGTCGTAGCAGACCCATAACACCACCAGCAGCGCGATGTGCAGCGAAGGTGCTTGATTGAACGGTTTGTCAAAACCTGCCAAAACGGCGAACAGCCAGCCAAACAGCCCGTCCAGTTCCGGACGCTCGAAGGTGAAGCGCAGGGGCCAGAGCAGGAAGCAGGTGACCGCAATCAGTTGCGCGCTGAACAGGCGCAGCGCATGGGTATCCAGCTCGCGTCGTGTCAGACAGGCCAGCAACGAAAACCCGTAAAGCAGGTCGATGGACCAGTAGGGGATGATGGTCCACGCCCAAAACGGCATATCCCGTTCCCAGCCAAACACCAACGTGCCGACATCCGCACGCTGGGCGGTGTACCAGGTGGCGAAGCCGTAGCTGGCGAAGAAAAACGGTGCCAGAAATATCAGCCACACCACGGCCCGCCTCCATAGGCCTGGCTCGCGCACAGTCTTCACTGGATGCGCTGCGCCAGAGACACGCTGAAAATCCCCCATTCATCCACACGCTGGGTGATCTTGCGAAAGCCTGCCGCTTCAACCAGTTGATCCATCTCCGCTTGGCTGCGACGACGCATCACCCAGGCTTGCCCCTCCCGGTGGCTGGTCAGGGCGCGGGCGATCAACTCCAGTTGCGGGTGCCATGGCTGGCCGGTGTACACCAGATAACCGCCGGGCTCTACGGCCGCTGCCAGCCCAGCCAATGAGTCGCCGACCATCTGATTGCTGGCAAACAACTCATACAGACCGGACACCACGGCCAGTGTGGGTTTTGGGTCCAGTGCCGCCAGGTCATGGCGGTCGAAAGCATCCGCCTTGATGAAGCGGGCGATATGGCCAAGGCCCTTTTGCTCGATCAACGCGCTGCCGTCACGCACGTTGATATCGCTGTAATCGCGCAGCAGGATCGATTCCGGCAACGGATCAACCCCCTGCAGCGATTCCAGAATGTAACGCCCGTGTCCGGCGGCGATATCCACAATACGCACCGGTTGGCCCTGGTTACGCAGATAAGCCATGGCCAGGCGCAGCACTTCCTCGACGTTAAGCTTGCGTTGGCGAATACCGCGCCAGCCGATTGAGTTCAGGTAGTTCTGGTCAATCAGCTTGCCCAGTGCAGAGGTGCCACTCGGCTGATTGCGATAGACATAATCCAGCGTACTGCCGGAGTCGAAGCCGGTATCGAAGCCCAGTTTTACACCTGTGGATAACTTCGCGCCCAGACCCATGCTGGCGCGTGTCATTCGCCAGTAAAGGTCACGCAGCGAGTTGTGCGGCAACGGTGCGGCCAGCGCTTCGGATTCGGCACAGGTCGCGCCGATTCTGTCCGCGTCCAGCAGCGAGGGTCGCGAGATCGGTTCTTCGAAGTTTTGCAGGATGAAACGTCGCGCCCGGCTAATCGCCAGGTGACGATTGCGTTCCCCTAACGTGTCGTGGAAGAAGCCCGGCAGGATGTGTTTCTCTTTGCGCACACTGCCCAGCCGTTCGAAGAAGCGTTCCTGCGGGCCGCGATGAACCACGAAATCTGCGCCGGAGATCAGCAATTGCGTCGGTATCGATATCGCCTCGGCGTCGGCAACGACCCGATCAGCCGCTTCGTAAAGTCCCAGCAGAACATTGACCGATATCGCCTTGGTGATCAGCGGATCGCTGTCATAGGACGCTATACGCTGAGGGTCATGGCTCAGGAAGCGCGCCTTGACGTAGCTGTTGACGAAGAAGTTGCCCTTGAATTTGCGCAGCAATGCCAGGCCCGGACGGGCGAAGGGCACGTACAACTTGACCTTGAACGCCGGGGACGCGAGCACCAATGCACGAATTTTCGGTGCATAGTCATGGGCCCAGGTGGCTGCGATCACGGCCCCTACGCTCTGGGCGACAACTGCCATGTTTTCTTCAGCAATGTCGAAGGTGCTGCTCAAGTGATCAACGAAGGTTTGCACGTCGCGCACGCTGGTGGCGAAACTTGGACTGTCACCCCTTGCGCCCGGCGATTGCCCATGACCACGTGAGTCCCAGGCGAAGAAATCGAAACCTGGCAGATCCAGTTCATCTACCAGATGAGCGATGCGTCCTGAATGCTCGTGACCTCGATGAAACAGCAACACTGCCTGGCGTGGAACCGACGGGTCCTGGGCGGTGGCTGGCCAATGGCGATAGAAAAGTTCGACGCCATCATGAGTGCTGAAGCGCTGATCCTGAGCGACACGCATGTCGAAATCCTTATGCTTGTGAGTTGTTGACGACATCTTCCGGATTGGAGGCAGCGACTTCCGTCAGCCCGCGACGAACACGATTGACCAGGGTGTAAACCAGCAGGGCGCTGACGACCGCCAGGATTATGTTTATCCACAGGGCCGAAAGCCAGCCCACGGCAACGCCCGCACCGATCACCCCAAACACGAACGCACGATCGCTCTTGCCCATCGGGCCGTCATACCGACGGGACGCGCCGACCATGGGCCCGAGCACGCCCGCATATTCGCTGATGATTGCTCCCAGCGTCACCATCAGCACCAGCCCGAGGCTGACGTCCGGGATCAACGCGAATGGCAGGAATAGCGCACTGTCGGCTATGACATCAGTCAGTTCGTTGAGGTAGGCGCCGAGCCGTGATTGCTGGCCGAACTCCCGGGCAAGCATGCCGTCGATGGCGTTTAACGCCATGCGCACAATCATCCACAAGGGGATCAGCGCGAACACCCAGAGGTGCGCGGCGAACACCGCAACCAACCCGCTGATCAGCAAAGAAACGATGCAGGCGCTCAAGGTAACCTGATTGGCGGTGACGCCCCGGTTGTAAAGACGCTGGACTGAAGGGCGCAGCAGATTTTGAAAACGGGGTTTGAGCTGATAAATCGAAATCAACGTGAAGCTATCCTTGTCGGCAGGTCAACTGTGCGCCTGTGGATAACCCGACGGCGCGCCCTGTAGTAGTGAAACACAATGCAATGAACGTGGCCTGATGTTCTTTGTGCAGCAGGTCTCATGTGCGGGAGTTTTCCACAGCGACGGTCAGTTAAACGATTTCTAATGGGCGCGATTTCGTGGGACCCGCTTTAGCCGGGAAGAGGGCAGTACAGTCACTAAAGACAGGGCGTGAGGATACCGCCTTCCCGGCTAAAGCCGGTCCCACGTCGAAATCAGCGCTGACAAAAATTTCACTGTTACTGTTATATCGTAACGCCCTATCCTGTAGGTTCAGCCCGCAAGTGCCGGGCTATGGCAGCAACATTCGGTGAGTTCTGGGGCGTCGATGCGGGTTGATCTGGATGTTGAGCACGGCGGCTTGAATGGCCTGCCCAGATTTCAAAGGGCCGCGGTGCATGCGGCGCGGTTAAAACGCCTGACCTGGATAACGGGTGGGGCGGGCATTTTCGGATTGATACTGGCGTTGTTCGCTGACTTGTTTGCAGCGAACACGCTGTGGGCTGCGGTGCTGGTCAACGCTGCAGCCACGTTTCTGTTGTTGGCTGCCGCTCTGCAGTCCGCCCACGGCATTGCGCAATGGCGTGCTTTGGCGTTGAGAGGCGTCGAGCCACATGTCGCGTCGCAAACTCTGGAGCCAGAGGACAGCGGATGGTACGACCGGCTTCTTGGGCGCATCAGTCGGCTAGGTCGCTCGACCTTGACACAGATTGGTGCCCCCACGCTTTGGCTGGCCGGTTGGTCAGTGCTTGCGCTGGTTTGCCTCGAAGCCGTGTGGGACTTGTCGCTACCGGGCAGCGACTTTTCGCGGGTGGGCAGCGTCGCGGGCAGTACGGCGGTGTTATTGGCGTTCGGCCTGCTGGTCCTTGAGCGCCAGTTCAGTGGTGAGCAGGCCGAGTGGCCGGAAGCGGCACAACTGGCGCAGATGATCCGCGTGGCGATTACGATGTTGCTCATTGGCGCGGTTTGTCTGTTTTTCTCCAGTGTCGAACGCCCATGGACGGCACGGCTGGCGGTGTTGAGTGGATTATTGCCGGGCCTCGTGGCCCTTGAACTGCTGATCCGTGCGGCGCTGTCGCTATTCAATCCACGTAATCCCCGTGTCGAGCCGCGTCTGACGGCCAGCAGTTTCATCGCGGGCCTGTTGCGCTGGCCGCCGCAACCTTTGCAGGCCTTGCAGCACGAGTTACATAACCGCTTTGGTATCGACCTGCGGCAGATATGGGCCTTCACCTACATGCGCCGTGCGTTTCTGCCCGTGCTGGCAGTGGTCTTGGCGTTGGGGTGGGCGCTCAGCGGTGTGCATGAAATCCCAATGCAAGGACGCGGCATCTACGAGCGTTTTGGCAAGCCTGTAGAGGTACTCGGGCCCGGTTTGCACGGTGGTCTTCCCTGGCCCTTTGGCCGGGTACTGGCGGTGGAAAACGGCGTGGTTCACGAACTGGCCACCAGCGTTGCCGATGCGAGCGGCATCACTTCTGCTCCCGTGCCTGATTCAGCAGAAGGGCCCGCCCCGGCCAGCACCAACCGTTTGTGGGACGCCAGCCATATCAATGAAAAGTCTCAGGTAATCGCCAGCAGTGCAGGCGACAAGCAGGGCTTTCAGATCGTCAATATGGATGTGCGGCTGGTGTACCGCATCGGCCTGACCGACGAGGCGGCGCTGGCCGCTACGTATAACAGTGCTGATGTGCCGATGTTGATTCGCAGCACGGCCAGCCGGGTACTCGTGCACGATTTCGCTTCGCGCACGCTGGACGAATTGCTGGGTGAGCAGCGCTCCGACCTGGCGCGTGATATCGGCAACGCAATCCAGGCCGACTTGCAGCGCCTCAACAGCGGTGTGGAGATTCTTGCCACGGTGATTGAAGCGATTCACCCGCCTGCCGGGGCTGCCAACGCTTACCACGCGGTTCAGGCCGCACAAATTGGTGCTCAGGCGCTGATTGCCCGGGAGCGGGGCGCGGCCAGCAGCATGTCCAATGTGGCGCAACTCAACGCGACCCAAACCCATGACAAAGCCACCGCCAGCGCTCGGGAAGTCATGGCTGACGCTCAAGCCGCGCAGCTGCGTTTCAGTGCCGAACAGCAGGGTTACGCCAGGGCGGGGCAGGCGTTCTTGCTGGAGCAGTACCTGACGCAACTCAGCCAGGGCCTGGCCCATTCGAAATTGTTGGTGCTCGATCACCGTCTGGGCGGGGCGAACAATGCACCGACCATCGACCTGCGCACTTTCACCCTACCGGCAGACCCAACGGCGCCGCGTAAAGCCGTCCAGTAAGGAGTCGTCCCTTGAGTCTGTTTCATAACCACGATCACGCCGGTCACGATCACAGCGGCCACGGCCATGATGGTCATCATCACGGTCACCACTATCACGGCGAATCATCCGGCTCTGCCGCCTTTCCATGGCGTCGGGGAATGCTCGCGGCACTGTTGATCGCGTTTGCCGTGGCAGCCGCCAGTCTGGTCCAGGTTCGCTCGGGCGAGGCGACGGTCATTACCCGTTTCGGTAATCCTTCGCGAGTGTTGCTGGAGCCGGGTTTGAGCTGGCGCTGGCCTGCGCCTTTCGAGGCGGCAATTCCGGTGGATCTGCGTTTGCGCACCACCTCCAGCGGCTTGCAGGATGTCGGCACGCGTGACGGGTTGCGCATTATCGTTCAGGCCTATGTCGCCTGGCAGGTTCAGGGCGACGCGGACAACGTGCAACGCTTCATGCGAGCCGTGCAAAACCAGCCGGACGAAGCGGCGCGGCAGATCCGCACCTTCGTGGGTTCTGCGCTGGAAACCACGGCCAGCAGTTTTGATCTGTCGAGTCTGGTGAACACCGACGCCAGCCAGGTGCGGATCAGCGAATTCGAAAACCAGCTGCGTCAGCAGATTGATCAACAATTGCTCACCACCTACGGCGTGCGCGTCTTGCAGGTCGGGGTTGAGCGTTTGACACTGCCGTCGGTGACGCTCAACGCCACTGTGGACCGGATGCGTGCCGAGCGCGAAACCATCGCCACCGAACGCACCGCCGTGGGCAAGCGCGAAGCGGCGCAGATTCGTTCGGCAGCCGAGCGTGACGCGCGAATCGTTGAGGCAGACGCTACGGTCAAGGCCGCCGATATCGAGGCTCAATCCCGGGTCGAAGCCGCGCAAATCTATGGTCGTGCCTACGCCGGTTCGCCGCAGCTCTATAACCTTCTGCGTTCGCTGGACACCCTCGGCACCATTGTTACCCCCGGCACCAGATTGATTCTGCGCACCGATGCCGCACCGTTCAAAGTGCTGGTCGATGGCCCGCCCACGCTGGATAGCTCTCAAACGCCGACGGGTAAAACCGGGTCGCAACCATGAGTGAGCATGACGCCTCAGGCAATCAACGACCGGCCTCGAACAACCCATGGTTGCAGGCCAGCCGTCTGGCGTTTCTGGCCCTGTATGGCGTGACGATTCTGGCTGCGTTGGGTTGGGCCGTGTCCAACGTGCGACAGATCGATCCGCAGAACCGTGCCGTGGTGTTACGCATGGGCGCATTGGAGCGGATCCAGAACGCCGGGCTGCTGACCGCCTGGCCGCAACCGTTCGAGCAAGTGGTGTTGTTGCCGTCCGCGGACCGGGTGATTGAACGCCGTGTGGAGACCTTGTTGCGTTCGTTCTCGGCTGTGCAGGCCGACAAGGCTGCAAGCTTTGCGGCGCCCATGAGCGATGCGCTGGCCGGGTCGGGTTATCTGCTGACCGGGGACGCCGGGGTGGTGCAACTGGACGTCACGGTTTACTACAAAGTCAGCGACCCGTACGCCTTCGTCCTACAGGGCGATCATGTGGCGCCAGCGCTGGACCGACTCGTCAATCGCAGTGCCGTGGCGCTGACAGCGGCGCGGGATCTGGACACCATTCTGGTCGCCCGACCTGAGCTTGTTTCGGCTGACAGCCAGTCAGCGGAACGACGTGAGCGCCTGCGCGGCGATCTGGTGCGCGGTATCAATCAGAAGCTTGCAGAGCTGAGTGCCACGGGCGTCGGCATTGGCGTCGAGGTGACCCGTGTCGATGTTCAATCGAGTTTGCCCGGTGCAGCCATCAATGCTTTCAACTCGGTCCTGACCGCCAGCCAGCTCGCTGATCAAGCCGTGGCGAATGCGCGGAACGACGCGGAAAAGCTCATTCAGTCAGCTAACCAGCAGGCAGACCGTACCTTGCAAGTGGCGCATGCCCAGGCATCCGAGCGTCTGGCCAAAGCCCGGACCGATACGGCCACGGTGGCCAGCCTGAGTGAGTCGATGCATTCCGGGAGTGACCCCGGTCTGTTGCAGCGCCTCTATCGCGAGCGCGTGCCAAAGATCCTCGGCCAGGCCGGTTCAGTGACCACTGTCGACCCCCGTGACGATTCCCGCCTGATCATTCAGGGAGCAGAACAATGAGTGGCGAAGCCGTTCACGAACCCGTTGCTACACCCGGGGCGCAGAGCATGCTCAGCGCCCCGGAAAAACGCAGTGCTGCACGCCAATTGACCTTGGCAATGATGGCCCTGGGGCTATTGGGTTTGGGCTTGATCTGGCGTTTTGTCGCGCCGGATCAATATGGCGTCAGCCAGCTTTTGTTGGGCGCGGCATCTCTACTGGTGGCGATTCCGGTGGTCAGCGCCGGTTGGCACAGCCTGCGTTACCCCAGCCTGCATGGCGTGACCGATCAATTGATCGCGTTGGCGATGCTGGGTGCCTGGGCTACCGGAGACCTGATGACGGCGGCGTTGCTGCCAATCATCATGATCTTTGGTCATGTGCTGGAAGAGCGCAGCGTCATCGGTTCTCAGGAAGCCATTCAGGCGCTGGGCCGCCTGACCCGCAGCCATGCGCGGTTGATCAAGGCTGATGGCAGCGTGGAGGAAGTGGATAACTCGATGCTGGCTGCGGGGGATCAGGTTGAAGTCCGTGCGGGCGATCGGGTACCCGCTGACGGACGAGTGATCTCGGGTCAAGCCAGCCTGGACACCGCGCCGATTACCGGTGAATCAGTGCCACTGGAGGCCAGGGCCGGGATTGAAGTGTTTGGCGGGGCGATCAACCTGGATGGTCTGCTGCGTATTGAAGTGACGCGCACGGGTCAGGATTCCACATTGGGCAAGGTGATTGCGCTGATGCAAAGCGCCGAGCGCTCCAAGCCTCCGATCACCCGGCTGTTGGAGCGGTATGCGGGCAGCTACATGGTGCTGGTGTTGCTGATTGCCGCAGTGACCTGGTTCATCACCAATAACGCCCAGGCCATGCTCGCCGTGCTGGTCGCCGCTTGCCCGTGCGCGTTGGTGCTATCGGCTCCGGCAACGGCGATTGCAGGTATCGCCGTGGCGGCCAGACACGGGATTCTGATTCGCAGCTCGGCCTTTCTGGAAGAGCTGGCCGACCTGACTTCGCTGGTCGTCGACAAGACCGGCACCCTGACTTTTGGCACATTGCGTATTGAGTCTGTGCAAAGCGCGGGTCCCGAGTCGCCGCATTTTCTGCCATTGGCGGCAAGCCTGGGCAGCGCCAGCAGTCACCCGGTCAGCCGCGCGCTGGCCAGTTTGATTGCCAAGGATCAGCAGCTGGCGCTCAGCGATATCCGTGAGCTTCAGGGCTTGGGTGTCGTAGCGACGAGTGAGCTGGGCATTGCTGCATTGGGCCGTCCCGAGTTGTTCGAGCAACTGGGTATCACCACCGCAGCGGTCCCGATTCACGACGGTCCGATTGCCGGTCTGGCACTCGAAGGTGTGTTTCTCGGTTGGCTGTTGCTGGCCGATACGCTGAAGCCAGAGGCCCATGCAGCGCTGGCTGAATTGCGCGAGCTGGGTCTGGGCAGGCAGTTGCTGCTGACCGGCGACCGGCATGCTGTAGCGAACACACTGGCTCAGGAAGTCGGCATTAGCGACGTGCAGTCCCAAGCCTTGCCCGAGGACAAATTGACCCGGGTAAGGGCGGAAATAAGCCGCGGCTTCCGGCCTATGGTGGTGGGTGATGGCATTAACGATTCCCTGGCCCTTAAAGCGGGTGTGGTGGGCGTGGCAATGGGTGCGGGTGGCGCCGATATCGCGCTGGCGTCGGCAGACATCGTGCTGATTGGCAGTGATCTTCGTCGGCTGGGAACCTGTGTGCGACTGAGCCGACAATGTCGCCGTACGCTACAGGTCAACGTCATCATCGGCCTCGGTTGGACCCTTGCGATTGTGGCCCTGGCTGCCTTTGGCTGGCTGGGTGCGGCGGGGGCGATGGTCGCTGCGATTCTGCATAACCTGAGCACGCTGCTGGTGTTGGGTAACGCTGGCAGATTGCTGCGGCTGCATGAGCCGTTGGGCGAGCTGCCAGTCACGGCGCAAGGTTAAGTCAGTTATGACTCGCATAAACGGCGAACCGGAGCGATTTGTTAAGTATAAAAAATTGCTTGAGGTTTGAAGAACTCTGTTACAAATTAACAGTCAGTCATGAAGAGTGCTGCATTTTCCAGCTTCATGTCTGGCTCGAATCAGGTGGGGTACAAGGCTGTTCCCGGAGGTCGATTCGTAGTTATTGGCTATAGCGCCTATAGCGGGTTGGTTCTAGTCCAGAACTGATCCTCAACTACGCTTTTCAAGTTCTTGATCATTGGGGGTTTACTCAAATGCTCGCGCAACTTCCACCGGCCTTACAGAATCTGCACCTTCCGCTACGTCTCAAGCTCTGGGACGGTCATGAACTCGACCTCGGGCCCACGCCCAGCGTGACGATTTTCGTCAAAGACCCCCAACTGGTTTCCGATTTTTCCCACCCAAGCCTCGATCTGCTGGGCAGCGCCTTCGTGGAAGGCCGACTGGATATGGAAGGCTCCATCAGTGAGGTCATGCGGGTTTGCGATGAGTTGACCCAGGCGCTGGGTGACGAAGATCAGGAGGGCGGTCCGACTCGCTGCCCGCATGACAAAGCCACAGATGCGGCGTCGATTTCCTACCATTACGATGTCTCCAATGAGTTCTACCAGCTCTGGCTGGACAAAGAGATGGTGTATTCCTGCGCCTATTTCAAAACCGGCAATGAAAGCCTCGAACAGGCGCAGCAAGACAAATTCCATCACCTGTGCCGCAAGTTGCGGCTCAAGCCGGGTGAGTACTTACTGGATGTGGGTTGTGGTTGGGGAGGGTTGGCCCGTTTCGCCGCGCGTGAATACGGTGCCAAGGTATTCGGTATAACCCTGAGCCGCGAGCAACTGGAGCTGGCGCAGATCCGGGTCAAAGCTGAAGGTCTGGAAGACCAGGTGGACCTGCAACTGCTGGATTATCGAGATCTGCCTCAGGACGGTCGCTTCGACAAGGTGGTCAGCGTCGGAATGTTTGAGCACGTCGGCCACGCCAATCTGGCGCTGTACGCCCAGTGCCTGTTTGGCGCGGTGAAGGAGGGCGGGCTAGTGATGAATCACGGTATTACCGCCAAACATATTGATGGTCGCCCGGTGGGCCGCGGTGCTGGTGAGTTTATCGGCCGCTATGTGTTCCCGAACGGCGAGCTACCTCACGTATCGCGAATCAGTGCTGACATCAGCGAGGCGGGGCTGGAAATAGTGGATGTCGAAAGTCTGCGCCTGCATTACGCAAAAACCCTCGAGCACTGGAGCTCCCGACTGGAAACGCATCTGGAGCAGGCCGCTGCCATGGTCCCGGAACAGACGCTGCGCATCTGGCGCTTGTATCTGGCTGGTTGTGCCTATGGTTTTGCCCACGGCTGGATCAATCTGCATCAGATTCTGGCAGTCAAACCTCGCGCCGATGGTGGTCATGATTTGCCGTGGACGCGCGCAGATATCTATCGTTAGTTGATCAACGCGCAGTAGTTTTCACATAGTCTCTGTAGGGGCGCACGAGCACCGCGAGGCCGCGATAGCGGAGCATCAGGCGGACCGCCATCGCTGCCTCGCGGTGCTTGTGAGCTCCTACAGGAAAGTATTCCAAATCATATAGTTATTGTTTTTTGGATAGGAGTAGCAGGCCTTTCCCCTGTCACTTCAGAGGATCGGTGAAATCAGGCGCGCAACGCGCATCCCCAATTGTTGCAAGTGGTGCGTCTCCCGACTTTCCTGTTCCGATACTTCATGGGCGAGTGCGAAGTCGTCGTTAAGCATCTGCTCCACTTCGCTGGCGAAATCGCTGTCGACGGTGAGCAACATCAGTTCGAAATTCAGGCGAAACGAGCGGTTATCAAGGTTGGCACTGCCGATCGCGGTGATCTCGTTATCCACCAGCACCACCTTCTGGTGCATGAAACCTGGCCCGTAACGAAACACCCGGACGCCTGCGCGTACCGCCTCGAAGGCGAACAGCGTCGAGGCTGCATACACCACGTAATGATCCGGACGTGACGGCAATAGAAGACGGACGTCAACGCCGCGCAACACCGCAAGGTGCAAGGCTGCCGACACCGCTTCATCGGGCACGAAATACGGACTGGTGATCCATACCCGTTCGGTTGCCGCATGGATCGCTTCAACGAAAAACAGTGAGCAGGTTTCCTGCTTGTCCGCTGGTCCGCTCGTCAGCAGCTGGCATAGCACGCCATCTTCCGGGAAGCTGTCCGGCAGGCTCAGGGGCGGTAATTCCCGTGTCGCCCAGAACCAGTCCTCGGCAAATGATTCCTGCAAGCAGGCAACCACTGGCCCGATGACTTGCACATGGGTGTCGCGCCAAGGCGCGAGTGGTGGCTTGAGCCCGACATATTCGTCGCCGACGTTGTGCCCGCCGACGAACCCTCGCGTACCGTCAACCACGACAATCTTGCGGTGGTTGCGGAAGTTGATCTGGAACCTGTTGAGCCAGCCGCCGCGGGTTGCGAATGCCTTGATCTGCACGCCACCTTTGCGCAGTTTTTCGCTGTAGCTGCCCGGCAGCGCGTGACTGCCAATGCCGTCGAACAGCACGTAAACGGCCACGCCTTCGGCGGCCTTCTCCAACAGCAGTTCCTGCAAGCGGCGGCCCAATGCGTCGTCATGAATGATGAAGAACTGAATCAGAACCGTCTCTTTCGCTTCGCGGATGGCATCGAAGATTGCACTGAATGTCGCTTCGCCATTGATCAGCAGCTTCACCTCGTTATTGGCGAGTGCCGGGGTATTGCCCAGTTTTGGCATGGCGCGGAGTGACGCATACGCTTCCGAGCGTCTGGCGGCGACGGCCTCTTCAATCCAGGGGCGCCAGTTCATGTCACTGATGGCGGTGCGCATTTCCTGGTTGGCCTGACGTCGCGCCTTGATATAGGCATCGAAGGAACTGCGGCCGAACACCAGGTAGGGAATCAGAGTGAAGTAGGGAATGAACAGCAGCGGCATTGCCCAAGCAATCGAGCCTTGCGCAGTTCGTACTGTCAGCAAGGCATGAATCGCGGCGATAATCCCGAGCAGATGAATGAATCCAATGACATAGCCGAAGAAATACGGGCTGTGGTAATCCATTCTTGATCTTTCCTTACGCACCATTGCTGCTTAACAGACCACAGTGGGTGCGGATTGTCGCTATTTTATTCGCGGTGCAACTGGCTGCATGATCTGCCGTCTAACCCTCATCGTCCGGCGACCATGTGCGGTTGCTCCTGTCCCTTATGGGTTGAACAAGGATCCAGTAATGAAGAAGTCCACCTTGGCATTGATGTGCTGTCTGGTTGCGCCATTGGCTCAGGCGCAAATGCTACAACCCGGTCTGTGGGAGCTGACGTCCAGCAACATGCAAGTAGATGGACAGGCGATGCCGGACCTGCAAATGATTCTGGGGCAACTGAAAAACCTGCCGCCAGAACAGCGCGCCATGGTTGAGCGCAATCTTGAAACTCAGGGCGTAACGCTGGCGGGTAAAGGCGTGCGCTTTTGTCTGACCGATGCGCAGGTCAAAGGCGATGATATTCCGCTGACTGATCCGAAGTCCGGCTGTACCCAGCGCATCACCGAACGCAACGGTAAAAACTGGAAATTCACCTTCAGTTGCCCGAAAGCCCAAGGTAATGGACAGGCTCAGTTCCTCAGTGATCGAGAGTTCACCACCCACGTTATCGGCACGTTCAATGCCACCGGCCAACAGCAGAATGGCAGCATGGACACCCGTGCGGTGTGGCAGGGCGCCCAGTGCGGTGCAGTCAAACCGCGGACTTGATTGCCATTCCTCCCTCGGCGCTCCAGCTACTCTGAGCGACAGCGTCGTGGGCGTGCAGGCTTTCAGCGTGCACGACCTTCACCGTGAAGGCCTTGAGCGCCGGATTACTCTGCAATGCTTGATGCAGGCGACGGGCAGCGTCTTCGCAGAACATCAGGTTCTGCCCGTTCGCTAAAGCGAAAGCCTGCTCATCTGCACGCTTGACCGCCGTTTGTACCGCAGTTCCGAGCGCAGCTTCAGCTTGGTCAATCAGGCTCAGCATCGGAAATTCCTCAGAAAAATCCTCCAGTTGCACGTGGAGATGGGCATTGCTGCGCTGGCTATGCGGCGTGGCAACGATACCTTCGGCAGTGCCTAGCCATTCCAGAACGCTTTGGTAATCCAGCTCAGCGCTACCGAAGTCGTCAGCGAATTGCTGTTGGATCAACTGCCTGGCTAGAGCTGCTGAGCAAGGGCAGGTGGATGAATAGGCCACGTCAATTTTTAGTTCCACGTGGAACATATCGTTTTCAACGCTTGCCAAGATGCTGATTGGATAGGCTTTCCAGCCTGCCAACGGGCTGATCAGCGCCGGGCGTTTGAGCAGGCATTCAGTGTGAATATTCAGATAGGCGCGCCGAGACAAGCCTTCGTGACTATCAAGGAAGCGTGCCAGCACCTGCCTGACTAAGGGCATGTTCAGCTTTTCGCCTTCCAGCCATTCAAGTGCGAGATACAGGCGCGACATGTGGATACCTCTGGCGTTGCCGTCGTCCAGGCTAACCCCCGCGTCGACCTTCGCGCTCACGTGCTGTCCCTCAATGCGCAGGGGCAGGGCGATGCCGCACATACCCACCCAATCCAGCGGCTGTGCCTGGCGTGAGGCTTGGGCGGCGATATCCGGAAGTGAAGCAAGTTTCATGAAAGAGGCCATCAGTCGAGTAAATCATCACGTTATACTATAACTATAATTTCGACGATTTCTTTTTTTGGGCTGGGATGCTCTTCACCTTCGAATGGGTCATCGCATGCACCGCCGTCAAATTCTGCTCAATTTCTTGCTGGCCAGTGCAGCCTTCGCACTGCCGCTGGGCGTCAATGCAGCTCAGATACGCAACGCCCGCCTGTGGCGAACTGCCGACAAACTTCGGCTGGTGCTGGATCTCAGTGGTCCAGTGCAATACAAGACCTTCACCCTTGGGGCACCAGACAGACTGATCATCGACATCAGCGGCGCACGCCTGAGCGGGGATTTCAGTCAGCTCGCGCTGCAAGACACGTTGATCAAATCCATTCGCTCCGGGCACTACGGGCAGGGTGATGACACGCGTATTGTTCTTGATCTGGCCGGGCCTGTGAAACTCAACAGCTTTCTGCTGGGGCCTGCTGGCGATCAGGGCCATCGTTTGGTTCTGGACCTGGGCGCTGAGGGCGCCGCTGCGCAACAATTGGCGGCGCAGCCGGTACAGCGTGCGCCGATGGTCAGTGACAAGCAGCGCCCCAAGCGCAACATCATGGTGGTGGTCGATCCGGGGCATGGCGGTAAGGACCCAGGCGCGGTAGGGGCCAAGGGCGAGCGGGAAAAGGACGTGGTGCTGTCTATCGCCCAGCTGTTGGCCAAGCGACTGAAACGGGAAAAAGGCTTCGACGTCCAACTGGTGCGCAACGACGATTTCTTCGTGCCGCTGCGCAAGCGCGTCGAGATTGCTCACAAGCACAACGCTGACATGTTTATCTCGGTGCACGCCGACGCGGCACCGCGCCTGACCGCTTCCGGCGCATCGGTGTTTGCTTTGTCCGAAGGCGGCGCAACATCAGCCACTGCACGCTTCATGGCGCAGCGCGAAAATGGCGCGGACTTGCTGGGCGCAACCAGCCTGCTCAACCTCAAAGACAAGGACCCTATGCTGGCCGGGGTCATCCTCGACATGTCCATGAACGCCACCATCGCCGCCAGCCTGCAACTGGGCAATACCATCCTCGGCAGCCTGGCGAACATTACCGCCCTGCATCAAAAACGCGTCGAACAGGCCGGCTTTGCGGTGCTCAAGTCGCCGGACGTGCCGTCGATTCTGGTGGAAACCGGATTCATCTCCAACGCCAAAGACAGCCAGCGGCTCGTGACAGCACGTCATCAACAGGCTGTGGCGGATGGATTGTTTGAAGGGTTGCAGCGGTACTTTCAGCGTAATCCGCCGGTTGATTCGTACATGGCTTGGCAGCAGGAGCAGGAGCGAGCCGGGCAGGTTTAGCTTTAATTTAAGTTGTGGGAACGTCTGTATTCCTGAAAAAACACTGTAATGAAGTAAACACGGCCCCTGTAGGAGTGAGCTTGCTCGCGATTCGATTTTCTTTCGATAAATCATCGCCTGACCTGCCGCTATCGCGAGCAAGCTCACTCCTACAAAGATCTGTTTACTATATGCATTGTTATACTATAACCTAAATCAGGTGATTGACCGGTGCCTGGCACCGCCATGCGAACAGGGTCTAAACCCTGCAACCTGATGAGATTCCCGATGCCAAACCGCCTTCCCGTAACCGTGCTGTCCGGCTTTCTCGGTGCCGGTAAAAGCACGTTGTTGAACTACATACTGCGCAATCGCGAAGATCTACGGGTCGCCGTGATCGTCAACGATATGAGCGAAATCAACATCGATGGCGGCGAAGTTCAGCGCGATGTGAGCCTGAACCGTGCGGAAGAAAAACTCATCGAGATGAGCAATGGCTGCATTTGCTGCACCCTTCGCGAAGACCTGCTCGAAGAAGTCAGCCGTCTGGCCCGGGACGGCCGTTTTGATTATTTATTGATCGAGTCCACCGGTATTTCCGAGCCGTTGCCAGTCGCAGAGACTTTCACTTTTCGCGACGAGGCCGGTAAGAGCCTTACTGATATGGCGAGGCTGGACACCATGGTCACCGTCGTCGACGGGGTGAATTTCCTGCTCGACTATCAGGCAGCAGAAAGCCTCGCGACCCGGGGGGAGACGTTGGGTGAAGATGACGATCGCTCCATCACCGATTTGCTTATCGAACAGATCGAGTTCGCTGATGTGATTCTGGCCAGCAAGATCGACCTGATCAGTTCCAGCGAACGCGAAGAGCTGATCGCGATTCTGCAGCGACTCAATGCGAATGCCGAAATCATCCCGATGGTCATGGGCGAGGTGCCGTTGGCGAAGATCCTCAACACCGGTCGTTTCGACTTCGAACGGGCGTCATTGGCTCCCGGCTGGCTCAAGGAATTACGCGGTGAGCACGTGCCGGAAACCGAGGAATATGGCATTGCTTCCACGGCGTATCGCGCTCGGCGACCCTTTCATCCGGAGCGCTTCTTCAGCTTCATTGATCGCGAGTGGACCAACGGCAAACTGCTACGTTCCAAAGGCTTCTTCTGGCTGGCCAGCAAACATCAGGACGCGGGCAGTTGGTCTCAGGCCGGAGGTTTGATGCGCCACGGCTTTGCTGGTCGCTGGTGGAGGTTCGTGCCGCGTGCGCATTGGCCTCAAGACGAAGAAAACATCACCGCGATCATGGATAACTGGACCTCAAACACCGGTGACTGCCGCCAGGAACTGGTGTTCATCGGCCAGAACATCGATTTCGCGCAGCTCACCGCCGAACTGGATAACTGCTTGCTCACCGAGGCGGAAATGGCCCTGGGCACTGATGGCTGGGCGGCGCTCCCCGATCCGTTTGGCCCGTGGCATGAAATGGAGGCGGCGTAATGCTCGCGACAGTATTGAACTGGCAGCCCCGTATTCGCCAGGTTCAGGGCGATACTCCGGCCGTTCTTAGCCAGGTATTGGAAGACGATGTGAATCTGGCGGTCTGGCAGCGTCAGTTGCCTGCGCACATCGAAGACTTTGGCGCGCTGCTGCTCTCCATGAATGAACCTCTGGCGGAGGCCATCACACTGGAGATGAGCGAGAACGATACGCCGCCGAATCTTCAGCACTTTGCTTCGGCTTATGCCGATCTCGAAGGCTATACAGGTTTTATAGCCGACGTCTCATGGCTGATCAGCGCTTATGCCTGCCTGTTGGGGGCCAAGCGTGTCGGGGTTAGATTACGGGTACTGGATAAAGCCATGTGCCCTCGTTTTCATGTCGATCACGTACCGGCGCGCCTGATAACCACCTATGCCGGTATCGGCAGCCAATGGCTCAAAGAGGGTGCAATGGATCGTCGTCAGTTAGGCGACCCGCAGGCCGAGCCTCGTGATGCGCTGAAAATCAGGCAGATCAATTGCGGCGACGTGGCATTGCTCAAGGGCGAGCGCTGGATCGGCAACGAAGGCCAAGGCCTGATACACCGCTCGCCGCCGTTGCAGCGTGATGAGCGGCGGTTGCTGCTGACCCTGGATTGGTTGGCTTAGAAGCATATTGGGCATGAGATCTGCTCTGTGTGAGAGCAGGCTCTGCTCTCACAAGAATCACTGATGACGTGGGACCGGCTTCAGCCGGGAAGAGGCCGGGACAGTCACTACTTTTTCATCGTCAGAAATGCCGCTTTCCCGGCTGAAGCCGGTCCCACGTCAGCTTGCCGACAACATAGACTCTCCCACAGTAAAGTCGTACCAGCTATTCAAGGCACCAACCACTTCCCCTGACTCTGCCCCTCGCAAAACGGCTTCAAATACTGCGCGTCGCTGGCGACGCCGTAATAGTGAATGTCTTCGCGATAAGGCATATTGGCGACTTGCGCGTTGCTGCAAATGCCAAAGGCTCCGGTGGGGCATTGCTCCAGAAACGTCACATCGGTTTTCTGCCCTGCGAGTTGCGGCTGGCAAAAGCCGTCATGAAACAATTTGGGCGGGATGTTGCGATTGGCCTGACAGACTTTCACGTCCAGCCGCTCGGCCTGACTGTGCACCAGACACGCCTCGGCCCATGCGTTTCCTGCACTCGTTGCCAGTATCATCCCCAGGAACATCCCGATTCTGGCCTTAAACGCCTTCGTCATAAGCGACCACCATGCTGCAGAACATCCCGACCCACGTCATCGGCGGACCTTTGGGGGCAGGCAAGACCAGCCTCATCAAACATCTGTTGGCGCAAAAGCCGGCAGATGAGAGATGGGCGATCCTCATTAATGAGTTCGGTCAGATCGGCCTCGACGCCGCGCTGCTGACCACGGCCGATGATGGTATCGCACTTGGCGAAGTGGCTGGCGGTTGCCTGTGCTGCGTCAACGGCGCGCCCTTTCAGATTGGATTGGGTCGTTTGCTGCGCAAGTCCCGACCACATCGATTGCTGATCGAGCCGTCCGGCCTCGGCCATCCTGTGCAGTTGATCGAACAGTTGCAGCAAGCGCCCTGGCTGGGTGTGCTCACGGTTCAGCCCAGCGTCATGGTGCTCGACGCCGCAGGATTAGGCGCTGGTCATCCTCTGCCGCCGAGTCAGGCGTCAGCGCTGGAGGCTGCAGGATTGTTGGTGCTGAACAAATCAGCAGACCTGGATCTATCGGCGCGACAGAAGCTTATTAGGCAATTGCCTGCAGGCGAGTTGATCTGGACTGAACAGGGTCGCATTTTACTGGCGCAATTGCCCGGCGTGTCCGCAAGGTCCGATTTGCCTGGGGGTAAATCTGCTGTGGATAACCTCGTGTTGCCCAAGAGCCTTGGGCAACTTCCTGCTGTATGGACTGATCCAGCGCAGCCTATTTGTCTCAGTCAGTCTCAACAGGAAGGCTGGAGCATCGGCTGGCGTTGGCACCCCAGCCAGCGCTTCGACCTGGCCCGGCTGGAAATGTGGTTGCAGGGGATGAACTGGCGTCGCGCCAAACTGGTTATTCACAGCGAGAAGGGGTGGCTGTCTGGCAACGCAGTCGCTGGGGATGCTGTGCAGTGGCGGGCCAGCGAGTGGCGACGGGACTCTCGGCTCGAATTGATCTTCATGCAGCCCCAGGATGAAACCCGCTTGCAGACTGAACTGACTGCTTGTTTGCTCTAGAACAACTTATCCACAAGTGGCGCGTGATCTACTGCTTCCACTTGTTGTGTTCTTGCCGCCATTGGCTCAGTTGGATAACTTCTGCGCTGGGGGGTGGCGTTTTCATTTCGAAGGGGTAGGGTGCCAGCTCAATCTGCGCGCTGTGGGCCCCAAACATGGTGATGGTGCCGGGGTGACGCTGCTCGCCGGTGACGGTGAACTCGAAGTTATACACACGGGCCAGCCGTTTGCGGCCCTGTGAGTCCTTGGCAAACGTTAATTTGCGCAACGCCACGTTGCCGTCCAGCAACTCCACATCCAGTTTCGCGCAGTGTTGTTTGACGCGGTCCAAGGCGCGTTCGCGCAATCCATGGGCGTGCCATAGCCATGCCGCACCGGTAGCCAATAGCATCAGGACAAACATGTTTCCCAGGGTCAGCATGAAGAAGCACTCCAACAAAGTGCCACCAGCTTAACTGTGTCCGGGGATTTGCAGCCATACTGCGCGACTTAAATTTCTTACTACTGCACTTGCATCGTGTTCAGGAACCCCAGATGAAACGTACACCCCATTTGCTCGCCATCCAGTCCCATGTGGTTTTCGGCCACGCAGGCAACAGCGCTGCGGTGTTTCCGATGCAGCGAATCGGGGTGAATGTCTGGCCGCTCAACACGGTGCAGTTTTCCAATCACACCCAGTACGGAAAGTGGGCTGGCGACGTGCTGCCCCCGCAACAGATTCCCGCGCTGATTGACGGTATTGCAGCGATTGGTGAGTTGGGCAATTGCGATGCGGTGCTTTCCGGCTATCTGGGCAGCGCCGCTCAGGGCCGAGCGATTCTGGTGGGCGTCGAGCGGATCAAAGCCGCCAATCCTAATGCGCTGTATCTGTGCGATCCGGTGATGGGGCATCCCGAGAAAGGCTGCAGCGTACCCGCCGAAGTCAGCGATTTTCTTCTCGAAGAAGCGGCGGCTGTGGCGGACTTCATGTGCCCGAATCAGTTGGAACTGGATAGCTTCTCTGGCCGTAAACCTGAGTCGTTGTCCGATTGCGTGGCCATGGCGCGCGCCTTGTTGGACCGAGGCCCGAAAGCCATTGTGGTCAAACATGTGGATTACCCTGGCAAGCCTGCTGACGGCTTTGAAATGTTGCTGGTGACCGCCGATGGCAGCTGGCACTTGCGTCGCCCGCTACTGGCCTTTCCGCGCCAGCCAGTGGGTGTTGGCGACCTCACGTCCGGATTGTTCCTGGCGCGTGTGCTGCTCGGGGATGAACTGGTCGCGGCTTTTGAATTTGCCGCAGCGGCGGTGCATGAAGTGCTGCTGGAAACTCAGGCGTGCGGCAGCTACGAACTGGAACTGGTCCGCGCCCAGGACCGCACGGCTCATCCTCGGGTGAAGTTTGAGGCGGTGCGGTTGTAGAGTGTGGTCAGCACGGTTCCCTGTGGGAGCTGGGCTTGCCCGCGATAAACGATCACGCGGTGTATCTTATATCTGCGTCTCATATATCGCGGGCAAGCCCGGCTCCCACAGGAATAGCATTCCAATTGATAGTCTGTATTGCCTGATATACCGGGGTTGAGTCTCGCCTTAGAGCGTCTCGTCCTTGATTTCCTGATAACGCTTTTCCAGTTCCTGGCGGATCTGCCGACGCTGTTGGGCCTGAATGTAGCGGCGTTTGCCATCCGGGCTTTCTGGTTCCAGCGGCGGGACGCTGGCCGGTTTGCGCTGATCGTCCACAGCAACCATGGTGAAGAAACAGCTATTGGTGTGGCGCACCGAGCGCTCGCGGATGTTTTCCGTGACGACCTTGATGCCCACTTCCATTGACGTGTTGCCGGTGTAGTTCACCGACGCCAGGAAAGTCACCAATTCACCCACATGGATGGGTTCGCGAAATATCACCTGATCCACTGACAGCGTCACCACGTAACGGCCTGCATATCGGCTCGCACAGGCATACGCAACTTCGTCGAGATATTTCAACAGGGTGCCGCCGTGTACGTTGCCAGAAAAGTTGGCCATGTCCGGGGTCATCAATACAGTCATCGACAGCTGGGCGTTTCCGGGTTCCATAGCGTACTCACGATCAAGGCGGTTCAGAAATTGCACCTTATGACGGTGCTTACGGATTCAAGCGTTGTGTGACAGTTATCGGGACGCTTACTGGCTACAGGCCGTCACGCGTGCAGCCGATCTGTTTCCATATATTGCACCGGCTTTATCGATGAATGCGCGGTGTTAACCTGCAAAAGCTCGTGGATCGGGCAATTTCTTACAAATTAATCAGATTTCTGCACTGCAGTGGCTGAATTTTCCTTCGTCTTGGGGAGAATTTGGCCCGCCGCAATGCGTTTTATAAGGAGCCGGAACCATGCATGCCATCAGCTTTATTCAGGATTTGGCAGTGATCATGCTGGTGGCTGGCGTCGTGACCATCCTCTTTCATCGCCTCAAACAGCCCGTCGTGCTGGGCTACATCGTCGCGGGTTTCATCATAGGCCCCCATACACCGCCGTTCGGGCTGATCCATGACGAAGACACGATCAAGACCCTTGCCGAACTGGGGGTGATTTTCCTGATGTTCTGCCTGGGGCTGGAGTTCAGCCTGCGCAAGCTGTTCAAGGTTGGCGCAACGGCCTTCATTGCAGCGTTTCTCGAAATTACCCTGATGATCTGGATCGGTTATGAAATCGGTCAGTACTTCGGCTGGAGCACCATGGATTCGCTGTTCCTCGGCGCGATCCTCGCGATTTCTTCGACGACCATCATCGTCAAAGCGCTCAACGACCTGAAGATGAAAAACCAGCCCTTTGCGCAGCTGATCTTTGGCGTGTTGATCGTCGAGGACATTTTGGGCATCGGCATCATCGCCTTGTTGTCCGGGATCGCTGTCAGTGGCTCGGTCAGCTCGGGCGAAGTTTTTTCCACCGTCGGCAAGCTGTCGCTGTTCATGATCGTTGCGTTGGTGATCGGTATTCTGGTGGTGCCGCGCTTGCTGGCTTACGTGGCGAAGTTTGAAAGCAATGAGATGCTGCTGATTACCGTGCTGGGCCTGTGCTTCGGCTTCTGTTTGCTGGTCGTGAAACTGGAATACAGCATGGTGCTGGGCGCGTTCCTGATTGGCGCGATTATGGCCGAATCGCGCCAATTGCTGAAAATCGAACGCTTGATCGAGCCGATTCGTGACATGTTCAGCGCAATCTTCTTCGTCGCGATCGGCTTGATGATCGATCCCGCGATCCTGGTTCAATATGCCTGGCCGATCGCAGTCATCACCGTTGCGGTTGTCCTCGGCAAGATGCTGTCCTGCGGGCTGGGTGCTTTTCTCGCAGGTAATGATGGTAAGACCTCGCTGCGGGTGGGTATGGGCCTGTCACAGATTGGCGAATTTTCCTTCATCATTGCGGCGCTGGGCATGACCTTGCAGGTCACCAGCGACTTTCTGTATCCGGTGGCGGTCGCCGTCTCCGCTATCACGACGTTGCTGACGCCTTATCTGATTCGCGGTGCCGACCCTTTGTCGAACCAACTGGCGAGCATCATGCCTCGCCGCGTAGCGCGGGTGTTTGGCATGTACGGTGAGTGGCTACGCAGCATCCAGCCGCAAGGCGAGGGTGCCCTGCTGGCGTCGATGATTCGGCGGATTCTGTTGCAGGTCGGGGTCAATCTGGCGTTGGTCGTCGCTATCTTCTTCTGCGGGGGCTATTTCGCCGAGCGCATCGGCGTGTACATCAGCGACTGGGTCAGCGACGTGGGTCAGCAGAAAGCATGGATTTGCGGGGCTGCCTTGTTGCTTTCGCTGCCTTTCCTGATCGCGGCCTATCGCAAGCTCAAAGCGTTGTCGATGCTATTGGCTGAGATGGGCGTCAAACCGGAGATGGCGGGTCGGCACACGGCGCGAGTGCGCAAAGTGATCGCCGAGGTGATCCCGCTGCTGTCTTTGCTGGTGATCTTCGTCATGCTCGCCGCGTTATCCGCCAGCATCCTGCCGACCAACGAATTGCTGATTCTGATCGCCGTGATCGCAGCCATCGTCGCGGCAGTTGCGTGGCGCTGGTTCATCAGAGTGCATACCCGCATGCAGATCGCGTTGCTGGAGACGCTGGGGAATAATCAGGAGTCGAATGGGCATTAGGTCGGAACGTACACCCTATTCTCCTGTGGGAGCGGTGCTTGCCCGCGATAAGGTCAATGCGATCTAAAGTGAACCGCGTCCAGCCTTATCGCGGGCAAGCACCGCTCCCACATGAAGCAGACAGTGGGCTACATGACTCAGCTTTCCAGCCAGACGTCCCGCGCCCAGTGCCATACCGATTCCCAGCTCTCTTCGGTGACCAGCTCTTCTTCGCCGGACCACAGCACCACGGTGCCGTCTTCTTCGACGCAGTAGTAGTCCTCACCGTCCTGGCAGATAGGGATCAGCTCGCGCGGCACGCCGATGTCCCAGGCGGAGGCGGCGACTTCCGGCAGGTAAGTGTGCGATCCAGGGTCGGTAACCGTCACCGGCTCCAGACTGCCATACACCACGTCGCTCACGGTCAGGAGAAATTCCTTGAAGACGAAGGGGATGTTGATGAACAGCTGTTCTTCGACCTCAACGAGTTGATCCTCGTCGGGCAGCTCCAGCGGAACCGGAACAGGTTCATTCGCTTCGCGTAATTGTTCAATGACTTCTTCCACGGCCTGGCTCCTCTGACTTGATGGCGCGGTTTATACAGTAGCTTAAAGCGTTTCTCAAAATAACTATCCCAACGGATAAAACAAAAACCCCGGACAAGTCCGGGGTTTCTGCTTACGCGTGGAGCGGTCTAAATCAACCGTTCTGGCGAATACCTGCAACCAGCCAAGGCTGATTATCACCCTGAGCACGTTCCATGTTCCAGCTTTCGCTGAACACTTCACCCTGATCGAAGCGCGAAGACTTGGACACACCACTGAATGTCAGCGTGGCGATGGTCTTGTCTGCGCGATCATCCAGGCCGTCCAGTTGCACGGTCAGGTTGTCGATATAGGTCGACTGGAAGGCGTCGCCCAGATCCGCACGTTCTTTTTTCAGGAACTGCAGCATTTGTGGGGTCACGAACTCTTCGATCTTGTCCATCTCGTTCGCGTCCCAGTGCTGTTGCAGCGACTGGAAGTGGCTACGAGCGGCTTCAATGAAGCGGGTTTCGTTGAACCAGGCCGGAGCGTTGATCACCGGAGCGGCTGCCGATGCTGCACCCGAACCACCGAAGATGGAGTTCTGTGCAGGCTGTTGAGCGTTTTCACGCTGGTAGGTCATCGGGCCAGCGGCGGTAGCCATTTGCTCGCCTTGTTGCTTACGACGACGTGCCGCGATGAAGCGGAAGATCAGGAAGGCAATGACCGCCATGATCAGGATGTCGAAGATCTGCATCCCCTGGAAGCCGTCGCCCATGAACATGGAAGCGAGCAGGCCGCCGGCAGCGATACCGGCCAATGGGCCGAGCCAGCGGGAAGCACCGCTAGCAGCAGGGCGACCAGCAGCGGTTGGTGCTGCAGCTGGAGTGGTCGGAGTGGCTTGGCGCGACTGGTGACTTGGCGCCGAGCCCATGCTCTTGCCGCCACCGAAACGCGCAGCATTGGCTTCGAAGCTCATGGTGAGCCCGATGCACAACGCCATAGCGATGCTTAGAAAACGTTGCATAAGGGTATTCCCGTTTTGTGGATTGCACGCGCGCCATATTGCATAGGGCATATGTGTCTGGCTAGCGGCCATATGTTTCCGGCTTTTGCGTGATTGCCGAAGACCCTATGTAGATTGGTCCGTAGGGCATTGGCGAAAGTTCTGTAGGATGGATCGCCGGACAGTGTCATCTATATGGTGCTGGGCGCATGGAGATTCAAGCGGGATGGCTTGAAGGCCGGATGCGGTGGTTCAGGCCTGCCGCCTCGCGAACGAGTCCGCTCCTGCTACTAAGTGCGCTGTGAACGCTCAAATGTGGGAACTGAGCTTGCTCGCGATGAACGATACGCGGTCTGTCTGGCAAACCGCGTCGCGAATATCGCAGGC
>NZ_JACONW010000081.1 GCF_014357575.1 Pseudomonas folii | reverse complement strand
AATCAGGTAATTGCATTTTGGTTGGTCGGAGCTGCGTTGCTTCAGCCTGGATACTCGGCATGCAACCGCGCCAGTAACTGGTCCTTCTCTTCCCACAGCTTATTGATCCACTGCTGGAATTCCAGGCGGTACTCGCCGTCCTGATCGTAGTTCTTGCCAATGAAGTGCTGCGGAACCTTGATCTCTTCGAAATGCGCGACCACTTCCCGAACATTGCCGCATAGCAGATCCCAGTAACCTGGCCGACCTTGCGGATAATGAATCGTCACGTTGATGATCGACTCCAGTTGTTCACCCATCGCATCCAGTACAAACGCTATTCCGCCTGCCTTGGGTTTGAGCAGATAGCGGAACGGCGATGACTGTGCGGCATGTTTGCCGGTGGTGAAGCGGGTACCTTCAGCGAAGTTGAAAATGCCCACCGGGTTATTGCGGAATTTGGCGCAGGTGCGTCGAGTGGTGGCCAGGTCTTTGCCTTGCTTCTCCGGGTGTTTAGCCAGGTAGGCTTTGGAGTAACGCTTCATGAACGGGAAGCCCAACGCCCACCATGCCAGACCGATCACCGGCACCCAGATCAACTCCTGCTTGAGGAAGAACTTCAGCGGGCGAATCCGGCGGTTCAAGACGTATTGCAACACCATGATGTCGACCCAGCTCTGGTGGTTGCTGGTGACCAGATATGAGTGTTCGTAATCCAGTCCTTCCAGACCGCTCAAATGCCAGCGGGTATGCCCAAGCAGATTTATCCAGCGGTTGTTGTTGGCGATCCAGGCTTCGTGAATGTGGCTCATCAGCCAGTCCGTCACGCGCTGAGTGGCAGGGAAGGGCAGGCACAGCTTGAAGATGGCAACGACGAACAGCGGCGTACAACAAACAATGGTGTTGAGCGCCAACAGCAGCGAGGCGATGAAACCGCGCAATGGGGCAGGCAGAAAATCCATACCGGACGGGCTCCAGAAGAAAGTTCGGATGCTGTCACCCGGCAGGCGACAGCATCGTGAGTGTGATGCAGCAGTGTGTCAGGAAAGGGTGTCTGCCTGAATTGCCGTCAACGCGATGGTGTAGACGATGTCATCTACCTGTGCACCCCGTGGCAGGTCGTTTACCGGCTTGCGCAGGCCTTGCAGCATTGGCCCGATGCTCACGCAATCAGCGCTGCGCTGCACGGCCTTGTAAGTCGTGTTACCAGTATTCAGGTCGGGGAATACGAACACGTTGGCGCGACCGGCCACTGAGCTGTCGGGCGCCAGCTGTCGGGCGACGTTTTCATTGGCTGCGGCGTCGTATTGCAGCGGGCCGTCGATCAACAGATCGCGTTGGGTCTCCTGGGCGAGTTGAGTCGCTTCACGAACCTTTTCCACTTCTTCGCCACTGGCCGAGTTGCCGCTGGAATAACTGATCATCGCGACCCGTGGCGTAATGCCGAACGCCACTGCGGAGTCAGCACTTTGCAGGGCGATTTCCGCCAGTTCGCTGGCGCTTGGGTGTGGGTTCATGATGCAGTCGCCATAGACCAGCACCTGGTCAGGAAACAGCATGAAAAACACTGAGGACACCAGCGTGCAGCCGGGTGCTGTCTTGATCAGTTGCAAGGCCGGGCGAATGGTATTGGCGGTGGAGTGGATGACCCCCGACACCAGCCCGTCGACCTCGTCCAGCGCCAGCATCATGGTGCCGATCACCACGGTGTCTTCCAGTTGCTGTTCAGCCATCGGCGCGTTGAGGCTTTTGCTTTTACGTAACTCGACCATCGGCGCGATGTAACGCTCACGAATCACATCGGGATCAAGAATCTCCAGGCCGGGTGGGAGTTCGATGCCCTGTGCCTTGGCGACCGAATGGACTTCTTCCGGCTTGGCCAGCAGCACGCAACGGGCGATGCCCCGGGCCTGGCAGATTGCCGCAGCCTGAATGGTCAACGGTTCGCTGCCTTCCGGCAACACGATACGTTTGTTGGCGGCCTGAGCGCGCTGGATCAACTGATAACGGAACACCGCTGGCGACAGGCGCAGTTCTCGCGGAGTCCCACAGCGTTGGTGCAGCCAGTTGGCGTCCAGATGACTGGCGACGAAATCGGTAATGATCTCGGCCCGCTCGCGGTCATCAATAGGGATTTCCTTGTTCAATTGATTGAGCTGCGTGGCGGTGTCGTAGGAGCCGGTGCTGACCGACAGAACCGGCAGGCCTGCCTGCAAAGCGCCGCGACACAGCTCCATGATGCGTGGGTCCGGCACGGTGTCGCTGGTCAGCAGCAAGCCAGCCAGTGGTACGCCGTTCATGGCTGCAAGGCTGACGGCAAGAATGATGTCGTCACGATCACCGGGCGTTACCACCAGCACGCCCGGTTTGAGCAACTGCACGGTATTGAGCACGGTGCGGGCGCAGATAATGATTTTCGACATGCGCCGCTGATCGTAGTCACCGGCATTGATCACCTGCGCGCCGAGCAGTTCGGCCACGTCACGGGTGCGCGGCGCGTTCAGCTCAGCCTGATAGGGAATGCAGCCCAGCAGGCGGAAGTCGCCGCTGCGCAACAAGGGCGAATGGTCTTTGAGCCGTGCGGCGAAGGCTTCCATGCTTTCGTCGGTACGGACTTTATTGAGAATCACCCCAAGGACTTTCGGGTCCTTGGGGCCACCGAACAGTTGAGCCTGCAATTCAACCCGGCCCGAGAGCTCGGCCAGGACTTCGTTCTCCGGCGCGGATACCAGAATCACATCGGCGTCCAGACTCTTGGCCAGGTGCAGGTTTACCCGGGCCGCATAACTGGCGTGTCGGGTTGGCACCATGCCTTCAACGATCAATACGTCTTTGCCGACTGCGGCCTGTTGATACAGGTTAATGATTTCTTCCAGCAACTCATCCAGCTGACCATCGCCGAGCATCCGCTCAACATGGGACAGGGCCAGTGGCCGTGGCGGGTTGAGGCCGTGAGTGCGGGCAACCAGTTCGGTAGAGCGTTCCGGCCCCAGATCGCCGGGGTGGGGCTGGGCGATGGGTTTGAAGAAGCCGACTTTCAGCCCGGCACGCTCCAGGGTGCGCACCAGACCAAGGCTGATGGATGTCAGACCCACACCAAAGTCTGTGGGGGCAATAAAGAAAGTCTGCATTCAGGGTTCTCGCTTGAGCAGTACAAGGGTCATGGCGGCACTGAACAGCCCACTGACCGGAAAACAGGGCGCCGTCGAATCGCAGCGTCTCAGAGAGGGTTAAGGTTATCGTTATCCGAGGGCTGCGCACACCAGCCACAGCGAAAGCCTTTGCCTATTTTTTGCAGCCGTTGTTGTGGATCAACTACCCAGGCACGCGATTGCCAAGGGGGTTGATGACGCAGGTGCTGGGTATGTCCGCACGAGAGTATGACCACCCAATGGCCCTCATCGTCCTGCCGGAAATCTATGACCGTCACGTTATCCAATATGATCCGTCTGTCTGCGTCTGTCCGCGTTGCGTTCGCTTTCGAGCGATGGCTTGGTTAAACTTGCTCGTTCTTCAATCTTAAGCAAAAGGTCTTGACCCATGCCGATCGCCGCCAATAAGGCTGTCTCTATTGACTATACCCTGACCAATGACGCTGGTGAGGTCATCGACAGTTCCGCTGGCGGCGCGCCGCTGGTTTACCTGCAAGGCGCAGGCAACATCATCCCTGGCCTGGAAAAGGCTCTGGACGGCAAGAACGTCGGTGACGAACTGAAAGTCGCTATCGAGCCGGAAGATGCCTACGGCGAATACTCCGCCGAACTGGTCAGCACCCTGAGCCGCAGCATGTTTGAAGGTGTCGACGAACTGGAAGTGGGTATGCAGTTCCACGCTTCCGGCCCGGACGGCAGCATGCAGATCGTGACTATCCGCGACCTGGACGGCGACGACGTTACCGTTGACGGCAACCACCCGTTGGCCGGTCAGCGCTTGAACTTCGAAGTCAAGATCGTTGATATTCGTGATGCCAGCCAGGAAGAAATCGCCCACGGTCACGTGCATGGCGAAGGTGGTCACCACCATTGATTTGAGCTGCTAAGCTCAGGTAGCTGAAAAGGCGCCGAGGCAGGTTCTGCGCGAACAACTTGGTTCAAGCAGTCTGGCAGGCGCCTTTTTTGTCCGCGGGATTTGAGGGGGAGTGGGTCATGAGTGCGTTTCACGACATTAAATTGAAGGATCTGGATGGTCAGGAGTTGTCGCTGGCGACCTTCAAGGGGCGAGTCGTTCTGGTCGTCAATGTCGCTTCAAAGTGCGGGCTGACGCCTCAGTACGCGGCGCTCGAAAGTCTCTATCAGAAATACAAGGATCAGGGCTTCAGCGTGCTGGGTCTGCCGTGCAACCAGTTTGCAGGACAGGAGCCAGGCACCGAGCAGGAAATCCAGGCGTTCTGCAGCCTCAACTATGGCGTGACCTTTCCGTTGAGCACCAAGCTCGACGTCAACGGGCAGGATCGTCATCAGCTTTACCGCTTGCTGGCCGGTGAAGGCGCCGAGTTTCCCGGCGACATCACCTGGAACTTTGAAAAGTTTCTGGTGGGCAAGAACGGCGCAGTCCTGGCACGGTTCTCACCCCGCACAGCGCCGGATGATCCGGCAGTGATTGTGGCGATTGAAAAAGCGCTGAGCTGATTTAATACCTTGTAGGAGCTGCCGAAGGCTGCGAAAGCATTCCTCCTGACGTGCATCGCCTCTCTGCGATCACGAACACCGCGAGGCAGCGATAGCGGGTTTGCCTGATACACCGCTTCGCGGCCGTCGTAATCTCCGTGCGCTCCTACAGGACAGGTGGATGGTCTACATCCTCCGAGTTGCTTCTCAATCTAAATCACCCAAATCAATAGTGCTGTCACCTGCCTGAAACCCCGCCCTATCCTTGATGATTCGAAATGATCCCAAGGAGCGTCGCATGCCGGTCAAAGCCCTGTTCAAGCCTTTCCACCTGGGCAGCCTCGAGCTGTCGTCACGCGTGGTCATGGCACCCATGACCCGCTCCTTCTCGCCCGGTCATGTGCCCAATTCGAAAGTTATCGAGTACTACCGTCGCCGCGCTGCAGCGGGTGTCGGCCTGATCATCACTGAAGGCACCACCGTCAATCACAAAGCCTCCAACGGTTATCCGAACGTACCCCAATTCTTCGGTGACGCACCCTTGGCAGGCTGGAAGAAAGTCGTCGAAGCGGTGCATGCCGAGGGCGGCAAGATTGTCCCGCAGTTATGGCATGTTGGCGCGGTGCGCCGTCTGGGAACAGAGCCGGATGCCAGCGTCCCGGCCTACGGCCCGATGGAAAAACTCAAGGATGGGCAAGTCGTTGTTCACGGCATGAGCAAGCAGGATATTGATGAAGTCATTGCCGCGTTTGCTCAGGCCGCCAGGGACGCTCAAACCATTGGCATGGACGGTGTAGAAATCCATGGTGCCCATGGCTACCTGGTTGATCAGTTCTTCTGGGAGGGCAGTAATCAACGTGACGACGAGTACGGCGGCAGCCTGGCCAACAGATCGCGCTTCGCTATCGAATTGATTAAGGCCGTACGCGCAGCGGTCGGCCCTGATTACACGATCATCTTTCGTTTTTCACAGTGGAAGCAGCAGGATTACAGCGCGCGCCTGGTGCAAACCCCTGAGGCGCTTGGCGAGTTTCTCAAACCGTTGTCTGACGCTGGAGTGGATATTTTCCACTGCTCGACGCGGCGTTTCTGGGAGCCGGAGTTCGAAGGCTCGGACCTCAATCTGGCCGGCTGGACGCGGAAACTCACCGGCAAACCGACCATCACTGTAGGCAGTGTGGGACTGGACGGCGAGTTCCTGCAATTCATGGTCAACACCGACAAGATCGCTCAGCCCGCCAGTCTGGAGAACCTGCTCAAGCGTCTGGACGCTGATGAATTTGATCTGGTCGCCGTCGGACGTGCGTTGCTGGTGGATCCGGATTGGGCCGTGAAAGTCCGCGAAGGCCGCGAGCAGGACATCCTGCCCTTCAGTCGCGACGCGCTGACCACGCTGGTCTAGCGTTTGAGCTTCAGCTCGGCACCATGGACCGGTTCAGGCTTCGCTGTTTCTGGTGTCGGGCAGGCGCTGAGCATTTTGCGCTCGAACAGATCAATGATTGCCCCCCAACCCTGGCGGCTGGCGTGCTGCCGCGCATTAAGGCGTACGCGACGCAAGGTCTCGCTGTCCTCCAGCAACCAGCAGGCTGCATCAATGAAAGCGGCTTCATCGCCCGGCATGGCCAGTGCGCCGTTATGGCCCTGGCGAATATGCTGCCCTGCTGCGGCTTCGTCATAAGCCACGACACCCAGCCCCGACGCCAGCGCTTCCAGCACTACATTGCCGAAGGTCTCGGTCAGGCTCGGAAACAAAAACACATCCCCGGAGGCGTAGTGTTCGGCCAGTGCCTCGCCGCGCTGGGTGCCGCAGAAAATAGCGTCCGGAAGTTGCTGCTGCAGTGCTGCGCGTTGCGGACCGTCGCCCACGATCACCAGCCTCAATTGACGTTGCGGGTATTTGCTGAGCAGCGCGTCGAAAGTCGACTTGAGCAGGCAAAGGTTCTTTTCCGCCGCGAGTCTTCCGACATGCAGCACGGCGATATCACCGGTGTTCAGCCCCCAGCTTTCGCGCAGTGGCTGTGAGCGTTTCGAAGGGTGAAACAGCGCGCTGTCGACCCCGCGTGACAAGAGCTCGATACGTTCAAAGCCCCGTCTTTCAAGCGCTATTTTCTGACTGACACTGGGTACCAGCGTGATCTTCGAGCGGTTGTGGAACCAGCGCAGGTAATGAGTCAGCAAGCGGTTCATGAAGCCCATACCGTATTGCTGCGTGTACTGCGCAAAGTTGGTATGAAAACCACTGATCACCGTAATTCCCAGACGCCGCGCGGCCCGCAACGCCGAGAGCCCTAACGGCCCCTCAGTGGCGATGTACAGCACATCCGGACGCTGTCGCTGCCAACGGCGCAACAGCTTGTGCATCGACGACTGCCCCCATTGCAACCCCGGATATCCCGGAATCGGCCAGCCGCGGCACAGCATCAAATCATCGGCAGCCAGCCCGACATCGCCGGCTTGCCGAGGTCGCACCAGCTCCACCCGATGCCCGCGCAGCCGCAACCCATCGCACAAACGGCCCAGGGTATTGGCAACGCCATTAATTTCGGGGGCGAAGGTTTCGGTAATCAATGTGATGTGAAGAAGTTGGCTCATGACAGCCAGTGTCGGCCGCAATGATTTCGGTTATGTGGCGGTGGGGTGATGGATTTGTGACGGGAGCTGTGAGAGAGGTGAGCGCGGAGCAAGTTAATAGTAAGTTGAATGATCAGTAAAGACATTTAGTTGGATGGGGTGGGAGAGGAAAGTTTTCGTCAGGCGCGATAGTAAGTTTTCATTGAAAGCCTACGGCTCGATATATATGTAGTGTTGATGCAGTTTTCTTTCTGGGTAACGTCGGGATCATCAACTCACTGACTGGTTAGTCAGGTGGTTTGAATCCCTCGGGGCTGGGTGTCTTCATCTCGAAGAAGCGGCAGTCTCGTTACTTTATTTCAGGAAGAAAAATGAAAAACTTTTAAAAAGTTGAGCGGTATCATCGCGTCTGCAGTAATCATATTTTCAACCTTGCTAGGTTCTCAAAGTGCCATGGCAGGTAGTTATAGTTCGTCGGTAAATTTGCCTGTGTTGCACTCCAGAGGGTACGTATATGTTGCTCGTGTACCTGTCCCTAACACAGTGAGGGAAGGGCAGACAATAAAAAACGTTAGTTGGAACTGGAATGTTCAAGGTTGGCCTAGAGGATTACAGGTTCAACTTTGTCAGGCGTCTGACCGGTGTATTGATGTCTCTAGAGTTCGAAGGTCATCTACCAGAATGTTCCATGGATTCTTGGCGAAGCAGCCATTCTACTTTGAATTGAAACTTTCCCCCTCAGGGCCAACTCCTGTCGCAGGGCAGGTGGGGCATATCACTGTTGACTGGTGAGTAATAGAGGCCGCCCCGTGCAGGGGCGGCCTCTATTTACCAAGCACACATATCAAGAAATCTTGGTGGCAATGAGTCATTGAACCTGAGTATTTTCTCCAAAATACTCACAGGAGACGTTCCTTTTTCCATTTCTGACCTGTAAATCTCCGTACGTTCGCGCTGAGCCGCCTGCATGGTCTTTGTAAAGTAAGCTGTTGACTCTGCGGTGATCAATTCACCGTTTCCTGAATATCGGATGTTGTTTCTGTCCGTGACATCAATGAGCGACATCGTCAACGAGTTGAAGGTATAGCTGTGCGCAAGTCTGGATGCATCTCCAGGCGACAATCTCGCTTCTTTCATGATGTCTTCTCTGATCTCCAGATTTGATAACACTCGACCTTCTGGGCGTCTATCCGGTTTATAGCAATTTATTTGTGCCTCCAGCACCTTGCCAAAAGGAGTTGAAACCGCGTTGCCTTGGATGGCTGCGCCTTTGTTTACCGCGGAACACGCGGTGGAGGGGAGCGGAGCCTTGATGTCTTTGTTGACCAGAATCGTCATGTCTGCCGCCCTCAGCGCGTAGTCGATAAAACAAACGGTAAAATCCGCGACTCACCAATTGTCTCCAGTGCCGCAGGCTTGGCCTTGGGCGGAGCGCTGACTGGGTTGAGACTGGTGAGTTGCAGGTGTGAACGCGGTTTGATCTGGCGACACAATGCGGCGGGCTGTGCTTCGATTTTTTGAGCGGGTTTTGATTGGGTCATGTTATTCAGGATTTTCGCGAACCCTGAGGAGTCTGCCTGTGCGTTTTTCTTCGGCGCGGTTGCAGCATTGGGGTGGACGGGATTTGCCTTGATTTCCATGTTTTGCTCACTCCTTGTTTTATAACTGTCATAGCAACAGGAGTGCCAGATTCTTTCGTGTAGGAAATAGAGCAGTGATAAAAGCTAATGAAAAAGGGCGAGATGGAAAACGGAATTATGCTCCTACGTAAACTTCCTACAGAAAGAGTTTTGTAGGGCGTCGGCAGGAGTTTGCCATTAAAAGGCAATGGTTTGCCGGGCAAGTTTTTACGGCGTTTTTGGTGTGTGTAGGATGTGTTGGATAGATGTGTGGGATGTTTCTTTTTATATTGATTACCGATAAGTTTGGTTGAGCTTGACTTCTTGTGGCGATAATAAAAAAAGGCCCAATCAAGGGCCTTTTTATTAGTTTCAGGATTTGTGCGTCAGTAACGCTTCTTCACCCCGTTCCCTGACCCAGAATAAAGTCGCGCCAGCGACAGCCGCCGGCATCATCAGGATGTTGACCACCGGGATCAGTAGCGCGACATAAACGATGCCGCCGAAGCTCAGGCTCTGCCAGCGTTTGGCGCGCAGCCAGGCGAGCATTTCGTTCCAGCCCAGCTTGTGGTTGTCTGCCGGATAGTCGATGTACTGGATCGCCATCATCCAGACCCCGAACAGTAGCCACAACGGTGCGGCAATCAGGTTGACCACCGGGATGAACGACAGAATGAACAGGGCGAGGGCGCGAGGCAGGAAGTAGCCCAGCTTGCGCATTTCCCGGCCAAAGGTGCGCGGCACCATGGCAATCAGTTCACCCCAACTGAAGGGTGGAAAGTCATCAGTGCCGCGCACGACCACTTCCACCTTTTCCGAAAGGAAGCCATTAAATGGCGCGGCGATGATATTGGCGAGCATGGTGAAGGTGAAGAACACCATGAATATCACCAGGGCGACGAACAGTGGCCAGAGGATGTAGCTGAGGAAGCTCAGCCAGCCTGGCAGCTCAGGCATGAGCGTATCGACCCACATGCCGAACTGATGCATGGCGAGGTAGATCAGGCCACCGAACAGCAACAAGTTGATGGTCAGGGGCAGCAGAACGAACAGACGCAGACCTGGGCTGAGCACCAGTTTCAGGCCTTCGCGCAGGTATTGCGGGCCCGAGAGAGCGGGAGCAGGCATGGCAGCCTCCAAATGACGGAAAACCCGCCGACCTTACCGGCTTTGCCTGGCGGGTGAAAGCGGTGTTGGCGCGTTGGGATCGGCTTCAGACCGCCAAATTGTGCGTGCCCGTAGGAGCGGCTTCAGCCGCGAGGTCGTAATTCCAGACGCTGCATTTGCGTCGAATGTGCTGGCTCTCTCCCGGCTAAAGCCGGTCCTACGGTTATGTTTGGGTTGGGAAGATGGACATTCGCAGTAATAAACCCATGAGCGTAAAATCCGCCCCGGGGCTTGAATCAAGGACTTATCGGAATAGGGATTGCCTATGAGGTGGATTGTGAAACGATATTTCCTTAATCTTTGCAGCCCCGATAGGCTGGCCATCAATTTCTCAACCTATCCCTTTCAAATTTGATCCTCCAAGGAGACATCATGAGCGTACTGGTAAACAAACAGGCACCGGATTTCGATTCAGCAGCAGTGCTGGGCGACGGCTCCATCGTTGACAGCTTCAAACTGTCTTCGCTGCGTGGCAAATACGTTGTGCTGTTTTTCTGGCCTCTGGATTTCACCTTCGTTTGCCCTTCGGAAATCATCGCCCATAACAACCGCATCGCTAAATTCCGCGAGCTGGGTGTTGAAGTGGTGGGTGTTTCCATCGACTCGCAGTTCACTCACTACGCATGGCGCAGCACCCCGGTAGAGAAGGGCGGCATCGGCGAAGTCGAGTTCACCATGGTTGCTGACGTGAAGCACGAAATCACCCGCGCTTACGGCATCGAGCATGATGCAGGCGTCGCACTGCGCGCCTCGTTCCTGATCGACCGTGAAGGCGTTGTTCAGCACCAGGTGGTGAACAACCTGCCATTGGGTCGTGATGTTGAAGACATGATCCGTCTGGTTGAAGCGCTGCAGTTCACCGAAGAACACGGCGAAGTTTGCCCAGCCGGCTGGCGTCCGGGTCAAAAAGGTATGAAGGCTGACGCGAAAGGCGTTGCTGATTACCTGGCCGAAAACGCTACTAGCCTGTAACACGTCGCTGCGGCTTCGGTCGCAGCTTCAACATTTTTCAGGATTGCCGTGTTATTGAGCCTTCCCCAAGTGCTTATCGGTGATCCTTTTTATTCCAGCCGGTACGACCACGGCGTCAATGGTCGGTCGATAGGAGTCTGTCATGTCTGATATACGTCATTCCCGGGTAATCATTCTCGGCTCTGGCCCTGCCGGTTACAGCGCTGCGGTGTATGCCGCGCGTGCGAATCTGAAGCCTTTGCTGATCACCGGCATGCAGGCTGGCGGTCAATTGACCACCACCACCGAGGTTGATAACTGGCCAGGTGACCCGCACGGTCTGACCGGCCCTGTGTTGATGGAGCGTATGCGTGAACACGCTGAGCGTTTCGAGACTGAAATCGTCTTCGACCACATCAATGCCGTAGACCTGGCTGGCAAGCCGTTCAGCCTGAAAGGCGACAGCGGCACCTACACCTGCGATGCGTTGATCATTGCTACCGGTGCCAGCGCTCGCTACCTGGGCCTGCCATCTGAAGAAGCGTTCATGGGCAAAGGCGTTTCGGCCTGTGCAACCTGTGACGGTTTCTTCTACCGTAACCGTGAGGTGGCGGTTGTCGGCGGTGGTAACACCGCTGTTGAAGAAGCGCTGTATCTGGCCAACATCGCCAGCAAAGTGACTCTGGTTCACCGTCGCGAGACGTTCCGCGCCGAGAAGATCCTGATCGACAAGCTGCATGCGCGGGTTGCCGAAGGCAAGATCGAACTCAAGCTGAACGCCACACTGGACGAAGTGCTGGGCGATAACATGGGCGTGACGGGCGCACGTCTGAAAAACAACGATGGCAGCACCTCCGAGCTGAAAGTGGATGGTGTGTTCATCGCCATCGGCCACACGCCAAACACCTCGCTGTTCGAAGGCCAACTGGCGTTGAAAGACGGTTACATGGTTGTGCAGGGCGGCCGTGAAGGTAATGCCACTGCAACCAGCGTTGAGGGTGTGTTTGCGGCAGGCGACGTGGCTGACCACGTTTATCGTCAAGCCATCACCTCGGCAGGCGCAGGCTGCATGGCGGCACTGGATACCGAGCGGTATCTGGACGGTCTGGCGAACGCTTCGTTCTGATAGCGATTGCTTTGAAATAAAAAACCGGCCTTGGCCGGTTTTTTATTTTTAATTGGTGTGGCGTATTTATCTGTAGGAGCTGCCGAAGGCTGCGAGACGGTGTCCCTGTCGGTCCGTGATCGAAGCCTTCGGCAGCTCCTACAAAAATGTGTGTCGATCAGGACTTGCGCTTAAGCGGCTCGCCCGCGAACTTCACGCCTGCCAATCCATTGGCGATCAGCGCACGGATATTGCCGTGATCGCTGCCTTCTGGTGTAGCGACAACCGAACGGTAGTGTTCGCCAAAAGCCAATAGCGCCTGTTCATCGCTCAGGCCTTCCAGCAGTGCCAGACCCAGTGTCTTGCACGAGCCCTCGTTCTGGCCAGCAGCATTTTCCACGCCGCCGTTGGTAAATGCCTGTGGCTGGTAATCATAGCCAGCGGCGATGAATGCCAGCGTGTCGGCGAAAAGATGTTCGCCACTTTCAAGGCTGGCGCGCAGCGTATTCAGATCAGTCATGCTTGGTTTCCTTGGCAAACGCGGCTTGCTGCTCGACGTTTGCTTCTTTCTGGTATTGGGCTTTCCACTCGCTGTACGGCATGCCGTAAACCACTTCGCGAGCTTCATCGAGGCTGACCTCAATGTGCTTCTCGTCGGCTGCTGCCTTGTACCACTTGGACAGACAGTTACGGCAGAAGCCGGACAGGTTCATCAAATCGATGTTCTGAACATCCTTGCGGCTGTCCAGGTGCGCGACCAGCCTGCGGAAAGCGGCGGCTTCGAGTTCAAGGCGTTCTTGATCAGTCATGTTATTCCTGCAGCGTTGAATGTATGGCGAGAGCTACCCGCATGATCATAGAGGGCCCGGATCACACTGGGTCAGCAGCGGCACGGCGTTGCGCTCGGCAGTCCGGATAAACGACTGGGTCATCATCGCAATGTCCTGAATGATGAACAGCTTTTTTTCAGGGTTGCTCAGCAACTCGGTGGACAGCTGCGAGCTGTCCTGAATGGCAGGCCATGTGCACCAGATCGACAGCACTTCCTCACCGCTATCCAGTGACGTGGCTTCTTCAAAGTTGACCTTGTAACCCACCGATTCCGCGCCGCCAAAGGTGTATTGGAAAATATCTTTTACTGGCGGCGTGTGCGCAATGTTCGGAATGAAGTAAGCAATGATGATGCGGTCGACATTGAAACCGACCCACATTTTCATCTGTGTGTTCGGCGTCTTGAGAATGTAGTTGGCGCCGAAGATATTATTGATCTCCGAGACTGTCACTTCAGCTTTATTACCGGCAGAGTCTTCTACGCGCCGCAGCATCTTCGGCAATTGAACCCTCAGCAGGGATTCTGTCTTGTTCATCAAAAACTGCAGGTTGGCTTCACGTTCGCCAAAGATCAGCACCAGAGAGATAACCAGCGCCGTGGCCGCTAACTGAGCGATGGAAAGCGACAGCAGGATCCAGTCGCTGTGATCAGGTACGCCTACGAAGGACAGCGATATGTAAATGGACGCGACCAGACAAACGGCGAGAGCGGATATGACGCTGATTTTGATCCACTTGGGCAAGTAGATCACTTTTTTTGAATCGATCATTCAACCTCCTTTTTTTAAATGCCGGCCGCCGTTAACGACCACGCTGCTTCCAGTGCTGTATTGCGTATTGAGCAGATAGAACACCGCATCGATCAAAGGCCTGGAGCCTGGTTCGAACTCAAGCAGGGCTTTTTTAAGTGTCTGGCTGCGATAAGCCTCGTCGCTGTTTTCCTTGAGGATCAGCAAGCCAGGCAAGATAGCGTTGACACGAATATCAGGCGCGAGCTTTTCGGCGAACGACAGCACCATGTTCTGCAGCGCAGCTTTGGTTGCCGCATAGGCGATATGGCTTTTACTGCCTCGCGTTGAGGTTTCGTCGCAGATATGGATGATGTCCGACTTCTCGCTCTTGGCCAGCAGTGGCGCCAGCTCATGATTCAAGTGATAGGGCGCTTCCACGTGGAGTTTGAACATGGTGTTCAGGTTGTCGACGCCGTCGTCGAGCCACAGCGAGGCGTTATGAATCACCGCTCGAAGGCCGGGGTAATTGGCTTTCAGATAGCTGACAAGTGCAGTCCGATCCTCTGCGAGCAGCAGGTCCGTCTGAAAGGAGACAATATTTGGGTATTCAGGGGTGTGAGCAATGTTGCGGCTGGCGTTGACTACGAAATGGCCCGCTTTGGCCAGTTCGATAGCCAGTTCAAGCCCGACCCGCTGACTGGCCCCGGTGATCAGAATTGGATTATTCATTAGCGACTGTTTGGTATGCGTTCAGTGATGTCGTCACGATAGCGCATAGCATACCGAAGTTTGTTGCGGTGGGGGCATTCAGGACCCGGCAGCTCAGCACTTCCGGGTCAGTGTGCTTCAGTTGCTGCGCACCGACTCAGTGCCCGGTCGGTTGGTTGCAGGTGCCGGGTTCAGCCAGCCTGCCAGTAAATGGGTCGACAGCGGGATGAACCAGAAGACCATCAGCGGCGTGAGGATCATGGTGCTGACCATGATGCGCGGGACCAACTGCCAGTCATTGAGCAGCGGGCCGAGCACGAAGTTGAACAGCAACGAAACCGGAAAGAACGCCAGCCAGATCGCTACAGCCTGTTTCCAGCGTGGCGGGCGTTGGCCGACAGCGCCGAACCAGCCATCAATACCACTGACGCGGTGTTCGGATGGCTGTGCGAACAGGCCGCTGCCACGCACCAACCAGGAGCTTCGGGAGGCGGAATGCTCCCAGGCGTGCATGGTTTCAGCGTTTGTAAATCGGAAAATAATCTGGAATTCGTCGTCTCCGGGTGGCGGAGCGAGCACGCCTGAGCCCAGATAGCCGGGAAAATCGGTAGCCAGTCTTTCGCCTTCATGCAGCCAGGCGATCAGTTCCTGATAGCGCCCATGGGCGACGCGGCGCGCGACCAGCAAGGTGACGGGGGTGGTAGACATTATGTATCTCCGATAAACGAGTGAGATTCCCGGGTAAGGAAGTCACATGGCGCAGCTCCGGGGTGGTGGGCGGCGTCAGCTTCGCTGTTTAAGCAAGCAAGGATTATTCCTGAAATCCTTGAATAAGCTATAGGGCATCGGTAATTCCCTGACGAATAGCCGTATCGGGTGGTGTTTTTGCGAAATAAGCCCGGTGCAGGCGTACAATGCGCCGATTGTTTTCAAGCGATACTCGTCATGACTGAATCCGCTATTGGCCTGGAGTCCTCCGTCGGCCTCAAGCAAGAAGAACTCTTCCCCATTCGCGAAGTGTCCCGTATCACGGGCATCAACCCGGTGACCTTGCGTGCCTGGGAACGGCGCTATGGTTTGATTCAGCCAACCCGTACCGAAAGCGGCCATCGTCTGTACTCACAGGCCGATATAGACGAAGTGCGCAGCATCCTTGGCTGGATCGAGCGCGGTGTTGCGGTGAGCAAAGTCGGCAAGATTCTGGAGAAGACCAATGATGTCCGGCTACAGGCATCGGCACTCGATAGCGATGTGTTGCCCGGTGACTGGGCTCTATTGCAGCAGCAGATAAAGCAGGCCGTGGGGACGTTTGATGAAGCGCGTCTTGAGCAGCTCTATGGCCGGGTCTTCTCAACCTATCCGATGACGGTGGTGTTCGAGGACATTTTTCTGCCGGTCTGGCGAGAGTTGCTGCTGCACCATGATCAGTTCGGGCAGGCCAGTGAGTGGCTGTTTCTGGACAGTTTCCTGCGTGCACGAACCTCGCAGCGCTTGCAGTTCGCTCGTGGGTCGGCAGCGCATAAAGTGATTCTCGCCGCTGTGCCTGAGCAGTGCCGGGAACTGGAGCTGTGGGTTGCCGGACTGTTGATTGGCAGCCCTGATCTGGACATTCAAGTGCTGGCCCTGGGGCAGCCGCTGGAAGAACTGACGCTGGTGTGCGGCAAAGTGGAGCCCGTGGCAGTGGTGCTCTACAGCAATCATCCGCCAGCCCCGGACTTTTCTCGTCGTTTGAAGCGTCTCGCTCTGGCGCTGGATTGTCCGCTGCTATTGGCGGGCGAAGGGGCAGATCTGGCTCACGAAGCGCTGGACGGTTCGCCGGTTGCCTGCATCGGCAGCGAAGGGCGTTCCATGCAGCGCGGGCTGCAATTGTTTCTGAAGGGGCGTCTTGATAGCTGAGGGTGAGGCTTATCCGCGGTGCATCGTGGGGTACATCTTGCGATGCTGTTGCAGGATGTACTGACGCAGACGCTCAGTGTCTTCCTTGTTCCGGTCGCTCAACCGGTAAGCTGCCAACCCTGACTCGGTAAGGCGCTCGAAAGTGCCCCGCATCGAAATCGGGGCGTGCCCCACCGGAACGAACCAGGCATTGAAGATCTTGGGTGGCCGGGTGGTCTTGCGATGTTCCAGCAGCACACCTTTGAACGAAATTTCATGCACCCACAGCGCGGTCTGTGTGCCTTTCTCGGTCTCCAGCGCAACGGGTTCCGGCAGCGTCAGACGCCAGGGACGTATGCGCGGCCCTTCCTCAAAGATAGAAGGTGCGCCCAGCTCCAGATGCAGTGCGTGGAATTCGTCTTCCACCAGATGCAGCGGGAACGTCATCTGCTGGTTATCGAACTGCGCCTGAATGGTGACTTGCTCATGAGCCGCCAGGCGGGTCAGCAAATCCTGAATTTGCCTTCCGCCGTTCACAGTCAGGCTGCGTGTCGCATCGCGCACGTTCAGCTTGGGGTTGTGCTGCATGCTCTGGATAAAATCCAGCTCAGCCTGAGTGAGTAGCGTTTCGTGGGGCATGATGGAGCTCGAAGGAACCCGTTATTGAGGAAGCAGACCGTTAATTCAACGTTTTGTTACATCCATTCGTCAACTTTTCAATGAAGCTATTTCTTCGCGTGCCAATTTCAGCTCCGCTTCCAGCTGCAGCACTCGCTGTTCGGCTTCGATCTGCTGCGTGACATTTTTCTGGATGCCTATGAAATAAGTCAGTTGATCAGCTTCATTGAACACGGGCGTGATCGACAGTTCATTCCAGAACAGGCTGCCATCCTTATGGTAATTACGGACGATCTGGCGGCAAGGCTGTTTGTTGATCAACGCTTCGCGAATCAGGTCCAGTGCCGCCTGCTGGCGGTCATCGCCCTGTAGAAAACGGCAATCCTGATACAGGATGTCGTCGACTGCATAGCCCGTCAGGGCTTCGAATGCCTTGTTGGCATAAATGAGGATATTGTCCTCACCTTCCTGCTCGGCGACGACGATGCCGTCGTTGGAGGCGTCAACTACCAGCTGCAGCAGTTTTGCGTTGATCATGAAATGTATCCGGAGCGAAGAAGCAAAGTCCGCATTCTAGGTCATGAGGCCACTTGGGGCATAATGCCAAACGTTTTTTACGTTGCTACAGGATGATTCATGAAAGTCGCCATTATTTCCGGTTCGGTCTACGGATCGGCTGAAGAAGTCGCTCGGCATGCGGGGCAGATCCTGCGTGACGCCGGTTTCGAGGTCTTGCACAACCCTCGCGTGACGCTGGCCGAGCTTCAGGCCTTTGAGCCGCAAGCGCTACTCGGTGTGACATCGACCACCGGCATGGGCGAGCTGCCCGATAACATTCAGGCTATTTATTCCCAAATTCGCGATGTCTTGCCAGCAGCCTGGCGCGGACTGCCAGGCGCAGTGATCGCATTGGGCGACGCCAGCTATGGCGACACCTTCTGTGGCGGTGGCGAGCTGATTCGTGAACTGTTTGCCGAGCTGGGTGTGAATGAGGTCCAGGACATGCTGCGTCTGGACGGCAGTGAAAGCGTCACCCCGGAAACCGACGCCGAACCCTGGCTGGCGACGTTCATCGAGCGGTTGCGCGCCTGACGCAGCGTGTGGGAGTGATGGCCGCTCTAAATCATCCCGCTTCGTTATCGCGCACTATTCAGCATCGATTGTGTTGATTGTGACTGCCGCATGGGTGGATGACACTGGACTCTTGAAATCCTTTGCCGGAGTCGATCATGAGTCATGCCATACGCTTTGAAGACAAGGTAGTCATCGTCACCGGGGCTGGCGGTGGCCTTGGCCGTGCCCATGCGCTGTTGTTCGCGCGTCACGGTGCGCGGGTGGTGGTCAACGACCTTGGCGGCTCGGCGCACGGCGAGGGTGCCAATGCTTCCGCAGCCGACCGTGTTGTCGCCGAAATTCGCAAGGCGGGCGGTATCGCTGTCGCCAACCATGACTCCGTCACCGACGGCGACAAAATCGTCCAGAACGCTCTGGATGCTTTTGGAAGTATTGATGTGTTGGTGAACAACGCTGGCATCTTGCGTGACAAGTCCTTCGCGAAGATGGATGACGCCGATTGGGACCTTGTTTACCGGGTACATGTCGAAGGCGCCTACAAAGTGACGCATGCCGCCTGGCCGCACCTGCGTGAACAGAATTTCGGCAGGGTGATTTTCACCTCATCCACTTCCGGTATTTACGGCAACTTCGGCCAGTCCAATTACGCGATGGCCAAGTTGGGCCTGTATGGGCTGACTCGCACCTTGGCGCTGGAAGGGCGCAAAAACAACATATTGGTCAACGCCATCGCTCCCACGGGCGGAACCCGAATGACCGAAGGGCTGCTCCCGCCCGAGGTGTTCGAGTTGCTCAAGCCGGAACTGGTCAGCCCGCTGGTGGTGTATCTGGGCAGCGAAGCATGTCAGGACACTGCTGGCTTGTTCGAAGTCGGTGGCGGCTGGATCGGCAAGGTTCGCTGGGAGCGCAGTCTTGGTGCGGGCTTCGATCCCCGTGCCGGCTTCAGCCCGGAGGACGTTGCAGCTCAATGGCAAGTTATCAGTGACTTCAATGAAGCAGTCCATCCGCAGGACAACATGGAAGCGCTTAAAGAAATGATGGCTCATGTGCAGAAATATGCGGTGTGAGTGCTGCTAATTGAGTGGCGATGGTCGCTCTTGCGTAGCAATTGATCTGTACGAGCTGCCCCGATGTGCCTGACACCTCGCTTTCGTTAAGGAAACGGGTGACCCTGTAGGAGCCAACTTGTTGGCGAGACGTCGGGCCTGCATCGTGAGAAATTACGCTTCGCCAACAAGTTGGCTCCTACCAGGTCCGCGTTTCTAATCCATTATTGAAGTGATGTTGTTATGGGGTAAAAGAATCATAACTTACAATGGTAATATTTTTCATGTTATTAATAGTTGTCTGAAATATATTGATGCTGCGTAAGATTTTTCCACTTCATATGTAGTACCTCTCTGGATTTTAAATCTGCAGCCCATCCCCTATAAAGTCTGCTTGTGAGGCACCGATATGCTCCTCGATACAGGACCTTTTATTGCAGGAGCATGATCATGAGCCGATGGTATATTCCACAACTTCCGCCGCTAACTATTAAACCATTACCGGCTCAGCCCGCCGTCAGGCATCGCGCCGCTGAAGTCGATAGAATGCTTAACGAAATAGGCGAAAATCGTACGGCGCTTAATACGACAAAGATGGAGCTGGGCAAACTAAAGCCCATGTTCAAAGGGTTTAATCCGGAAAGTATCAGCTCTTCTGGTCTCGATAAAGTAGGCAAGCAGCTTTACTCATTTGGGTTAATTGATAATCTGACTGCGGATTTGTTAGGTCGCGCTGCACTGGATTTCGACAAAGACGGTAACCCTTCCAATCCTGAAGAAGAAATAAACGTGTTGGAGTTTTTCGTTACCCAGATTGGCGAAATGAAGGAGAAGGCTATTAAAGGCGATAAATACGCGACTTTATTACTGCCCGATTACGTTAGGGCTGTGCACGTCATGAAGTGTTTGCAGGAATTCGGTGCAACGGGAGACAGCTACGACAGCGTCACTCGCAAGCGCCGTGAGGATGCAGGCGAGATCCCTAAGCAACAAGCGCTGAAACCCATCAGGTAATAACGAAAAAAAAGCCGCTGCACGGGCAGCGGCTAAATATTACGCAGATCCAGGAGCTTCAAAATCAACGTGGGCAGGATGATAGTGACTGGCGGGGTTCTAAAAAAGAGTGGTTTGAGATATGGAGTGTTGCAGTAAGCGCAATGGTCGCTGGAGGGACTTCCTACCGCCACTGGTAAAACGTCTGTCAGGCTAACGCGTGTTTCCCGTCAATTTCTGTCCTTGCAGGTAGTAATAGATACCGCGAAACAGGTCCATCGGACGCGTCTCATGAACGTGTCTGGCGGTTCACGTGTTCTTTCATCTGGCTGGATGCCTTTTGGACGTGACCGCTTTATTGGAGCGGTACCATGAATGATCTTTCTGTTGCATCTCGTTTCTTGTCCTCAAGTCCTGTTTCTTCCTCTTCGCAACCATCCTTGCCTCTGGCCCGGTTGTGTGAGGCCTCAGCCCAGGCAGCCGAATTAATGTTGTCTTTGCCGAACTTGCGTCAAGCGGCGCGAACACTCATAGGCAAAGCGCTGCTCAGGGCCGGAGTCGATTACAACCCTGACATCCTGTTCCTCAATCAGCGAACCACGGACGGTTCGTTGTTGCGTTCGATCTCCCTCCCCGACGGGATGATTCAAACGCTGATTGATGGCGTGGATGCGTCTGGCAGTGATCTCGTCGCGCTCTATACCCGCCACGACACTGTGGATGAAGCGTTTCTGGCAAGGCACACCGATGGAGAGTGACTGAAGGCGATATTCACTTACACCAGTGAGCGTCTGTCTGACTACTATCTCGATCTGCTGGATGAGTTCTGGTCGCAGGGTATAAAAGATCCGTATTCGCCGGGGCATCTTATTACCCGTCAAAAGCTTTGGGCTTCTCTGCAGGGCAAAGCGTTCCTCAGTGAGATGGAAATAAGTCACCTTAATGGCGATCTGGACGAAGAGGAAAAAAAACGGCTGGACTGGGTACTTAACAGTCCTCAAGCCGAAGGCCTGCACCGGGTTTCGTTGATCAAGCCCGGCCACGTGCCTGCTATTTTGCACACTGCTTTCGTGATCAGCCTGGAGTCTAAAGCTGGCGACACGCTGAGTCCGGCAAGTAACCAGGGGCCGATGTTCTTGCTGACTGCCAGGTACGGCGTAGAAAAATTCGATTCGCTTTCATCGCTCAGCGAAAAGCTAGGCGAACGATTCTCCGATTCAACAGCGCGTCGTGTCTTGATTGAAGACCTTTTACTGTCCCAGGCCGAGCTGTTTTCGGAGGTCTCTGACATTGAAGTTCAGTACAGCCCGACTTCTGATTCTTTGGTAAACAATCTGGTCAAGGCCTTGCGGGTCAAGCAAGTGGAGGATCTTCGCTTTCTGCTGAAGAGTCCCCGTGGCAACAGTGCTTCGAGCTTTCTGAACACTGTGAACACGTCTCAGACTTTCGCCTCCCTCGATGAGGCGCGGCGCCAGAGTTTTCACTCACATATGCAGCGCCTACAAACCCTGAGCACCCCACACTGGTTGAAACACACCAGTGATAATGAACGAACCGACTACGAAGTATTCGATAGCGAATACCGTAGTCGTGCCCAAACTGCCAGCCAGTTGTTTGCCGGGCTGGAATCGCTGGAGGGCTATCCATTACTGAAAATTGATCACTATATCCGGCAGCATCTGGGTTACCGCGTGGATACCCGGAAAGTATTCATTGTATTGAAAGATCGGTGGTCTTCCCCAGCAGGCGACTTGAGTCCCGTCTATCGAAAGTCGCTGTTTGACTATGCGCTGAACGGCCTGCCGTTGATTGCTGCCGAAGCTGACGCCCGTCTGGAACTGCCTCAGGGTAGTCATCATCCGGAGTTTACCTTTGAGTTTGTCAAAGAGCTGGTTGCTGATCTGGACTTGCGACATCGATACCGGCAAGAGCTTGAGGCTCGTTACCGTCAACCTGACACCCTGCGGGCGCTGTTGCATCAACGCGACAGTGCGTTGGCGCTGAGTACCTGGGCAGCAAAACTTCAGCACCATATTTCGGACAAGGGCGTGGAGCTGGTCTGGGCGTTGCGGGCTGATCGTCAGGAGCCGGGTGCTACACGCAAAACCGGAGCGCTGGAAGTCGGAGGGGTTGGCAATAAGTTGCGCGATGTCATTGTGTTCAGCGAAGAAACCAGCGCTGATCAACACTTTGTGCTTTATGCCCCCGGTGCGCCCGGCGGGCGCGATATGTTCGAGTTTGGCAGTTGGCGTCATCTGTACCATGAGGTGGCGCAATGGTCGGCGACGCCAAGTGGCAGGGAGTACCTGATAGCGCAATCCGCGCCAGCTTCTCGAGATGCCATGGCGGCGTTCATGCAAGCTGTCAGTCAGAAGCCTACCCGGTGGAATGAAGAAGATGTACGTGGGGGTGCAGGGCAGGACTCGAACTTTCAAGCCAGTATGTCCGCCTTGATAGCCACAAAAATCGATTATCAACTCGCCGAGTTACCACGGGTTGTCGGAGGCGACCGGAACACGTCGACTTATAAATATCGCCGACAGTTGGCGTTGTGCGAAGCACGAATCGATTTTCTGCAAAAAAGCTATAAAGACAGTATGCAGCTCATCTCTTATCGTCATTTCGCCCGACTCTCGGGAGAGATCTATATCTCGAATATCCTGAAAAGAAAGGGTGTCGATCTGATCGTCAATACCGACACGGTTTATTTCGATTTACACAGCAACATTCGAAGGCCTCAACCTGACTTTGGCCCTCACACGGATCTGGTCTCCCTGACTCAGTTGCTCATGAATGATTTTATCTACAAGCTGGATGAGCACGCGCCCATGTACTCCTCCACGGGGCAAGACCTTTCCGAGCTGTCCATGCCGGTCATAAAAGAAGTGCTTGCCGCACCACTGGGCGAGCGATACATCGAGATACTCAAGGAGGACTACGGCGACCGGCAGCATCCTGATTATGCCAAGAGGAGGGCGCTGTTTGCTCAACGAAACTTCTTTGAAATACGTCGGGATATAATGATCACCTACCTGGAGAATGGATTCACCGAGGCGCAGTATCAGTGGGCTATAAACCTGCTGTCGACGCTTTATCCTGATCATTCTGACAGCTCACGGGATGGCAAGCAGGGCGCGAACAATAGTTCGATCAACGAGTTGTACCTTAACGGCCGCTTGATCGAGGGTGTATTCGTTTTCAAACACAACGGCACCGATCTGGCAGATTACAATCTGATCTATACCCCTCAAGCGCCCGACGGCATTCGCTTCAGAAACTTTGGGGTTTTTATTTCTACCCTGAGTTCGCCGGGCATGGATGCCTATTATTACAATCGTGTCAGTTATAAAAATCAGCCGAGTATTGGCACGCTCTTTTCGGAGCTGGTGAGAAATCCACAGATGGCACTGAAGTCGCTGACCATTGATACAGATGGCAAGGTGCGCGACTTGCAGACTCTGCATGACGCCATGATCGAACGCATGATTCAGGACGTTGATGAGCAGTCACTCAGCAAAGCCGAGAGCTTCGCTGAAAACCTTTACACACTGATCAAATGGACTGGCACGATCCTGCTGCTTCCATTCCCGCCTGCTGCACTGGCCTGGGGGTTGCTCAATACTTCCATTAACCTTGCCCGGGGATACCTGGCATATCTTGACGGGGATCGGGCGGCAGCAACTCCCTATTATGTCTGGGGCGTTGTCGGATTGTTACTCGGTGCCTCTGGTGCTAAAGACCTTGCCCAATCAAGTGCGGGCCTTGGGCTAAGAGCATTGCGCTGGGCGGTGACCAAATCACATCCCGGTTATGCCTAATGAATCGCTCTTCCGTGAGGTAGCTGGCCCAACCGTTCGGTGAGTCTCAAGCGCTGAACGGCGTCATCACTCAACATCAATGCATGCTCCAGGTCGTAACGTTCGGCCTGCGGGCATTCCAGGGTTCGATACAAACTGGCACGGGCCAGGTAATCAGCAGTGGTTGCCGGGCCCAGTTCCATCACTCGATTGGCGTCTTTGAGGGCTGCCAGAAAATCATCGTTGATCTGATGCAGGTGTCGCAGGTTACGCGACAGGCGTTGCAGCATCATGACGTCGGTGGCTCGCGCCATGTGTTCGGCGCGCAGTGGCATGTCCGGCCCGAACTGGCGCGCCAGCAATTCACGACAATCCTTGGGATAAAGCCTGCGGCCGCCACAGGGATCCAACAGATGGTCGGCACCCGGTACTCGCAGCAGAAAATGCCCAGGGAAGCTCACGCCTTCAAGTTTGATATCCAGACGTCTGGCCAACTCGATGGCGACCAGTGCCAGACCGAGTGGTTGGCCTCGACGGCGCTCCAGAACTTTATGCAGTAAGGCCGATTGCGGTTTAGGCGGATTCCAGTCGTCCTGAGCAAAGCCCAGCGTGTTGAGTTGTCGCAACAATGGCTGCGCCAGTTCGCCGCCGGGTAAATCCGGTAAAGCCGCTCTGATCTGGCGCAACAGGTCATCCATGGCATTTAGCGCCAATTCAGGCGTGAACTGCTGATCATGCTCGGCGGATATCCACAGCGCCGCTTCGAAAACATCGCACGGTGTTCGTTGCAGGCAAGCCAGGCAGTGTTGGCGTGGTGTCATGTCGCTCTCCGAGCAGACCTTGGCAGTCATGACCTGTTTTAGACCCACTGATGTCTTTCGTCCAGAGCCAAATAGCCCTGCGATGTGTTTCATTCCATGTTTGCCTGCTAGCGTTTATGTCACCTCGTAGCACTGGCTTTAGCGGGGAGGGCGGTATTTTCTGGCGAAGGGTATTTAGCGAATGCCCCGACGTCCTCCCGGCTAAAACGGAACGCCGCCCGGCCGGTCTTCAGAACAGCGCAGTTTCTATGGGAGATTCCATGGATCGAGCGGTCCATCTTTTTTTTTCGAAACGCCTATACTCGGTTCATAAAAACATACCGGAGCACCGTCGATGTTCGCACTCATGCATACATCACGTGTCGAGTCGCTGCATCTGGTCGTCGACCCGGAAACCGGCCTGAAAGCAGTCATCGCCATTGATAATTGTCGTAGAGGACCGGCCCTGGGGGGCTGTCGCTATCTTTCCTACCCGGATGAAGAGAGCGCAATCGAAGATGCCATCCGCCTAGCCCGAAGCATGAGCTACAAAGCCGTGCTCGCCGGTCTGCCGTTGGGCGGTGGGAAGGCCGTGATCATGCGTCCGGCACGTCTATCCAATCGTGCGGCGCTCTTTGAATCGTTCGGCCGTTTTATTGAAAGTCTCAACGGGCGTTACATCACCGCCCTGGACAGCGGGACCTCGAGCGTCGACATGGATTGCATTGCTCAACATACCCAACACGTCACCAGCACCAGTGAGTCCGGTGATCCATCTGCGCACACGGCCATGGGCGTTTTTACCGGCATTCGAACCACGGCAATGGCCCGGTTGGGCAGCGACAATCTGGAAGGTTTGCGCGTGGCCGTGCAGGGGCTGGGGAATGTCGGCTATGCGCTGGCCGAGCAACTGCATGCCGCGGGCGCAGACCTGTTGGTCAGTGATCTGGATCAGGGGCGAGTGCAATTAGCCATGGAGCAATTCGGTGCTCACCCCATCGCGTGTGAAGCGTTGCTCAGTACACCCTGCGATATTCTTGCGCCCTGTGGCCTTGGCGGCGTGTTCAATAGCCAGACAGTTGCACAATTACGTTGTGCTGCCGTAGCTGGCGGGGCCAGTAATCAGCTCAGTAGCCTGCAAGTGGCTGATCAGTTGGAGACTCGCGGCATTCTGTATGCGCCGGATTATGTGATCAATTCTGGTGGGCTTATTTACGTTGCTCTGCAACATCAGGGTGAAAGCCCGAGCACCATTACTGCCTGTCTGTCGCGAATCGGCCAGCGATTGACTGAGGTTTATGCACACGCTCAGGCCGAAAAGCGTTCACCCGCCCGGGTCGCCGACATGCTGGCGGAGCAGTTGTTGAACGCGGAGTAGGTCGTTGGATTTTGAGGGCTCCATTGTCGTGGCACCTGCCTTAGCCGGGAAGAGGCCGGTACATTCACTGCGTCTTTATCGTCAGAAATGCTGCTTTCCCGGCTAAAGCCGGTCCCACGTCAATCTCCCACAGAGACCGCATCCCTGCAGGCGCCGAGCTTGCTCGCGATGAACGATTACGCGCTCTGACTTATACACCGCAGCGCCTGAATCGCGGG
>NZ_JACONW010000080.1 GCF_014357575.1 Pseudomonas folii | reverse complement strand
GCAGGCACTACAGACTCCCATTAATCAGCTGTATTTAAAAAGCCCAGGCTGGAGATCCAGACCTGGGCTTTCTCTGACACCGAACGACTTAACGTCTGCGGAACAACGGCAGCGGCTCGTCAGTTGCGGCCTGATAGGTCACCGAAAAGTCCTTCAAGCCTTCGAGGGCTTCGTAGGGGTCTTTGTCAGCGCGGATCGCGAATGCATCGAAGCCGCAGCGATGCAGGTAGAACAGTTGATCACGCAGTACGTCGCCGATGGCGCGCAACTCACCCTTGTAGCCATAACGATCCCGCAGCAGGCGAGCGTTGGAGTAACTGCGGCCGTCGGTGAAGGCGGGAAAATTCAGGGCAATGACCTGGAATTTGTCGACATCTGCACCGATTTCTTCAGCTTCTTCATCGCTGTCCAGCCAGACACCCAGGCCGCCGTCACGGGCAGCCAGGGCATGGCCGTGCTCGCGCCATAGCGATAGAGGAACGATCAGGTCGTCGCAGTTGGACAACTCATCAAACGACGTTTCCTTGGGCAGCAAGTGCCAGGTTTCATCAATGACTTCGTTGTTCTTAATGATTCGCTGCATAGACGCGCTCCTTGAAAGGGTCGATGCCGATACGCTGGTAAGTGTCGATAAAACGCTCGTCTTCGTTACGTTTTTCAACGTAAACGTCGATCAGCTTTTCGATCACGTCCGGCATGGCGTCCTGGGCGAAGGAAGGACCGAGGATCTTGCCCAGGCTGGCGTCACGACTTGCGCTGCCACCCAGGGAGACCTGGTAGAACTCTTCGCCTTTCTTGTCCACGCCCAGAATGCCGATATGGCCGACATGGTGGTGACCGCATGCGTTCATGCAACCGGAAATGTTCAGGTCCAGCTCGCCGATGTCGAACAGGTAATCCAGATCGTCGAAACGGCGCTGGATGGATTCGGCAATCGGGATCGACTTGGCGTTGGCCAGCGAGCAGAAATCGCCGCCAGGGCAGCAGATGATGTCGGTCAGCAAGCCCACGTTAGGGGTGGCGAAGCCTTGCTCGCGCAATTCCTGCCACAGCGTGAACAGTTGAGCCTGCTCGACGTCGGCAAGAATAATATTCTGCTCGTGAGAGGTACGCAGTTGGCCAAAGCTGTAACGATCGGCCAGATCGGCGACACCATCGAGTTGCTTGTCAGTCAGGTCGCCCGGTGCAACACCGGTAGGCTTGAGCGACAGGGTAACGGCAACATAGCCCGGCTTCTTGTGGGCCAGGGTGTTGCGCGTACGCCAGCGGGCAAAGCCGGGATGATCCTGATCCAGTTTCGCCAGTTCTGCGCTGAAATCTGCCAGCGCTTTGTATTCCGGATCGACGAAATGCCTGGAAACACGCTGCACTTCCGCCTCGGTCAATGTGGTCTGGCCGCCACGAAGGTGAGCCATCTCGGCTTCAACTTTTTCGGCGAAGACCTCTGGAGTCAGTGCTTTGACCAGAATCTTGATCCGCGCCTTGTACTTGTTGTCACGACGGCCATAGCGGTTGTAAACCCGCAGGATGGCGTCGAGATAGCTCAACAGGTCCTGCCACGGCAGGAATTCGTTGATAAAGGCGCCAACGACTGGTGTACGGCCAAGACCACCGCCAACCAGAACACGGAAGCCAAGCTCGCCCGCATCGTTACGAATCGGCTCCAGGCCAATATCGTGAACTTCGATGGCGGCGCGGTCACTGGTTGAACCGTTGATCGCGATCTTGAATTTACGCGGCAGGTAGGCAAATTCCGGGTGGAACGTAGTCCACTGACGGACAATTTCGCACCATGGACGCGGGTCAACCAACTCGTCAGCCGCTACGCCGGCGAACTGATCGGTGGTGACATTGCGCAGGCAGTTGCCGCTGGTCTGAATGGCGTGCATTTGCACCGTCGCCAGCTCAGCCAGGATGTCCGGGATATCTTCCAGCGCGGGCCAGTTGAACTGAACGTTCTGCCGTGTGCTGATGTGCGCGTAGCCCTTGTCATAATCGCGAGCGATTTTCGCCATCATCCGTGCCTGGCGTGACGTCAGCTGGCCGTAAGGCACAGCCACGCGCAGCATTGGCGCAAAACGCTGGATATAGAGGCCATTCTGCAGGCGCAGCGGGCGAAACTCTTCTTCGCTGAGTTCTCCCGCGAGGTAGCGTCGGGTCTGATCACGGAACTGCTTTACGCGGTCCTCGATGATCCGCTGGTCGTACTCGTCGTATACGTACATATAGGTCCTGTTCTCAGGCAATTACCACAGCAAATCTGCGCGCACGGCCGCGCACTCCCTACGGAGCCGGGGGAAGATACCAGTTTGCGGATATGCGCAAAAGTGGCGTTTGCATATATGCAAATAGCTAAAGGTGATAAGCATCCGGTCTGACGCGCTTAACCCTGCTTGTGGTAAGGGCATCCCTCGGCTTTACTAGGGTTGAGTTTGAACTGAAATGACCGAAGACTCATTGTTTGATCCGTGCTGCCACTAATAAAACAGACAAGAGGCAATGTGTATGAGCCATCACCCGAAAGTGTCCAGGAAAGATAGCCATGTCGACGCCTGGGCTATCTTCTTCATTATTATCCTCGTCGTGGGCGCAGCAATATTCTGGGTCAGCCATCAATAAACGCCATGAGCGCCAATTAACGGTGCAGACAGTCGGGTCCGCGGCCGATAGCTAATCAAAGGTCTTCAAATTGATCTTTGACTACTAATCAAGGCTTGTTGGTATGACCCGATTTTACTGCCGCGTGCTCGCCGTTGCTTTAGGGTGCTGGCTGAACTCAGCCAGCGCCGCATCAGTGGTATTTCTGAGCCCCGGACCGTCATCGGACGGCTATTGGTCAACTTACGCGCGCTTCATGCAGGCTGCGGCAACCCGGCTCGACATGAGTCTTACGGTACGCTACAGCAACCGGGACACTCGAAAACTGGTTGAATTGGCGCGGGACGCTTTGCAGGGCGCAAATCGCCCGGATTATCTCCTGTTCTCGAATGAACTCAATATCGCCCCTGAGATTCTTCGCTTGTCCCAAGGCAGCGACGTAAAGCTTTTCGCTGTCAACAACACCTTGACCGCCGACCAGTTGCGTATTCTCGGCGACCTGCCGCAACGCTATCCAAACTTTATCGGTAGCCTGGTCGGTGACGACGAGGAGGGCGGTTATCTGACTGCCAAACGCCTGATCGGCTTGCATCCGTCGACAGGTGCAGTCGAACCGGTAGAAATGCTCGCATTCGCGGGCACCAACACCACGCCGGTTTCCTTGAAGCGCGAGCAGGGCTTGCACCGTGCGCTGGCCGAGCACCCTGAAATCCGTCTGAGGCAGATCGTCCTGGGCGGATGGCGACGCGACCGGGCTTATGAGCAAGCGTTGATGCTGTTCAAGCGGTACCCGCATATCAGTCTAGTCTGGGCAGCGAATGATCAGATGGCATTCGGCGCTATGGATGCCGCGCGCGCAACCGGCCGGGAACCTGGCAAAAGCGTGTTGTTCAGCTCAATCAACTGGTCGCCGCAGTCTCTGGACGCTCTTCGGGATGGGCGTATCAGCGCATTGGCCGGTGGGCACTTCATGCTGGGTGGGCTTGCCATCGTCCTGTTGCACGATTACGACGCCAGTGATCCGGCCACTCGCAAGCGCGTCGGTGCTCGCCTGGCCCGAGTCATGAAAGAAGTGCGTATCAGTGATCTGAAACAGATCCGTATCGACAGCCAGCGGGATGATTACGGCGTCGATTTCCGGGCCTTGAGCCTGGAGGGCAAACCGGCTGGAACAGGCTATTCGTTTTTGTCGAGTGATGCCCTTCACTCGCCAGCGTCTTCAGCTCAAAGCGAAGTACAGGATCAGTTGCACGGCGCCGAACAATAGCCCTGTAAGGAGGAGGGTGAACGCCAACCCGATGATTGCGAAATGCATCGGTTTACCGCGAGTAAAGTCCCGCTCCCGATTTCTACCGCCTTGCACACCAAAAGCAGCGGCCAGCACGCTGTGCAGCATTTGCCAGAACGTCGGTGGCTTGGCGTCTTGAGGTTCTTGGGGCTCATCTTCGGATGGCGGGTTCACGGTGCCTCCTTTTCCTGCTTTTTCTTATATGCGGGAGGATAGCCGAGCTGGAGTCTTCAGGGACGCCCCGTATGCCTGCGTAGGACCGGCTTTAGCCAGGAGGGCGTTCGGGCATTCGCTGAATCGCCTTCGCCAGTCATACTGCCCTCCCGTCTAAAGCCGGTCCTGCAAGGTCAAAAGCACGCGATCAAGCTTGCAGGCGGAAATAAATGTTCCATAGAGAACCGGTCAGTTACGGGCCCCCCATCAATCCACCCAGACTTCAACCCGCCGGTTCTTGATACGCCCGTCGTCAAGATCATTGGCAGCCACGGGCATTTCGTCACCGAAACCGACCACTTCCCGCAGGGTGATATTGCTTTTCATCAATTCCCGCCGAACCGCCATGGCGCGCAATCGGGAGAGCAACTGCGCGCGCTGGGGATCGCTTTTGGCATCGCCAAATCCGACCAGGGTTACACGCTGATCGAGCTTGTCATGCTGTTTCAGGTAATCCGCGACCCGTTGCACGTCCAGCAAGGCCTTGTTATCCAGCCTGGCGCTGCCTTGGGCAAACCGGAAATTGACTGACAAGCGCTCCGCTTCTCGCGTCAGCCTCTGGTATTCACCTGGCATCTGCGCCGTGGCCTGAACCTTGATGGTCTGTACCGTCTGCGCCACGAAGCCGTTCTGCGCGACGACTGCCTGACCCTCCGCACTCTGGGCAAATTCCACCAGCGCGGCAGCCCAGGGCTGATGAGCTTCGACCGGCAGATAAAGGTACAGACGCCGCGATAACGGGTAATCCTCGGTGGCAATCAGGCTCACCGTCGGCAACATCGGTCGCGACTCGCCATCAGCTATTGCGACTGCTTTTGCGTGACGGACATAGGGCAGCCCTATAAAGCCGATACCGTTACGATCCTGGCTGACTTCATCGGAGAGTTGCTCGCTGGACTCAAAGCGCTTCGCAAAGGCGGCGAGTGTCTTGCTGTACTTGAGCAGGACCAGCTCCTTGAAGGTCTCGAAGGTGCCTGATTGTTCGTCGCGAGCATAAAGATGGATTTCCCCATCCTTGCCACCCAATTCCTGCCAATTACGGATTTCCCCGGCGAACACACGGGCCAATTGCTCTGTGGTCAATTCCCGTATGGGGTTGCCGGGGTGCAGGATGACTGCGACGCCATCGATGGCGATGACTTGCTCGGCGCCCGGGCTTTTCAGGTTGGCGACCCCTGCCAGGTCTTGGATTTCCTTTTCCTTGATGGGGCGTGATGACGCGGCGATGTCCGCTTTCCCGGCCTTGAGTGCGCTGAATCCAGTGCCGGAGCCATGAGCAGCGATCTCGACCTTGAGCTGTTTGCCGTCAGAGGTTGTACCGACGACCCGCAGTTCGTTGACCGCAGGGCCAGCTTCGGTACGCACGTCATGCAGGCCTTGTTTGCGCATGAGTCCTTCAACCAGTGCCGGGCCCAATTGCGCGTCGATGGTGTTGGAGCCATGAATGCGCAGTACCGGATCGTTGCGGGTGGATGAGGGAAGACTGGCTGTCGCGTCAAACGCCAGCAAGACGAGGGCGGCCAGCAAAGACACAGCGCGCAGCATGTGCGGCACCTTGAATATAAGGAAAGAGTCGGGAGATTAAGTCGGATTGGTTACGGGAAGATGACAGTTGGGTTCATGCAGGGGCATTGAGACGTGGGACCGGCTTTAGCCGGGAAGACTGTCTGTCAGATGCCGCACATGCAGCGGATATACCGGCCTCTTCCCGGCTAAAGCCGGTCCCACGATTCAGATTCAACTCAACTCAACTCAACTCAACTCAAGCCAGATTGGCGCATGGTCCGAGGGCTTCTCCATGCCGCGCAGTTCATAATCCACTCCGCCTGCCTTGATGCGAGGCTGCAACCCATTGGACGCCATGATCAGGTCGATGCGCAGACCACGCTTGGGTTGATCTTCGAAACCGCGGCTGCGGTAGTCGAACCAGCTGAATTGGTCGATGACTTCCGGATGCAGGTGGCGAAAGCTGTCGACCAGCCCCCAGTTCTTCAAGCGCGCCATCCACTCCCGTTCTTCGGGCAGAAAGCTGCATTTACCGGTTTTCAGCCAACGCTTGGCGTTGTCCGGACCAATGCCGATGTCGCTGTCTTCCGGAGAGATGTTCACGTCGCCCATGACAATAAGCGGCTGATCGTTGCTGAAGCGGGTTTCCAGCAGCGCCTGAAGGTCGTTGTAGAAACGCTGCTTGGCGGGAAACTTGGTCGGATGATCACGGCTTTCTCCCTGTGGGAAGTAGCCGTTCATGATGGTAATTGGTTGTCCGTTGTCGTCAGCAAACGTGCCCCAGATGAAGCGTTTTTGCGATTCCTCATCATCTGTCTCGAAGCCTTTGTGCATCGCCAGTGGCATTTTGCGAGAGAGCAGGGCAACGCCGTAGTGGCCTTTCTGGCCATGAAAGTGCACGTGATAGCCCAGCGCTTCGATATCGGCCTGAGGAAATTGCTCGTCCGAGACTTTTGTTTCCTGCAGGCCAATGACGTCGGGCTGGTGTTTTTCGATCAGTGCTGCCAACTGATGAGGGCGGGCGCGAAGCCCGTTGATATTGAATGAAACGATTTTCATGGGCAGGCAGTCCTGGCAAATACAAAAAAGCGATGCTAGCTGACATGGCGTTTCATCTCCAGTGGGAGGTGGGAACTCAGCGTGGAGTTCTACACACGTCTTTGGGTCATTGGGTGTACATATCCGTTATCGCGGTCAGGGCTGATATTGGTTGCGCTTTTACAGCGCCTCACTTTTGAAATCCGGAAGCCGGCCCAGACAAAAGTAAGCAAACCCGGCATCCTTGCCACTCTTCAACTCAAGAGCGCCCCACGCTTCAGAATCTGCGTTCGGCCAGCGTGGTTTAACGGGGCGCCCAAGATCAAAAGCGCGGCGGCCTGACAGCCGACCTGGTTGTGTGAACTTACCGACTTTCTGTAGGAGCTGCCGAAGGCTGCGAAGCGGTGTGTCAGACGAGGCTTGTGTTGGATGTGCTGACGTCTCGCGAACAAGTTCGCTCCTACCGTTCCGGGGTGAAACCGTTGTTTTTGATCTGCTTTTGATTTTGATCTTAAGCGCCCCGTCAAATCACGCCGGCCGGAATTCGACATTGCTGTGTGGGGGCTCTTGTTAAATGAAGGGGCGGCAGGGATGCCGGGTTAGCCGCCTCAGGCCATGGATGGCCGGTGGCGGCGGCCCCACGCAGCAATGTCGGATTACGGGCATACCGAGCCTAGGCGAGGCACCCAGTGGTGGGGCAAAAGCCTATTGGTTACTTTTGGCTGGGCCGGCTTCCGGAATCAAAAGTGACGCGCCGTAAGGGCGCAACCAATAGAAGCCATGACCGATACAACGGATATGTACACAAGAATCAAGCAATAAAAACGCACGCCCACCTAAGCCGAAAGAGGCATCCCCAAAGGATATTGGAACTGTGGCTGCGAGCCATGACTCGAACCTTTGTAGCAATGGAGCGCTGCCGTTCGAGCTGCGCCGTTAATGAGAGGTTGTTCCATGCCAGAATCGTCTGCCATCGTGGCTGAAGTGCGTCAGCTCGACAGCGGTTACTCGAGGGAAACCCGCTCGCTGCTCTACCTCGCCTATCGCCACGAACCGAGTTTCGCCTACCTGTTCAATGCTGAACGCAGCGGCTTTGACCAGCGCGTGCGTGCCACAATCCGGGCACTGGTCAAACAACACTTTCTTCAGCAACTGCCTGCCATTGGTCTCTTCATTGACGACCGATTGGTCGGTGCAGCGCTCATCGCGCCCCCGCAGCGACGTCTGGGTATTACTGAAAGCTGGGCGTGGCGCCTGCGTATGGTGCTCAGCGCCGGCTTCAACTGCACGCGCCGTTACCTCGAATACTACAACGCAGTCCTGGCGTGCCTGCCTTCAGAGTCGGTGCATGTATTACCTCTGCTCGGAATTCATCCAGAATTTCAAAGTGAACAGCTTGGTGAGCAACTGTTGCAGGCTGTACATAATTGGTGCGCCGAAGATGAAAACTCCCAGGGCATCGTCCTCGATACGGGAAATGCGCGATATCTTGAGTTCTTTAAGCGACAGGGCTACGAGGAAATCGGTGAAGTGGCTGTAGGACCCGTCCGCGAACATGTATTTTTCCACCCAAATCCGCAGGTTTCGCTGCAAGCGATGGCGTAAACCCATGAAATTTCAACTGCTTGGCGTGTTCCAGTGATAGCCGTTGCTCGTGTTAGCATTCGCGCCATGAAGTTTCTTGCAATGTTTACCAGCGGTTTGATTCTTGGTGTATCCAGCGTTGCGGCGTTCGCTGAAGCGCGGCTGGATGTGAGGGTCACACCTGCCAATTCCGCGCTCAAAGCCAACATTGAAGGCTATGTGGGCAGTCCCGGCGTGCGTGATGCCGACAGCCTGCAGCATTTCAGTATGGGCGCCGAAGAGCAGGCGCAGCGGGCAGCGCAGGCGTTGGGCTATTACCAGGCGAAGATCGCCAGCGAAGTGAAGACTGGCCGAGATAACCAGCCACAGCTGGTTATCTCGGTTCAGCCGGGTGAGCCCATTCATCTGCGCAATGTCACCATACGCATTGAGGGCGAGGCCGCGTCACTGAAGGCATTCCGGGTTCCCGACGGTGATGCGCTGAAAAGTGGTGCCGTGCTGAATCATGGTCATTATGAAGACGCCAAGCGCCTGATCCTGAATCAGGCGTCTCGCTACGGTTTCTTCTCCGGGCGTTTTGTCCAGCAGCGTCTTTCGATAGACCCTGCGGCAGGTATCGCCGACATCGATCTGGTTTACGACAGCGGTCCGCGCTATTCGCTGGGCAAAGTCAGCTTCAGTGGTGACGCGCCTTTTGATGACGACTTGCTGAAGCGCATGGTGCCGTTCAAGGAAAATACGCCTTACGATTCCGAACTGATTGCCGAACTGAATCAGGCGATGCAAACCAGTGGTTATTTCGAGGGCGTGCGTGTGGATGCCGCGCCGACCGCCGCTGTGGGGCAAGAGATTCCTGTCACTGTCCAGCTGGAGACACGTAAACCGCGCACAATGGGCCTGGGGCTGGGTTATTCAACGGACGTCGGACCGCGGGGCAAGGCCAACTGGACCCGGCACTGGGTCAATCCCCAAGGCCACAGCTACGGCATCGAAAGTGAGTTGTCTGCACCGCGTCAGAACGTCGGGCTTTGGTACGACATTCCGCTGGACCCACCGCTGACTGACAAGCTGCGCTTTGCAGGCGGCTATCAGTACGAAGAGATCGCCGGGACCGACACTTTGAGCAAGCTGCTCACGGTCGGCCCGGAATGGCACAGCAAATTACCCAGCGGTTGGGAGCGAGTGGTTTCATTGAAGTGGCAGCGCGAGGAGTATCGACTGGGTGACGATTCGGGGCTCAGTACGCTGCTGATGCCGGGCGTCAGCTATTCCTATCTGCGCAGCGACAACCGAATTGATCCGCACAACGGCTATCGCCTGCAGTTCGATGCTCAAGTCGCCAAGGAAGGACTGATGTCCGATTCGAACCTTCTGCATGGCAACGTGTTGCTCAAGGGCCTGACCACGCTTTGGGATAATCACCGCTTCCTCGCCCGCGTGCAGTTTGGCGGCAATGCCACCAATGGCTATAAATCGATACCGCCGTCCCTGCGCTTTTTTGCGGGTGGTGATCAAAGCGTTCGCGGTTATGACTATCAGACACTTTCACCGGAAAACTCGGACGGTGACCGTATTGGTGGTCGCTACATGGTGGCGGGTAGTGTTGAGTACCAATACTCCATCGCCGAGAAATGGCGAGTCGCGACCTTCGTCGATCAGGGTAACTCTTTCGATACTCTGGAATTGCCGAGCCTCAAGACCGGTGTGGGCATTGGTGTGCGCTGGGTTTCACCGGTAGGCCCGTTGCGCCTGGATCTGGCCCACGCACTGGACGATGACGGCGGCGTTCGGCTGCACTTTTCCATGGGGCCTGAGCTATGAAGCCGTTCAACTGGCAACGTTCGCTGAAAGCTCTGGGGTTGCTACTGGTCGCTATTGTCCTGCTGGTGTTTGTCAGTCTGTGGGGGCTGCTGGGTACTGAAACCGGGAGCCGATGGGCGCTGGCACGTGTGCCGGGTTTACAACTGCAAAACTTCAACGGTCATCTGGGCGGACAATGGGAGGCTGATCACTTGCTGTGGCAACAAGGCGCCACCCGCGTCGAAATCGACAAGCCGCTGCTGGACTGGTCCCCTGGGTGCTTGCTGAAGATGACCCTGTGTATCGATCGGCTGAATGCTGATCAGATTCGCCTGCAACTGGCCCCCGGTAGTGACGCAGCGCAAAATGAACCTTTGCAGTTACCTGATCTGAAACTGCCTCTGGCAATTCGTCTGGGTGATGTACGTATCGGCAGTCTGTTGCTGGATGGCAGCGAACAGGTCGCTGACCTGGAAATGGCGGCGCACTGGACCGCCGAAGGTTTGCGGCTGGATAACGTGCATGCGCGTCGAGATGATCTGGTGCTGGACCTGGCTGGGCTGCTTCAGCCTTCTGGGGATTGGCCCCTGTCCGCCACCGGACTGGTAAAACTGCCGGACATCGATGGTCGCGCCTGGGCACTCAATCTGGATATACAGGGCGACCTTCTCAAAACCCTGCAGCTCAAGGGCATCAGCAGTGGCTATCTGCAGGGTTTGCTGGAAGGCGAATTGCAACCTCTCGCGGACAATCTGCCCGCACAGTTAAGGATCAGTGCCGACCCGTTCAAAGCGGCGGACTCGCTGCCGGACACCCTGCAACTCAATCAGTTGCTGCTGGATGCGAAGGGTGATCTTCAGAAGGGTTATCAGCTACAGGGCTCGGCCAGCCTTCCCGCCGAGCAAGGCCCTGTTGCTCTGGCACTCAAGGGGCGCGTTGACGCCAAGGGGGCAGTGATCGAGGCCCTTGACTTGAATGCCAGCGCAGATCAGCGCCTGAGTCTCAACGGTGCGTTGAGCTGGGAGCATGAGTTCCGTGCCGATGCGAAGCTCGATTGGCGTGATTTCCCCTGGCATCGTTTGTATCCGCTGATCGAAGAGCCGCAGGTAGCGCTGCGCAAGTTCGTCGGGGAAGTCTCTTACACCGACGGTAAATATCTGGGGAATTTCAGTGCCAATGTGGACGGTCCGGCAGGTGCATTCAGCCTGGTAAGTCCTTTCAGTGGTGATTTGACCCAGATATTCCTGCCGCAGTTGGAAATGGTCGCGGGGCAGGGTAAGGCCACCGGGCATCTCAACCTGCAATTTGCCGATGGCATCGGCTGGGATACCGCGCTGGACCTGAGCGCGATTGACCCTGCTTATTGGGTCGCGCAGATGCCAGGGACTTTGGCCGGACCGCTGCGCAGTAAAGGGCAGCTCAGAAACGAACAGTTGAGCCTGAACGCGGATCTGGACCTGAAGGGCCGTCTGCGTGGTCAGCCTGCGGTTTTGCAGGTCAAAGCCGATGGCGCGGGTGACAAGTGGAATGTCGGCGCGCTTGAAGTGCGTCTAGGGGATAACCGCATTCAGGGCAATGGCAGCCTGCAGCAGCGTCTGCTGGCTCAACTGGATATCAACCTGCCTCGGCTGGGGCAGCTATGGCCGGGGCTGCAAGGGCAGGTCAAAGGCCGTCTTGATGTGGCCGGAACGTTGAAAGCGCCTCAAGGCCAACTGGGCATGCAGGGCTCTCAATTGGCTTTTGAAGGCAATCAACTGAAAGCGCTGAACGTAAATGCCAGACTCGACAATGCCCAGCGCGCCAATGTCGATATCAAAGGCAGCGGTATTCAGGCAGGCGACAAGCAACTGGGTACGCTGGTCGTGGATGCTCAGGGTGATATCAAACGCCAGCAGATGAAGCTCGACTTGCAGGGACCGTTGCTCAAGCTGGCGCTGGGTCTGGATGGCAACCTCGACAAGGGCAACTGGCGCGGGCGACTTTCCAGCGGCGATGTGCAGACAGGTGGGCAACGCTGGCAATTGCAGCAACCGGCCAAGCTGGAGCGCCTGGCTGACGGCAAGGTGAACTTTGGTGCGCATTGCTGGCTTTCTGGCATGGCCAGTCTGTGTGGTGAAGATCAGCGTCTCATGCCCGAACCGCGTCTGCGTTATCACTTGAAGAATTTTCCTCTCGACAGTCTGGCCCAGTGGCTTCCGAAAGACTTTGCCTGGAAAGGTTCGCTGAACGCTGACGTGCAGCTCGATGTGCCAGCTGCAGGCCCTAACGGACAAATTACGGTGAACGCCAACGGCGGAACCTTGCGTGTCAAGGAGAAGGATCAGTGGCTGGACTTTCCTTACGAGAGTCTGGTTCTGACCAGCAAACTGACCCCGAAACTGATCGACAGTCGTCTGGATTTCCGTGGCGGAAAACTTGGGGCTTTGCAGGTAAATGCCCGCATTGATCCGTTGGCGCAGAACAAGACCTTGAGCGGCGACTTCAACCTGAGCGGGCTTGACCTGTCCATTGCCCGCCCATTCGTGCCCATGGTGCAGAAGCTCAATGGGCGATTGAACGGCAGCGGACGTTTGTCCGGCGGGCTTTTGGCCCCGCAAGTGAACGGCAGCGTCGTCCTCAGCGGTGGCGAAGTCTCCGGGCCAGAGCTGCCGATAAGCCTGCAGGATGTGCAGATTCAGGCGCAGATCGCCGGAGAAAACGTTCAGCTCGACGGTCACTGGAAAAGTGGCGATACCGGAGAGGGACGTCTAACCGGGCAGATTGGCTGGAGTCAGGCGCTGGTGGTCGATTTGAGCCTCAAGGGCTCCCGTCTGCCAATCACGGTTGAACCCTACGCCAGACTCGAAGCCGCGCCGGATTTGAAAATCTCGATGCAGGGCGGTCGCTTGGGTATCTCTGGCAAAGTGTTGATTCCCCAAGGGACGATAACCGTTCGTGAGCTACCGCCTTCCACGGTCAAGTTGTCAGGCGACACAGTGATTGTTGGGCAGCAAACGGAGGAGGGCGAGCCGCCGTTGGCGATGGCCATGGATATCGATGTTCAGGTGGGACAGGAAAAACTGAGCTTTACCGGCTTTGGGTTGACGGCTGACCTCGCAGGCCGGGTGCACATCGGAGACAACCTGGACACCCGAGGCGAACTTAACCTGAACAATGGCCGATACCGTGCCTATGGCCAGCGGTTGACGATTCGCAAGGCGCGGCTGTTGTTTGCCGGGCCAATCGATCAGCCGTATCTGGATGTCGAAGCGATTCGGCAGACAGACGATGTTGTTGCTGGCATCCGGTTATCGGGCAGTGCCGAGCAACCGACCACGACGGTGTTCTCCGAACCCGCCATGAGTCAGGAGCAGGCATTGTCCTATCTGGTGCTGGGAAGGCCGTTGAACAACACCGGTGAAGACAGCAACATGATGGCCCAGGCTGCCTTGGCACTGGGGCTGGCTGGCAGCGAATCGACCACCGGCAAACTGGCCAAAGACCTGGGTATTCGGGATTTCGAGCTGGATACCTCCGGTTCCGGGGAAAAAACCAACGTGGTCGCCAGCGGCAAAATCACCGACAAGCTCAGCTTGCGTTACGGGGTCGGGGTATTCGAACCTGCCAACACCATTGCCTTGCGCTACATGTTGAGCAAAAAGGTCTACCTGGAAGCTGCAAGCGGTCTGGCCAGTTCGCTGGATATTTTCTATAAACGGGATTTTTGAAGGCGTCCGCACCTGCTGGACTTGAAAACTGACGTGGGTAAATGAAAGCCCCCACACTTCATCCATCTACGCTCTAGGTCGATCAACACTTTCATGGTTAACTTCTCCGTCTAATCAACCCGTGGAAAAAGGACTCAGTTCATGGCTCAAGTGACTCGCAGAGGCAACCCTGTCCAAATCAATGGCGAACTGCCGAAAGTCGGTGCTGCGGCCCCGGCCTTTTCGCTGGTAGGCGGTGATCTGGCTGACGTGACCCTGGCTGACTTTGCCGGCAAGCGCAAAGTGCTGAACATCTTCCCAAGCGTCGACACGCCGACCTGCGCGACTTCCGTACGCAAGTTCAACGCCCAGGCCAATGACCTGACCAACACCGTGGTGCTGTGCATTTCTGCTGATCTGCCGTTTGCCCAGGCGCGCTTTTGCGGTGCCGAGGGTCTGGAAAACGTGAAAAACCTCTCCACCCTGCGTGGCGGTGAGTTCATGGAAAACTATGGTGTTGCCATCGCTGATGGGCCGATGGTCGGTCTGACCACTCGTGCTGTCGTTGTGCTGGATGAAAACGATAAAGTGCTGCACAGCGAACTGGTTCCGGAAATCGGTCAGGAACCTGACTACGACGCCGCATTGGCCGTATTGAAGTAACACTTGGCAATACCTGGACGGCCTGAACATGTTCAGGCCGTTTTCGTTTACGCTTCAGCTGTTTAACAAAAGTAAGGACAAGGTAAATTGCCGGTAAAGGCGCTTTGCTTGTCACGCATCTGTGCTTATTGTTCAGCCTCCTGAAAAGCCCCATCCGCAATGGTTGATTTATTCATGCAATCGTCTGGCCCCCGTAGTTCCCGTCGCTGGCTCATCAGCCTGTTGGTCCTGTTGATTATCGTCGGCTTGTGCTGGTGGTTGTGGCCTGCATCTGCGCCGAGCAAAGAGGGGGCACACCGCAAATCAGGCGGTACGGCCGAAAGTGGCGCGGCGCGTCCTGGCTTCGGTGGTTCTACTATTCCCGTGCCGGTTCGCGTGGCTCCGGCGGTTCTGGGCGATTTCCCGATTTACTACAAGGCCCTGGGCACCGTGACGGCGATGAACACCATCAACGTGCGCAGCCGGGTGGCGGGTGAGCTGGTCAAGATCAATTTCCAGGAAGGGCAAATGGTCAAGGCCGGGGACTTGCTGGCCGAGATCGATCCACGCAGTTACCAGATAGCCCTGCAGCAGGCGGAAGGTACGCTGGCGACCAATCAGGCTCTGCTGAAAAACGCCCAACTGGACGTGCAGCGCTATCGCGGCCTGTACGCTGAAGACAGTATCGCCAAGCAGACGCTGGATACCGCCGAGTCGCTGGTCAATCAGTATCAGGGCACAATCAAGACCAATCAGGCAGCAGTGGGCGATGCCAGACTCAATCTTGAATTCACTCGCATTCGTGCCCCGATCGCCGGGCGTATCGGCCTCAAGCAACTGGACGTCGGCAATCTGGTGGCGGCCAACGACACCACGGCGCTGGTGATCATCACCCAGACCAAACCCATTACCGTCGCTTTCACACTGCCCGAGAAAGACCTTTCGACGGTGATTACCCGCTATCGCAGTGGCGACAAGCTGCCCGTGGAGGCCTGGGATCGTGGTGACTTGAAGCAGCAGGCTCAGGGCGTGCTGGCGAGTCTTGATAACCAGATCGATGTGGCCACCGGAACGCTGAAGTTCAAAGCCCGCTTCGAAAATCAGAATGAAGTGCTTTTCCCTAACCAGTTCGTCAATGTGCATCTGTTGGCCGACACCCTCAAGCAGGCTGTGCTGGTGCCTACCGCTGCGATCCAGTTTGGCACCAACGGCACCTTCGTGTACGCGATGGACGGTGAAAACAAAGTCAAGATTCGCACGCTCAAAACCGGCGCCAATAACGAGCAACTGACAGTGGTCAGCGAGGGGCTGGCAGCGGGGGATCGTGTCGTGCTGGAGGGCACAGACCGCCTGCGCGATGGCGCCACGGTAGAAGTGGTCAGCGACAGCAAGGATGTCCCGACGACCCCAGGCCAGCAACTGCAGGGTAAACCGGGCAAGAGCACTGATGAGTCGGCGTCGGTTGGCAAGGCGGAAAGCACACGCGCATGAACATCTCCAGACTGTTCATCCTGCGGCCGGTCGCAACGACTCTGAGCATGCTCGCCATCGTTCTGGCCGGTTTGATCGCGTACAAGTTGCTGCCTGTTTCTGCACTGCCGCAAGTCGATTACCCGACCATCCGGGTCATGACGTTATACCCGGGCGCCAGTCCGCAAGTGATGACCAGTGCCGTCACCGCGCCACTCGAGCGCCAGTTCGGGCAGATGCCGGGGCTGAGCCAGATGGCGTCCACCAGTTCCGGTGGGGCGTCGGTGATTACCCTGCGATTCAGCCTCGACCTGAACATGGATGTAGCCGAGCAGTCGGTACAGGCTGCAATCAACGCCGCGACCAATCTTCTGCCGACGGATTTACCGGCGCCTCCGGTCTACAACAAGGTGAACCCGGCCGATACGCCGGTGCTGACTCTGGCCATTACGTCCAAGACCATGTTGTTGCCCAAGCTCAACGATCTGGTCGACACGCGCATGGCGCAAAAGATCTCCCAGATCAGCGGCGTCGGCATGGTCAGCATTGCCGGTGGTCAGCGTCAGGCCGTCCGGATCAAGGTCAACCCCGAGGCACTGGCTGCCAATGGCCTGAACCTTGAGGATGTGCGCACCTTGATCGGTGCGTCCAACGTCAATCAGCCCAAGGGTAACTTCGACGGTCCGACCCGGGTCTCGATGCTCGACGCCAACGATCAGCTCAAGTCTCCCGAGGAATACGCCAATCTGATTCTGGCCTACAGCAACGGCGCGCCCCTGCGCCTCAAGGATGTCGCGGAAATCGTCGATGGTGCCGAGAACGAGCGTCTCGCGGCCTGGGCCAACGAGAATCAGGCGGTGTTGCTCAACATTCAGCGCCAGCCGGGTGCCAACGTTATCGAGGTCGTGGATCGTATCAAGGCGCTGCTGCCGAGCATCACCGATAACCTGCCTGCCGGCCTCGACGTGGCGGTACTGACGGATCGTACCCAGACGATTCGGGCCTCGGTCAAAGACGTGCAGCATGAATTGCTTATCGCCATCGTGTTGGTGGTGTTGGTAACGTTCCTCTTTCTGCGTCGCTTCAGCGCTACGATTATTCCGTCGATTGCCGTGCCGCTGTCGTTGGTGGGCACCTTCGGGGTGATGTACCTGGCGGGTTTTTCGGTCAACAACCTGACGTTGATGGCCATGACCATCGCCACCGGTTTCGTGGTCGATGACGCCATCGTCATGCTGGAAAACATCTCGCGGCATATCGAAGAGGGTGAATCACCGATGCAGGCGGCGCTAAAGGGCGCGAAGCAGATTGGCTTTACGCTGGTATCGCTGACGATCTCTCTGATTGCCGTCTTGATACCGCTGTTGTTCATGGCTGATGTCGTGGGGCGGTTATTCCGCGAATTTGCGATCACCCTGGCGGTGGCAATTCTCATATCGCTGGTCGTATCGCTGACCCTGACGCCGATGATGTGCGCGCGTTTGCTCAAACGTGAACCCAGGGAAGCAGAGCAAAGCCGATTCTACCGCGCCAGCGGCGCTTGGCTGGACTGGCTGGTTGAAGCGTACGGCAACAAGTTGCGCTGGGTGCTCAAGCACCAACCGCTGACGTTGCTGGTGGCGATCGCTACGCTGGCATTGACCGTTTTCCTTTACCTGGTCGTACCCAAGGGGTTCTTCCCGGTACAGGACACCGGCGTGATTCAGGGGATTTCCGAGGCACCGCAATCGATTTCCTTCGCCGCCATGAGCGAGCGACAGCAGTCACTGGCGAAGATCATTCTGCAAGACCCCGACGTGGCGAGTCTTTCGTCCTACATTGGTGTGGATGGCGATAATGCGACGCTGAACAGCGGGCGTCTGCTGATTAACCTGAAGTCCCACAGCGATCGGGATGTCACCGCAACCGAGATCATTCAGCGCTTGCAGCCGCAACTGGACAAGCTGTCCGGCATTCGCCTGTTCCTGCAGCCTGTTCAGGACCTGACCATCGAGGATCGGGTCAGTCGTACCCAGTACCAGTTCAGCATGTCATCTCCGGACGCCGAAATGCTTAGCCTGTGGAGCGGACGACTGGTGGATGCCTTGAGCAAACGTCCGGAGCTGACCGATGTGGCCAGTGACTTGCAGGACAAGGGGTTACAGGTCTATCTGGCGATCGATCGTGATGCGGCGAGTCGTGTGGGCGTGACCGTGGCGAATATCACCGATGCGTTGTATGACGCGTTTGGTCAACGGCAGATTTCGACGATCTACACGCAGGCCAGCCAGTACCGGGTGGTTTTGCAGGCGGCAACGGCCAGTGAGTTGGGGCCTCAGGCGCTGGAGCAGATTCACGTCAAGACCACCGACGGCGCGCAGGTCAAGCTGTCGAGCCTGGCGCATGTCGAACAACGTCAGGCGCAACTGGCGATAACGCATCTGGGCCAGTTCCCGGCAGTCATGATGTCTTTCAACCTGGCACCGGATGTTGCACTGGGTGCGGCTGTAGAGATCATTCAGCAGGTCGAGAAGGACATCGGCATGCCGATTGGCGTGCAGACCGAATTCCAGGGCGCGGCTCAGGCCTTCCAGGCTTCGTTGTCCAGCACCTTGCTGTTGATCCTCGCGGCCGTCGTGACCATGTACATCGTGCTGGGCGTGCTTTACGAGAGTTACATCCATCCGATCACTATTCTTTCAACCCTGCCGTCAGCGGCGGTGGGAGCGTTGCTGGCTCTGCTGATCAGTGGCAACGATCTGGGCATGATTGCGATCATTGGCATCATCCTGTTGATCGGTATCGTCAAGAAAAACGCCATCATGATGATCGACTTCGCCCTCGACGCAGAGCGCAACCGTGGCGTGGATCCTGAAACAGCGATCTATGAGGCGGCTTTGCTGCGCTTCCGCCCGATTCTGATGACCACCATGGCGGCGTTGTTTGGCGCTGTGCCGCTGATGCTGGCGAGCGGTTCTGGCGCTGAGCTGCGTCAACCCTTGGGTCTGGTGATGGTCGGCGGCTTGATATTGAGCCAGGTATTGACCCTGTTTACGACGCCGGTGATTTACCTGTACTTCGACCGAATGGGGCGCCGTTGGGGCCGGAAACCGGATGCCGATGCGCGTCTGGAGCAGGCGGACGCATGAACCTGTCCGGTCCTTTCATACGCAGGCCGGTCGCAACCATGCTGCTGAGCCTGGCGATCATGCTGCTGGGGGGCGTCAGCTTTGGTTTGCTGCCCGTGGCGCCACTGCCGAACATGGATTTCCCGGTCATCGTGGTGTCCGCCAGCTTGCCGGGGGCCAGCCCCGAGATCATGGCATCCAGTGTCGCGACGCCGCTTGAGCGTTCGCTGGGTTCGATTGCCGGCATCAACACCATGAGCAGTCGATCGAGCCAGGGCTCCACGCGGGTCATTCTGCAATTCGACCTGGACCGCGACATCAACGGCGCTGCGCGAGAGGTGCAGGCGGCGATCAATGCCTCGCGCAATCTGCTGCCCAGCGGTATGCGCAGCATGCCGACCTACAAGAAGGTCAACCCGTCCCAGGCCCCGATCATAGTCCTGTCCCTGACGTCCGATGTGCTGGAGAAGGGCGAGCTGTATGACCTTGCGTCGACGATCCTTTCCCAAAGCCTGTCCCAGGTCAGCGGTGTGGGTGAAGTACAGATCGGCGGGAGCTCATTGCCTGCGGTACGTATCGAACTTGAGCCGCAATTGCTCGATCAGTACGGTGTGTCGCTGGATGAGGTGCGCACGGCGGTCAACGGCGCCAACGTCCGGCGTCCGAAGGGCGCAGTAGAAAACTCCCGGTATAACTGGCAGGTTCAGGCCAACGATCAACTTGAAAAAGCCTCGGATTATGAGGCGCTGATCATCCGTTATCAGGATGGCGCCGCCTTGCGACTCAAGGACGTCGCCAAGGTCAGCGATGGCGTGGAGAACCGCTACAACTCAGGCTTCTTCAATAAAAAACCTGCGGTGCTGCTGGTCATCAACCGGCAGGCGGGGGCCAACATTATTGAAACCGTGGCGCAGATCAAGGCGCAATTGCCGGCCCTTGAGGCTGTATTGCCCGCCAGCGCCACGCTGAAGCTGGCGATGGATCGCTCGCCGGTCATCAAGGCGACGCTGCACGAAGCAGAAATGACGCTGTTGATCGCAGTGATCCTGGTGATTCTCGTGGTTTACCTGTTTCTCGGTAACTTCCGGGCCTCGCTGATCCCGACCCTGGCGGTGCCCGTGTCGTTGGTGGGCACCTTCGCGATCATGTACCTGTACGGCTTTTCCCTGAATAACCTGTCGCTGATGGCGCTGATTCTCGCCACCGGGCTGGTGGTCGATGACGCCATTGTGGTCCTGGAAAACATTTCCCGACACATCGACAAAGGTGTCGCGCCGATGCAGGCGGCGTATCTCGGTGCCAAGGAAGTGGGCTTCACGCTGTTGGCCATGAACGTGTCGCTGGTGGCGGTGTTCATCTCGATTCTGTTCATGGGCGGGTTGGTGGAAAGCCTGTTCCGCGAGTTCTCCATCACGCTCTCGGCATCGATCATTGTCTCGCTGGTGGTCTCCCTGACATTGACACCTATGCTTTGCGCGCGCTGGCTCAAGCCACATGTGCCGGGCAGCGAGAACAGGCTGCAACGCTGGAGCAACCGGGTCAACGACCGCATGGTGGCAGGTTACGACCGCAGTCTCGGCTGGGTGATGCGTCATCGGCGTCTGACGCTGCTCAGTCTGCTGGTCACCGTGGTGGTCAACGTTGCGCTGTACGTGGTGGTGCCCAAGACATTCCTGCCGACTCAGGACACCGGGCAACTGATGGGCTTTGTGCGGGGCGATGACGGTCTGTCGTTCACGGTCATGCAGCCGAAGATGGAAATATTCCGCGACGCGATACTTGCCGATCCGGCTGTAGATACGGTGGCAGGTTTTATCGGTGGTACCAACGGCACCAACAACGCCTTCATGCTGGTGCGTCTCAAGCCCATATCCGAACGCAAACTCAGCGCTGAACAGGTCGTGGAACGTATCCGCAAGGAAATGCCCAAGGTGCCGGGCGGGCGGGTGTTTCTTGCCCCTGATCAGGACCTGCAACTGGGCGGCGGCCGCGAGCAGACCACGTCGGCCTATCAATACATTCTACAAAGCGGCGACCTGAACGCGTTGCGTGAGTGGTATCCGAAAGTGGTTACGGCGCTCAAATCCCTGCCGGAGCTGACGGCCATCGATGCGCGGGAAGGGCGCGGTGCTCAACAGGTCACGTTGCACGTGGACCGCGACGCCGCCAAACGTCTGGGGATCGACATGGACATGGTCACCGCTGTGCTCAACAACGCTTACAGCCAGCGTCAGGTGTCGACGATTTACGACAGCCTCAACCAGTACAAAGTGGTAATGGAGGTCAATCCCCGGTTTGCTCAGGACCCGGCGACCCTTGAACAGGTTCAGGTGATTACTGCGGACGGCAATCGTGTACCGCTGTCCAGCATCGCACGCTATGACCGCAGCCTCGCTGACGACACGGTTTCCCATGACGGGCAATTTGCCTCGGAGAACATTTCATTCGATCTGGCAGAAGGCTACAGCCTTGATCAGGCCACAGTTGCCATTGAGCGCGCTGTCGCCGGGGTCGGCCTGCCTTCGGACGTCATTGCGAAGATGGCCGGTACTGCCGATGCGTTCGCCGCGACCCAGAAAAGCCAGCCCTGGATGATTCTCGGGGCCTTGCTGGCGGTGTATCTGGTGCTGGGTATCCTGTATGAAAGCTACATCCATCCGCTGACGATTCTGTCCACGCTACCGTCGGCCGGGGTAGGGGCCTTGCTGAGCATTTACGTGCTGGGTTCGCAATTCAGCCTGATTTCGCTGCTGGGCCTGTTCCTGCTGATCGGGGTCGTGAAGAAAAACGCGATCATGATGATCGACCTCGCGCTGCAACTTGAGCGCGACAGTGGCATGACTCCCGAGGCGTCGATTCGCGCTGCGTGCCTGCAGCGCCTACGACCTATTCTGATGACGACCATGGCAGCCATACTCGGTGCCTTGCCGCTGCTGTTGAGTACAGCGGATGGCGCCGAAATGCGCCGCCCATTGGGTCTGTGCATCATTGGCGGTCTGGTGTTCAGCCAGGTCCTGACCCTTTACACCACCCCGGTGGTTTACCTCTATCTCGACCGTTTACGCCATCGTTTCAATAAATGGCGTGGCGTGCGCACCGATGCCGCTCTGGAAACTCCGCTATGACCGTACAGAAGATCAAGCCCTTCAAAAAACGGCCTGCACGCACGCTGTCCCTGGCGTTGTGCGCTGCGCTATTGAGTGCCTGCGCGGTCGGGCCTGACTATCAGAAGCCTGAAATGACGACGCCTGCTCAGTTCAAAGCGGCTGAAGGCTGGACCCAGGCGGCGCCCAGTGATGCGATTGCGCGGGGTGCCTGGTGGGAGATCTACGGCGACACGCAGCTCAATGGGTTGGTCGAAAAACTCAACAGCTCCAACCAGACCGTCGCCCAGTACGAGGCTCAATATCGCCAGGCCAAGGCGCTGGTTCGCAGTTCTCGCGGGGCGTTCTTTCCGACCCTCGATCTGTCCGCTGGCAAAACCCGTTCAAGCCAGGGCGCGGGCAGCAGTAGTTCGAGTCTGAGCAGTTCCAGCAGCGGTATTCGTGACACTTACAACACTCAATTGGGAGTGAGCTGGGAAGCCGATATCTGGGGCAAGTTGCGCCGCGGACTGGAAGCCGATACTGCCAGTGCCCAGGCCAGTCTTGGCGACCTCGCTGCCATGCGGCTGAGCCTGCAGTCAGAGCTGGTGCAGAACTACCTGCAACTGCGGGTGATTGACGAGCAAAAGCGCCTGCTGGAGGCCACTGTCGAAGCGTATCAGCGCTCGTTGACGCTGACCCAGAATCAATACCGCGCCGGAATCTCCGGGCGTGATTCTGTGGCTCAGGCGCAAACCCAGCTGAAAAGTACTCAGGCTGATTTGATCGATCTGGTCTGGCAGCGTGCGCAGTTCGAGAACGCGATTGCCGTGTTGATGGGCCAGGCTCCGGCGGATTTCAATCTGGCGGCCAGCACGTCGATACCGGCGTTGCCGGAAATTCCTCTGGAGTTGCCATCGCAGTTGCTTGAGCGTCGCCCGGATATCGCAGCGGCCGAGCGTTCGGTGATGGCGGCCAACGCCAACATCGGTATCGCCAAGGCGGCGTATTACCCGGATCTCACCCTGAGCATGAGCGGCGGCTACAGCAGCAGTACATTCTCCAACTGGATCAGCTTGCCCAATCGTTTCTGGTCGGTGGGCCCGCAACTGGCGATGACGCTGTTCGACGGCGGTCAGCGTTCGGCAGAAGTGGACCGTACCGAAGCGGTGTACGACCAGACGGTTGCGCAGTATCGGCAGACTGTCCTGACGGGTTTTCAGGAGGTGGAAAATTACCTGGTCCAACTGAAAGTCTACGAAGACGAAGCCAGTGTGCGCGCCGAGGCGCTGGATGCCGCCCGTGAATCCCTGCGCCTGACCAGCAATCAGTACAAGGCTGGCCTCATCGGCTATCTGGACGTGGTCAACGTCCAGGCCACCGCCCTGAGCAATGAGCGCAGCGTGTTGACCTTGCTGCAAAGCCGTCTGATTGCCAGTGTTCAACTGATCGCTGCACTGGGCGGTGGTTGGGATGCCCAGCGCGGTCTGGATATGCAGGCGGATAAGGATTAAGGGACTGATTTCGCTCTGGTGATTCATAGAGCGCGTGGACTGGAATGTGATCAAGCTGTGGGAGATTCTATGTTTGCCCGCAAGTTGAGATCGCATCACCTTTGTGGGAACAGAGCTTCCTCGAGATAAAGCTGGATGCGATTGGCTTGATATCTACGCTGTCCTTATCGCGGGCACACAGGAATCACTGATGACGTGGGACCGGCTTTAGCCGGGAAGAGGCCGGGACAGACGCTGGATCGTCATCTGCAGAAATACCGCCTTCCCGGCCAAAGCCGGTCCCACGTCGTCAATCAGTTTGCAGGCCAACATAGAATCTCCCACCAGAAAAGTCACGTCGAGCTTTTCAATTGATGGCTATGCGCCATATTTTCGACGGGTGACCGCCACAACCCACTGAACACAAGGTAGAATCGGGTTTTTGACTGGGCATGGATACGCTCATTTATCCAGGTCGCGGTCATCCATGCTGATTGGCAGTTATTCCTCGTCGTTGGTTCTGGTTTCAGTTTTCGTCGCTATCCTCGCTTCCTACACCGCACTTGATCTTGCCGGGCGAATCGCGTCCGCAAAAGGTCGGGCAGCTGCCTTCTGGATGGTCGGCGGTGCCTGCTCCATGGGTGTCGGTATCTGGTCCATGCACTTTATTGGCATGCTCGCTTTTGACCTGCCGATAGAGCTGGCCTTCGATCTTCCCATCACGTCTCTTTCCCTGCTGATTGCGGTCCTGTCTTCAGGATTTGCCCTATGGCTGGTCAGCCAGCCGAAGTTGCCTCTGTCAGTGCTGGGCCTGGGTGCATTGTTCATGGGCGCAGGCATCAGTGCCATGCACTACACCGGCATGGCCTCGCTGCGTATGTACCCCGGAATCACTTACGATCCGGCCACTGTGCTGGCCTCGCTGGCCATTGCCGTTGCCGCTTCGGCCGCGGCGCTCTGGATTGCCTTTCGCTTGCGCCGACAGGTGCCCCATGTGCGCCTGGCCCGTGGCGCAGCGGCAGTGGTGATGGGTATGGCGATTGTCGGCATGCATTACACCGGCATGGCGGCGGCGAGCTTTTCTGAAGGCAGCTACTGCGGCGCACTCGCTGACGGCATTCACTACACCGGTCTTTTCTCGCTGGTGTTGGTGGGAAGCCTGGCGATACTGACCTTCACCATGTTGACGTCGATACTGGACGCAAGGCTTGAGGCAAGGACCGCGGAGCTGTCCCAGTCCCTGATCCAGGTCAACCGAGAGCTGAAGCATCTGGCCCTGCATGACACATTGACCGGATTACCGAACCGGGTGTTGCTGGCTGAACGCATCGAGGAGGCCATGCAGCGTGTTGACGCCAAAGGCGGTAGTTTCGCCCTGATGTTCATGGATCTGGATGGCTTCAAGCCCGTCAACGACGCCTTTGGTCATCACGTCGGCGATCAACTGTTGCGGGATGTGGGTCTGCGTTTACGGGCCAATCTGCATCGTCGGGATACTCTGGCGCGTATAGGTGGCGATGAGTTCGTGCTGCTGGTGGAGGTGGAGGACAGTCACGATACGCCGTGCATCGCTGCTCGTCAGGTCGACGTGATTGCACAGCCGTTTCATATCGCCGATCAACTGCTGCAGGTGTCAGTCAGCATCGGCATCGCGCTTTATCCGGGCTGCGGGAAAACTCAGGAAGAGCTGCTGATGAACGCCGATGCCGCGATGTATCACGCCAAGGCGGCGGGTAAAAACGGCTACAGCTTTTTTGATCCGAGCATGAACACCAACGCGCGCAATCAACTGGAGCTGTTGCAGGAACTGCGGGTTGCCATCAAGTACAAGCACTTCTGTCTCTACTATCAGCCCAAATTCGATGCCGTCAGCGGTGAGCCGGTGGGGGCCGAAGCGCTGTTGCGCTGGAATCACCCGCAGAAGGGGTTGCTGTTGCCGGATGCTTTCATGGGGCTTGCCGAAAAGACCGGGCTGATCGTCAGTATCGGTGAGTGGGTGCTGGATGAAGCCTGTCGCCAGATGCGTATATGGGCAGACATGGGTTACGGCCACTGGCGTGTCGCGGTAAACCTCTCGACGCTACAGTTTTGTCATTCCAGTCTGGTGGAAACGGTTGCCAAAGCACTGGAGTTGCATAGCTTGCCAGCCAATAACCTGACCCTGGAAATCACCGAAACCACCGCCATGAGTGACACCGATGCGAGCATGAGCGTATTACAGAAATTGTCGGAAATGGGCGTTGACCTGTCCATTGACGATTTCGGCACGGGCTATTCGAGCCTGATGTATCTCAAGCGACTGCCTGCCAACGAGTTGAAGATTGACCGCGGGTTCGTTCGCGACCTTGAGCATGACAGCGACGATGCGGCGATCATCTCGGCTATCGTTGCGGTAGGACAGGCCCTGAACCTGCGAATTGTCGCCGAAGGAATCGAAACGGACCGTCAGCAGAGTTTCCTGACACGTCTCGGTTGCGATGCTCTGCAGGGTTACTTGCTGGGCCATCCGCAGCCTGCCGAGCGCTTCATGGCTGATATCCATGCGGCAAGAAGCGCTACCGTTCTGGCAGGCTAGACTGGTAGTCTTCGAAAAATTTCTGACAATTCGCTGTCGCTAAGTAAACACGGACCCTGTAGGAGTGAGCTTGCTCGCGATTCGAT
>NZ_JACONW010000008.1 GCF_014357575.1 Pseudomonas folii | reverse complement strand
CTTCGTTTGCTTCGGGGGCGAATTCCTATCAAACAGAATATTAATAGTTGAACACATGCGTTTTCATGTCGAGTCAGATGTTCCCCCTGAGAAACACCACGAAATATAATTAACAACTGTATTATTGACATATAGGAAACTTTTGCTCGCGAGTTTCTCATCCGGAGTCTGAACTGCAATAAACCTCACCGAAGAGCCACCATGCAAAACCGATAATAGTCACTATCAACTTTCGTAATAGTCCAAATCTTCCGGCCGGTGTTAGTGTTGGCGGCGATGAAGAACATGTTTCAATCGCTTTCTGACTCCGCATCAGAAAGCGCCAGATTGATGCTCCCGCTTCATCATTCCTTTGGTTAAAACTTTAAGCCACCCCACTTTTTGTGCGGTGGCTTTTTTTTGGGTTTTGCCCTGATGTGGTGCTCAGCACTGGAGTCGCACGGCAGTTTCTGGTCTATTAGCCCCTCGACTGCCGATCCAAAGCGCACATCCAGCGTCCGCAAAAAGGTAATTTTTTAATGTCTGCCCAACGTTACAAGCACATCTTCACGACCTTTACCGTTCTCGCATCACTCAGCATGGCTGCAACCGCTTCCGCTCACGCGCATCTTGAGAGCCAACTGCCCGCTGCTAAAAGCACCGTCACCAGCCCTAAAGAACTGCGCCTGCAATTCTCGGAAGGTGTCGAGGAGAAATTCACCAAGGTCACCATCACCTCAACCGCGAAAAGCGGGAAAAACATGGTTGAACCGGTTCCGGCTATCGCCACCGATCCGGCGGACAAGAAAACCCTGATTGTGACGCCAGCAGCACCTTTGGCGGCGGGTGACTACAAGGTTGAGTGGCACGCCGTCTCGGTTGATACCCACAAAAGCGAAGGCAGCTACAGCTTCACTGTAAGCCCCTGATCCATGCAGACTGCACTCATCCTGTGTCGTTTTGTGCACTTTTGGGTGCTGTTGACGCTGTTTGGGATGTACCTGTCCCACGATCTGCTGCTGCGTTATCGACTTGCGCACGGCAAGCATCTGCTGCCCATCCGGGGCATGCGCTGGCTTGCCGGATCAGCGCTGATCAGTGCCATTGCCTGGCTGATGCTGACCGCCGCGAGCATGGCAGGCAGTTGGGTTGAAAGCCTTGACCCGCAAACCCTGCTGCTGGTGCTGAGCCACACATCTTTCGGCAAGTTCTGGGCCTGGCATCTGGGTCTGAATCTGGTATTGCTGGCGCTGCTGCTCAAGCCGGGCACTCCATCTCCCCCGCTACGCTTGCTACTTGCGACCCTGCTTCTGGCAACGTTGGCACCGGTTGGGCATGTGGCAATGTTCGACGGTATCTATGGCGGGTTGTTGATCCTTAACCAGTTCATTCACCTGCTGGCTGTCGGTGCCTGGCTGGGTGGTCTTTGCCTGCTGCTGGTGTTGGTATTGTTGCCTGGCCGCCACACAGATATTGATATGCGGGGCGTCCTGCTGCGTTTTGGCGGGTTCGGGTATTTCATGGTGGCGATGATTATCGTGACCGGGCTGATCAACGTCCGGGTCATGAGTGGCGCGCCGTGGCCTGCGCCAGCTTTTTCCGGCTTCGGCCTGGTGCTCGCCGTCAAAGTGAGCATGGTGTTGTGCATGCTGGCGCTGGCCCTGTTCAACAGGTTGATGCTCAGTCGCAGCGAGTTACGGCTCGACATCGTGCGAGTCAGCATCATGGTCGAATGCCTGTTTGGCATGGCTGCACTGGCGGCGGTGTCGCTGCTGGGAACATTGCCGCCGATGCTTGCCGAATAGGTCGAGTTTGACCGCAAGACTCGGAGTGCAGCCTCTTCGGCCACTGCATAAGCTGGAACTCATTGTATCGATGCAAGGTATCGGCTCATGACTCGCAATAGATCGCCCTCGTCGTCCGCTGAAAATGACCCGCGCTGGCTCTCAGTGCTGGCCCGGGATGCGGCGGCTGACGGCCAGTTTGTCTACGGGGTGCGGACGACAGGCGTGTATTGCCGCCCGAGCAGCCTGTCGCGGCTGCCCAACCCAGGCAACGTGGTGTTTTTTGATAGCGCGGAGCAGGCGGAAGCGGCCGGTTATCGGCCCAGCAAACGCATCGCCACTGACCAAAGCCATGTCGCTCAACAGCATGCCGCCTTAGTCGCCAGCGCCTGTCGTTGCATCGAGCAGGCTGAGTCTGCCCCCAGCCTGAAGGCGCTGGCGCAAAATGCGGGGCTCAGTCCGTACCACTTCCACCGAGTGTTCAAAACCGTGACCGGCCTGACACCCAAGGCTTACGCCGATGCACATCGGGCAAAAAAGATACGCCAGCAACTGGCTTCGGGCGGCTCGATCACCGACGCGCTGTACGATGCTGGCTTCAACTCCAGCAGCCGCTTTTACGCCGCATCCGATGCGTTGCTTGGCATGAAACCGGCGCAGTACCGTCAGGGCGGTCACGACACAGAGATCCGCTTCGCTATTGGCGAATGCTCGTTAGGTTCGATTCTGGTGGCTCAGAGTCAGCGCGGCGTTTGCGCCATTCTGCTCGGCGATGATCCAGAAGTGCTGGTGAGGGATTTTCAGGATCAGTTCCGTCACGCAACCCTGGTCGGTGCTGACGATGATTTCGAGCAGATGATTGCCCGCGTGGTGGGCTTTATCGAGTCGCCGAATCTGGGCCTGGACCTGCCGCTGGATATGCGGGGCACGGCCTTTCAACAGCGGGTGTGGCTGGCGCTCAAAGACATTCCGCCTGGCAGCACCGCCAGTTACGCGCAAATCGCCCAGCGCATTGGCGCACCGAAATCTTTCCGCGCAGTGGCCATGGCCTGCGGCGCCAACCGGCTGGCCGTGGCCATTCCCTGCCACCGGGTGGTACGCAGCGATGGTGGTCTGTCGGGGTATCGATGGGGCGTTGAACGCAAGCAGCAGTTGCTGGATCGGGAGATTGAATTGGCGAAGCTGCCTTAGTCTTTCTGGAAACACTGATCTCCACGCTGATTAGCGACGTGGGACCGGCTTCAGCCGGGAAGGCGATGTTTCTGACAATATATATGCGTGGTCTGTACCGGCCTCTTCCCGACTAAAGCCGGTCCCACGACATTCACGCCGCCCCGTCCCGCAAGGAATCCAGCCCAACCCCTATCGATTCACATCCACCACCACCCTGCCCCTGACCTCACCCGCCAGTAACTTAGGCGCAATATCGATCACTTCTTTCAAGCCGATTTCACGGCTGATCAGTGGCAGCAACGCTAGATCCAGATCGGTCGCCAGCCTCGCCCACGCGGCGACTCGGTCGGCGCGTGGGCGGGTGACGCTGTCGATGCCCGCGAGGGTGATGCCGCGCAGAATAAATGGCGCCACAGACGCCGGAAACTCCATGCCCTGGGCTAGCCCGCACGCTGCGACGGTACCGCGATAGCGCGTGGCGGCGCAGATATTGGCGAGGGTGTGGCTGCCGATCGAATCAATGGCACCCGCCCAGCGCTCTTTGCTCAACGGACGGCCCGGCTCGGACAGGGTCTTGCGATCAATCACCTCAGCCGCACCCAGTTGTTCAAGGTAGGCGGTTTCATTCAAACGCCCGGTGGACGCCACGACCCGATACCCCAGTCGGGACAGGATCGCTATGGCAAAACTGCCCACGCCACCATTGGCGCCGGTGACCAGCACATCGCCTTTGTCAGGGGTTACCCCGTTACTTTCCAACGCCATCACCGCGAGCATCGCCGTGTAACCGGCAGTACCGATCGCCATGGCCTGTGCCGCACTGAATGCACCGGGCAGCTTGATCAGCCACTTGCCCTGCAAGCGAGCTTTCTGTGCCAGTCCGCCCCAATGGCCTTCACCGACACCCCAGCCGTTGAGCACCACCTTGTCACCCACGGCGAAATCCGGATCGCTGCTAGCAGTAACGGTGCCTGCCAGATCGACACCCGGCACCATCGGAAAACTGCGCACAATCGGGCCGTCACCGGTAATTGCCAGGCCGTCCTTGTAATTGAGCGTGCTGTAGGCGACGTCCACTGCCACGTCGCCTTCGGGTAGCGAATCTTCGCTCAGCTCAGTCAGTGTTGAACGGTAGCCGTTGTCGTCCTTTTCGATCAGGATGCCTTTAAACATGGGTGCCTCCAATTTAGACCGATCGTCTTTTAATAGCCAAAAAGGTTCATTGCGGTAGTCCGCGCAGAAACCCCGTAATGAAGGTATTGAGCGGCGCATCACTGGCAACCAGGCGCGCGCGCAGCACCGCGCCTTCCCAGCCAATCCAGAAGAACGCCGCCAGTTCGTCGCAATCAGCATCGCGAGACAGTTCGCCATGGACTTGAGCCGCCCGGAAACAGGCGCTCAAGCGCGATTGCCAGTCGAGAAATATGCCTTCAAGGATTCCTCGAAAGCCTTCCGGCAGCAGACTGACTTCCTGGCCCATGTTGCCCACCAGGCAGCCGCGGCGATATTCATGGCGGGCCATGCCGGCCTTGGCGTTTTGCACGAAGCCGACCAGGCGTTCAAGCGGGCTCAGGGTTTCATCGAGCAGCCAGCGGTCGAGCCTTTGCGAGAAGTAACTGGCGTAGTTATCCAGCACCGCGTGGCCGAAGGCTTCCTTGCTGGGAAAGTAGTGATAGAACGAGCCCTTGGGCACACCGACCCGCTTGAGGATGTAGTCGATGCCGGTGGCAGTGAAGCCTTGCTCGGTGAGCACTTCGGTGCCGCAGCGAATCAGCGCTTCACGGGTTTCGAAGTTCTCCCGGTCGACCTTGGGTGGACGGCCTGGGCGGCGTTTCAATTCAGGTGTGTTCATGAGGCGCAATATTAGACCGATCGTCTTTTAAGTCAATGCGCTCACCTCGAAGGTTGCCAAAAGCTCCGCGCCGACGCTCAATAGCGCCTCGAACAGCCCTTCAAAAAACACTTCAACCAACATCGCATGGAGCCTTCTATGAGCGCCTGGCCTGATACCCGTGTCCTTGACTTGTTTGGTATTCAACTGCCGATCCTTCTTGGGCCTATGGCGGGGGCTGGTGGTTCGGCGCTAGCCATTGCGGTGGGCAACGCGGGTGGTCTGGCTTCCCTCGCCTGCACGATGCTTGGCCCGCAGCAGATCCGCGAAGAAGTGGCTCTGATTCGCCAGCACAGCAATGCTCCGCTGAACCTGAATTTCTTCTGCCATCAGTCACCCAAGGATGACCCACAAAGCCACGTGCGCTGGAAGGAAGCGCTGCAGCCTTATTATCAGGAGCTAGGCGCTGACTTTGAGGCCCCTACGCCTGTGTCCAGCCGCGCTCCGTTTGATCTGGTCAGTTGTGAACTGGTCGAAGCACTGAAACCCGAAGTGGTCAGTTTTCACTTCGGTCTGCCCGAAACCGCCCTGCTCTTGCGGGTCAAGGCCACCGGAGCCAAGGTTATTGCATGCGCCACCACCGTAGCCGAAGCCGTCTGGCTGGAAAGCCATGGCTGTGACGCGATCATTGCCATGGGCTACGAGGCTGGCGGGCACCGCGGGATGTTCCTCAGCACCCAATTGGAGACGCAGGTCGGAACCATGGCGCTGGTGCCGCAGATCGTCGATGCGGTCAACGTACCGGTGATTGCCGCCGGGGGTATTGCTGACGGGCGTGGGATTGCGGCGGCCTTCATGTTGGGCGCCTCAGCGGTACAGGTCGGTACTGCCTACCTGTTTTGCGCGGAAGCCAAAGTCAGCAAGCCTCACTATCAGGCGCTGCGTAGCGCTGACGAAAGCCAGACCGCACTGACCAATATTTTCACCGGCCGCCCGGCCCGAGGCATCGTCAATCGGATCATGTCCGAACTGGGCCCGATGAGCCCTTTGGCACCGGCATTCCCCTTGGCCGGAGGTGCCCTGCTGCCTTTGCGAGCGATTGCTGAACCCCAAGGCAATGGCGATTTCATGAACCTCTGGGCTGGACAGGCCGTCGGGATAAAGCATGAACAGGGTGCAGAGGCTCTGACTCGCCTGATCGCCCGTCAAGCACTGGAAAAATTGACCCGTTCATAAACTTAGCTTCCATGGGATCTGGCGTCGCTATATATTCTGTTATATAGCGAGCAACCATATGAGTTCGTTCAGATACCGCCTACGCCATGGAGCTGTTCAATGCCCACGTTTCACAAAAGCCTCGCCTTCAAATCCCTGACGGGGGTCATTGCTGCACTGGCGATGGGCTCTGCATTCGCTGACGAAGTCCAGGTAGCGGTTGCCGCCAACTTCACCGCGCCGATTCAGGCCATCGCCAAAGATTTCGAGGCTGACACCGGACATAAGCTGGTGGCGTCATTCGGTTCCACCGGACAGATCTACACCCAGATCAAGAACGGCGCGCCGTTCGAAGTGTTCCTCTCCGCCGACGACAGCACCCCGGCCAAGCTGGAAAATGAAGGCGATATCGTCAAAGGCTCACGCTTCACCTACGCCGTTGGCACCCTTGCCTTGTGGTCCGCGAAAGAAGGCTACGTGGACGCCAAAGGCGACGTCCTCAAGAAAAATCAATATCAGCATCTGTCCATCGCCAACCCGAAAGCCGCACCTTACGGCCTCGCCGCTACCCAGGTACTCGCCAAACTCGGCCTGACCGATGTCACCAGGCCAAAAATCGTTGAAGGCCAAAGCATCACTCAGGCCTATCAATTCGTGTCCACCGGCAATGCCGAGCTGGGTTTCGTTGCCCTGTCGCAGATTTACAAAGACGGTGAAGTGACTGACGGCTCGGCGTGGATCGTACCGGCTGAGCTGCACGACCCGATCAAACAAGATGCCGTGATCCTCAACAAAGGCAAAGACAACGCCGCTGCCAAGGCGCTGGTCGAATACCTCAAAGGTCCTAAAGCTGCCGCTGTGATCAAGTCCTTCGGATACCAACTGTAAGATGCCGCTCGACAGTACCGACTTTGCTGCCATCTGGTTGACCCTTAAGCTGGCGTCGCTGACCACCCTGATTCTTCTGGTAATCGGCACGCCTATCGCCCTGTGGCTGGCGCACACTCGCTCATGGCTCAAAGGCCCTGTCGCCGCCATTGTCGCCCTGCCTCTGGTGCTGCCGCCCACGGTGATCGGGTTTTATCTGCTGCTGCTGCTCGGTCCCAACGGTACTGTCGGTCAGTTGACTCAAAGCTTGGGCTTGGGAACGCTGACGTTCAGCTTTCCCGGTCTGGTCATCGGTTCGGTGCTGTATTCCATGCCCTTCGTGGTACAGCCGCTGCACAACGCTTTTGCTGCCATCGGCACGCGCCCACTTGAGGTGGCGGCAACCTTGCGTGCCAATCCCTGGGATACTTTCTTCAGTGTGGTGTTGCCCCTCGCAAAACCCGGTTTCATTACCGGGGCCATTCTTGGCTTCGCTCACACTGTGGGTGAATTTGGCGTGGTGTTGATGATCGGCGGCAATATCCCCGAGAAAACCCGAGTAGTGTCGGTACAGATTTTCGATCACGTCGAGTCCATGGAATATCTGCAAGCCCACTGGCTTGCTGGCTCAATGGTGGTGTTCTCATTCCTGGTTCTTCTGGCGCTCTATTCCAGCGGCAAAACCAAAACGGCCTGGAGTTGATTCATGGGTGCAGAGATTCAGGTCCGCCTGCAGGTGAAGTACCCGGAATTCAGTGTGGACGTCGACCTGGTTTTACCGGGTCGCGGGGTGACGGCGCTTTACGGCCACTCGGGTTCCGGCAAGACCACCTGCCTGCGCTGCATCGCTGGCCTGGAAAAGCCCGAGCACGGTTTTATCCAGATCAATGACGAAGTCTGGCAGGACACGGCCAAAGGTCTGTTCGTCCCGCCACACAAACGCGCTTTAGGCTATGTCTTTCAGGAAGCCAGCCTGTTCCCGCATTTGTCGGTGCGCGGCAATCTGGAATTTGGGCTGAGGCGCATCCCCGCTGATCAGCGTCATGTGGATTTGCAACACGCGACGCAGTTGTTGGGAATCGAGCACCTGCTTGAAAGACGCCCGGACAAACTCTCCGGCGGTGAGCGGCAACGGGTTGGTATTGCCCGGGCGCTGCTGACCAGCCCGCGTTTGCTGCTGCTCGATGAACCGCTGGCAGCGCTGGATACCAAGCGCAAAAGCGAAATCCTGCCCTATCTGGAACGCCTGCACGATGAGCTGGACATCCCCATGCTGTATGTCAGCCACTCTCAGGACGAAGTGGCACGACTGGCTGATCATCTGGTGCTGATGAGCGACGGCAAGGCGCTGGCCAGCGGCCCGATCGGTGAAACCCTGGCGCGGCTGGACCTGCCCATGGCCATGGGCGACGACGCGGGCGTGGTGATTGAAGGCACGGTGATTGCCCACGATGCCGAGTATCAATTGCTCAGCGTCGCCCTTCCCCACAGCGATCTGCAAATGCGCCTTGCCCATACACTGCTGCCATCAGGCAAAGCGCTGCGCTTCAAGGTTCAAGCCCGGGACATCAGTCTCAGCCTGCAACCCGACAACCAGAGCAGCATCCTCAATCGCCTGCCCGTCACAGTTGTCAGCGAGATGCCCGCAGACAATGCCGCTCATGTGCTGGTCCGTCTCGACGCAGCCGGTACGCCCTTGTTAGCCCGTATCACCCGCTATTCCCGAGACCAGTTGCAACTGGTGCCGGGGCAACAGCTCTGGGCGCAGATCAAATCGGTAGCGGTGCTGGCCTGAGTGTAAATACTGGGCACCCTTGAGAAACAGCGCGGTCAATCCAATTACCTGCCCTGTGGATTGAACCCATGCCTGACTCGACCGTTATCGACCAACTGCCGCCGGACCTGCATTACGTAGAGGATACCCAGGCGGGTTTCAGCCGAAAGATCCTGCGGGGCAAGTTCGTTTACTTCGACAAAGACGGTCAACGGATTCGTGACGAAGCGGAAATCAAACGAATCAACGCGCTGGTGATTCCGCCTGCTTACACCGATGTCTGGATTTGTCCGGATCCACGCGGACACTTGCAAGCCACTGGCCGCGACGCCCGTGGGCGCAAGCAATACCGCTATCACGCGCGTTGGCGGGAAGTTCGCGATCAGAATAAATACTCACGCATGATCGAATTCGGTCTGGCCTTGCCCAAGGTGCGCAAGAAGATCGAAGCGCAGCTCGCCGAACCCGGGATTGGCCGGGACAAGGTCATGGCCACGGTTGTTTCGTTGCTTGATGCAACACTGATCCGTATCGGTAACAGCCAATACGCACGGGATAACCGTTCTTATGGGTTGACCACGCTGCGCAACAAGCATGTCGAAGTTCACGGCAACGACATCCTGTTTGAGTTTCGCGGCAAAAGCGGCGTCGAGCACCAGATCAACGTGACTGACCGACGCCTGGCCAAGGTCATCAAGCGTTGCATGGAATTGCCCGGCCAGAACTTGTTCCAGTATCTGGACGACAACGGCGAGCGGCATAGCGTGAGTTCTTCAGATATCAATGCTTACCTGCAACAGCTCACTGGCTCGGATTTCACAGCGAAGGACTACCGCACCTGGGCCGGCAGCGCGCTGGCACTCGCCACCCTCAGCAAACTGCACTGGGAGCCAGAGGCGGACGCGAAAAAACACATTGTCGATATGGTGAAACAGGTCGCCAAGCAACTGGGCAATACCCCGGCGGTCTGCCGCAAGTGCTACATCCATCCCGCTGTGCTGGAAGGCTTCCTGTTGGGGGAGCTTGCGCTCATACCCAAGTCCCGACAACGGAAAGGCCTACGTCACGAAGAGGTAGCGCTGGCAACTTATCTCCAGAGCCTCGCGCAGAAAGTGCTCGCGGAACCCTCAGGCAGCGCGTGATTCTTCAGCAACTGCTACAACCACGCTATTGAACGCACAGGTTCAATAGCGTGCTACTTTTTACCCTCAACATTCAGGTGCTCGCCGACCCCTTCACTGCTGCCGGAAATGCCCTCTATCGTCGACACGAAGTGACGAACAGCTTGTTGGACTTCGATCAGCAGCAACTCCGAATTGATGGGCACGGCGTCTACTTTACTGAATGCGCTGTCAATCTGGACACGTGCCGAACGACGGCTGGTGAGCACGAACAAAACGTCCACTCCCGCCTTCGCCAGAGCCGCTAGATAATCGGCCCTGGGCGCACGTTCTCCGCTTTCATACTTGCCTTGCGCATTGGCGGCCACCCCACCCAGCTCACCCATTTCTTTTTGGGAAAGCCCCAGACGCTTACGCTCCTGCTTTAGTCTGCTACCGATATCGATCATGGATCTGCTTGCTCCATATCAAGCTTGTTAGGGGGTCAGGAAAAAACGGATTAAACAGCCGATCTCAAACCCCGCACAACAGGCCAAGAGACTGTAGGACCATTCCTACGTAAGTTGCCGATTACTCCTATCAACTACATGCAAGCCCCAGAATATTGAAAAGCATTCAGTGGGTGCTCACGCGATGGCAGTCTGTCTGATAAACCGCTATCGCGGCCTCGCGGTGCTCGTGCGCTCCTACAGGTTCCCGGTTGGACGTGAGACAGCGCGGTGCGGCGGACACCATGGTGACATTTAGTGATATAGCGCCTAAATAGCACTGCATGTACAGCCGTTTCCTCATCACGACGCGGGACACTCGCTCACATGTGGATGACCCTTCGCTGGCCAGCGGGTTTGAACTGAATGACCATCAGCCGACGAAGCGTATGAATCGTCGCTGGACGCATTGGATTGAACGATCAGTGGCGCTACCTGATCGTAATCCTGTGACTTTTAGCCTCAAACTCTGGACGACCCTAATGCCTCAAGACAAACGCGACCTCCCAGGCAACAATCTCAACGATCCCGAGCAGCACCCGGCGGATATTGCAGACCATCAGGATCGCACTGAAGAAACCCGCGAAGAACAGGCGCAGACTGGCGGTCAGCAGGACGATCAGGGGCATGCGCCAAAGGTCCCTGGCGCAAATGCCAACGCGCCGAAAAAACACTGATTAATCAACTCAAGCAGCAGGCGTGGGCCGTGCCGTCGCCTTTATTCAATGACAAGGCTGGACGATGACTTCACAGCACACCCCTCCCGACGAAAAGACCCTCTCCGCCGCAGCACCTCAGCAGCACAACGGTTTCGTGCGAGTACGCGGCGCACGCGAGCACAATCTGAAAAACGTCGACGTGGATGTGCCCCGTGACGCGCTGGTGGTGTTCACCGGCGTTTCCGGTTCGGGCAAATCTTCGCTGGCGTTCTCGACGCTGTATGCCGAAGCCCAGCGCCGCTACTTTGAATCAGTTGCGCCCTACGCCAGAAGACTGATCGATCAGGTTGGCGTGCCTGATGTGGACTCTATCGAAGGGCTGCCCCCGGCAGTAGCCTTGCAACAGCAGCGCGGCACGCCGAGCACACGTTCCTCGGTGGGGAGTGTGACGACCCTGTCGAGCCTGATCCGCATGCTGTACTCCCGCGCGGGCAGCTACCCCGCCGGGCAGCCTATGCTGTACGCCGAGGACTTCTCGCCCAATACGCCTCAGGGGGCCTGTCCGCAGTGCCATGGCTTGGGTCGGGTTTATGAGGTGACTGAACAGTCGATGGTCCCGGATGATTCGTTGACCATTCGCCAGCGTGCCATCGCCTCGTGGCCTACTGCATGGCAAGGCCAGAACCTGCGGGATATTCTCGTCACCCTTGGCTACGACGTGGACATTCCATGGCGCGACTTGCCGAAGAAGCAGCGGGACTGGATTCTGTTCACCGACGAACAACCCACCGTGCCGGTTTACGGCGGCCTGACACCTGCAGAGACCCGCAAGGCCCTGAAACAGAAACTTGAACCCAGCTATCAAGGCACTTTCACCGGGGCACGTCGCTACGTGCTGCACACCTTCACACACTCGCAAAGCGCCCTGATGAAGAAGCGCGTTGCACAATTCATGATCGGCAGCCCGTGCGCACTGTGTGAAGGCAAGCGCCTGACGCAGGCCGCACTGTCAGTGAAGTTTGCCGGTTTCGATATCGGTGAACTGGGCCAGATGTCTCTGCTGCAACTGGCTGAGGTGTTGCGTCCCGTCGCCGCCTCCGACGCGCCACTTGAAGCCGAGCTGTCTATCGAGAAACGTATTGCTGCGCAAAGGATCGCTCAGGATCTTTTGGCGAGAGTCAGTACCCTGGCCGATCTGGGCCTAGGTTATCTGGCACTGGAACGCAGTACGCCAACCCTGTCGTCCGGAGAACTGCAACGACTGCGTCTGGCGACACAACTCGGCTCGCAGCTGTTCGGCGTTATTTACGTGCTGGACGAACCCTCTGCCGGGCTGCATCCCGCTGACGGCGAGGCACTGTTCAGCGCCCTGCAACGCTTGAAAGCCGCGGGCAACTCACTGTTTGTGGTCGAGCATGATCTGGAAACCATGCGCCGCGCTGACTGGCTGATCGATGTCGGCCCAGCGGCTGGCGAACACGGCGGGCGCGTTCTTTACAGCGGTCCGCCGGCCGGACTTGCGGAAGTCGAAGAGTCCCAGACCCGGTTACACCTGTTTGCCGAACACAAAGCCGGTAAACCGAAGCGACGCAACGCAACCGACTGGCTGAAGCTGGAAGGTGTCACGCGCAATAACCTGAACAGCCTCGATGCTGCATTTCCCCTAGGCTGCTTTACCTCAGTCACGGGTATATCCGGCTCGGGCAAATCCAGCCTCGTCAGCCATGCGCTGCTTGAGCTGGTGGGCTCGCATCTGGGCCATGTCACTGAAAATACCGAGACCGATGCGCCGAGCCTGGAAGACGACGCTCCGCAATCCGCCAGCGGCAAGGTTGTCAGCGGACTGGACGCGATTCGCAGGCTCATCAAGGTCGACCAGAAACCCATTGGCCGAACCCCACGTTCAAACCTCGCCACGTACACGGGCCTCTTCGATCAGGTGCGCAAGCTGTTCGCCGCCACCCCAGAATCACGCAAGAAAGGCTACGACGCGGGTCAGTTCTCCTTCAACGTTGCCAAAGGACGATGCCCGGTTTGCGAAGGCGAAGGCTTTGTCAGTGTTGAGCTGCTCTTCATGCCCAGCGTCTACGCACCCTGCTCTACCTGCCAAGGTGCGCGCTACAACCCTGAAACCCTGACCATCACCTGGGAAGGATTGAATATCGCCGAAGTGCTTCGACTCACCGTGGATGACGCGGTAGCGTTGTTCAAAGACGAACCTGCGGTGCTAAGGCCGCTGACCGTGCTCCGCGATATCGGCCTGGGTTATCTGCGCCTCGGGCAACCCGCGACAGAGCTGTCGGGCGGTGAAGCACAGCGCATCAAACTCGCCACCGAGCTGCAACGCACTCAGCGCGGCGCAACGTTGTACGTCTTGGATGAACCTACCACCGGCCTGCACCCGACCGACGTCGACCGCTTGTTGAAACAACTCAACCTTCTGGTGGATGCTGGCAACAGCGTTGTGGTTGTCGAGCATGAAATGCGCGTCGTGGCCCAAAGCGACTGGGTGATCGACATAGGCCCCGGCGCAGGCGATCAGGGCGGCGAGATCGTGGCTGCCGGAACTCCGGAGCAGGTGGTGAAAGTTGCAGCGAGCAAAACCGCGCCGTTTTTGAGGCAGGTTCTAAACGCCTGATACGGTCCGCAGGTTGCCTGCTCAGCAAGGGTCTCGGTCCCGACAGACGAGGCCCTCACGTTCTTTCTGGCCCAAAATGCAAGATCTTGTCTTATTTCAATATCTTGCGGGCTTGCTTCAAGGGGGTTGGGTGTATATATTCCCTGCTCTTCAGCGCTACCGCCCCGATGGCGAAATTGGTAGACGCAAGGGACTTAAAATCCCTCGTCCTTTGGACGTGCCGGTTCGACCCCGGCTCGGGGCACCATTTAAAATCAAGGGCTTACCCAGGTTTCTGGCGTAGGCCCTTGTTGTTTTCGGTCCGCAATTCCCCGCCTTCTCCGGCGCCCTGCAGACCTACAAAATCTGCCTTTTCTTTTCCGCCGTATGCGTCCCGCTAATACAGGTTGATTTTCGATGGGTACGCGAAGCAATGCACGCTTCTTGATAGATGCCTGGTTGAAGGGATAAGTAATTATCGCGCTGGCAAAGCATGCTCGGCGGGTCGTGTCGCATTCCCCACGACTGATCTCTCCCTCTCATTGTTTTCCAGCATGATCCCGAATCGGCCAGACAGCTCCTTTCGGCCCTTGGATGTCAATGCGAGTGCCCGACTATCAAGGTCTTGGATAACCCACTCGCGGCTTATGACCGTCTGTAGAAAAGCCGCGCCAAGTGCTCCGGCAAGATGAGGGCGCCGCATGCTCCAGTCCAGGCAGGCGCACGCGAAACGCCGCCGTTGTGCCCTTACTTTTCCTATCTCGATACCGAGATGGGTCATGGCTTTTTCGCCGCTCATCGTAAGCTGATACATACTCTCCCCGGAAACCGGCACGACTAACCAGCCTGACGCCATGAAATGATCGTGCAGTTGTACAGCCAGTGTTCCTGCCATATGGTCATAACAGGTACGCGCGAACTGCAATCGGGTTGGGGTCGTGGACACATATTGTGCATCTGCGTTTTGGCTGATCACCATGAGGGCCTCAATAGCCTGGGCCACTTGCGCGTCAGCCAGACTGTAGTAACGATGCCTGCCCTGCGTGTGCAGCTTTACCAAACAGTCCTCTTTTAGTCTTGCCAAATGCGCGCTCGCCGTGGATGCACTGACGTCGGCGATGACGGCCATTTCGGTACTGGTACGGGCGTGGCCGTCCATCAGCGAACAAAGCATTTTAGTCCTCGCTGGTTCGGCAATAGCCCCGGCTACCCTGGAAGTCGCGGTGTCATTGCTTCGAGCGTCCATATTTCGTTCCTGAGCGAATCGTCACCATGAAGGATGTCCGATAGTAGCCGTTCTTTGTGAACAGGACTTCTGGAATGACGCCTTTTGAAGCAGCTACCCATGCTGATCCCTACATTTATTACTCAGGCCTCAGGCGACAAAACGGCCTGCTATTCGATGCAGATCTTCGCTTATGGATTGCAAGTAGTGCCAAAGCTGTCCAAGCCATTCTGGGGCATCCCGACTGTCGGGTGCGTCCGCTAAACGAGCCGATTCCTCACGCGATTGCGCAAGGCGTGGCAGGAACGATTTTCGGTCGTTTGATGCGCATGAACGACGGCCCGCAGCACCTGTGCCCCAGGATGGCTATTGAACCTGCCTTGGCCTCTGTCGAGACAGATAGCATCGCAGACATCGTGTCACGTGTGGTCGAGACCCTCGATAACCCGATCGAAAACGTAGATGAGTTGATGTTCACGTTACCGGTTTCCGTTGTTGCCGCCTTGATAGGCCTACCATCCAGCCGGCTACAGGAAGTAGCGAGGCTGACACGGGATTTTGTCGCCTGCCTGTCGCCGTTAAGCAGCGAAATTCAACTCGGTGAAGCTAATTCCGGGGCCACTCGACTTAGTCAATTATTCAGCGCGCTGCTGAGTAACGACGATGAAAGTAACCGCTTCTTGAGCCATATCTGGAGCGGATGCGAAGCCACCGACTGGAGAGATCATGATGCATTGATCGCTAACCTGATCGGCCTGTTGTCACAGACCTGCGAAGCCACCGCGGGCCTGATCGGCAACACCCTTGTAGCGCTCCATCTTAACCCTGATCTGATTAAAGACATGCAACCTACGCAGATGCTCGTTGCAGACTTGGTGGAAGAGGTAGCGCGCTACGGCTCGCCCGTGCAAAACACCCGGCGATTCGTTGCGAAGAGATGCACTATCGGAGACATCGTCCTGGAGGCGGGTGATACCGTTCTAGTGTTACTTGCTTCAGCCAATAGAGATCCCTACGCGAACTCAGACCCCGATAGACTCTTGGTCAAACGAACGCAACGACGAACTTTCAGCTTTGGCTCAGGACGACATAAATGTCCTGGCCAGCAACTTGCGTTGACTATCGCCTCTGAGGCGGTTTTGGCATGGCTGCATCGACAACCAGCCTCGTCTGCCCGTCCTTATCGGTGGAGTTATTTGCCCTCCCTTAATGGTCGCATCCCTCATTTTTATCGTGATCGGGAAACTCAGCAATGATCGCAGTTATCTTTGAAGCATGGCCTCATGAGGAGCAATACCCGCGGTATCTTGACCTTGCCGCTCAACTGAGACCATTGCTAGCAGAGCTGGATGGTTTCATCTCAGTTGAGCGTTTCCAAAGCCTAAGTGAACCAGGAAAGGTTCTCTCACTGTCATTTTGGCGTGACGAGGAAGCTATTAAGCGGTGGCGCGGCCTTGAGCTACATCGTTCGGCTCAATTAGCAGGCCGCAGGCAGGTTTTCGATGACTATCACCTGCGCATCGCTCAAGTAGTTCGAGATTATAGTCTTGAGGATCGTGATCAAGCGCCGGGCGATAGCAAACAAGCTCATGAATGAAAGAACTGCTTTGTGTTTCTTCAAACCTGGAGCGAGCATCTGCACGAGTTTCATCGGCGTGGATGACGTGCTATTTGAGTACCACGTCGTTCAATGCATCAACCAGAGGCCGCAACTGCCCCCCGTCACGCCTACCCACTGGGCCAATGTTGAACGTGGAATCGCCAGGCCGGCTCGAATCAAAATCGATCCTGGCGGTAAAGCGGAAGATGGTCGGCAAACCTGGCGATCATGATGTGCGCCAGAAGCCCAGCTGCCGGGATACCCTTGTCGATGATCTGCGCCGGAACCGGCGCCTGAATCAGTGTTTCGCAATCATCGCTGACCCATTTGCCACGGATGTGGCATTCAACGATAAATACGCCCGGCGTGTAGTCCAGCTTCTCGCTGGCGTATTCACCTATACGCTTGAGTGCGCAGCCGCATTGGCAGTGAGTCCCTTGTTGTTTTTGAGCTGGAACGCTCGTTTTCAGCACCTACCCCGGCGTCCTGCCGATTCAGGATCAGAGGGCACGTTTGCGGTGCGCTACTTACGCCGTGTGCACGAAAAACAATCCGTTGCCTGAGCCGTCTCTTTTCAAGAGAAGGCATCCAACAGCATCGGTCAAATAAAATATATCTTTATATGGATCTGGAAAGTCTGATGAGTATAGCTGCATCACAAACTCGTATTCTTCCAACACCTCCGAGGGTAACGCTATTCCATTAGGTGGGGTGTTTGTAAGCATCGAGAATACTGGAAACTCGTCATCTCGTACTTCTTTGTCGCAAAATGCGGTGTTCGTTTTCGGAACCCTATCACCCGGGCTAATAATTTCCGAGCCTGAGCTCTCCACAACTACTAGCGTGTAACCACTGGATATCGACTCCAACTCTGAAGCGTCACCACTGTAAGTGACATTGTCGAGGAAATAATCAGAGCTGCTGTAGGTTGAAAAAACATACAGCATGCCCTCTTGGGGTATTGAGTTGTAATCGTGAACCCTCCTCAAGGCGGCGCAGTCTATGGTGGCAATTAATACCAGAGCTTCTCCATCAGGGTTCATCGGCCAAGTATTTAATCTTACTGAGTCACCACCTATAACAATGCCAGCGCTTTTTAAATCGTCAGAAAATACGATTTCTTTAACCATCACCATGTATGTTCACCCACATCCGCTGCTTGAGCTCGACCGTTCATTCAGGGCTAAGCGTGATACCCAGAGCCCTGTTTATAAGCTCTCCAGGGCTGGAATAAAATCCAGAGCGCAGCCGCTAAAAGTCATTTCGCGAACAGCACACTAGTTACAATCACTCAACTTGAAAGGCCGGTGAGGAAAGCTTCCAGAAATATACGAACTCAATAATTCACCCAGCCACGCTGTCATGATTTTTTTTGAAAATGCTTCCGCCAACAAACCAATATCGTCTGAAACGTATCCAGCAGCCTCAGCGTTGCTAGTAAGGCGCAGAGCCGTTTTAAAGGCATACTCCCTCAGCTTGGTGATGTCAGCTTCATCAGCTGAAGCGCTGTAACTCAACGCTGCGAGGTGCTCGTTCTGCGCTACCCATGAAGCGTCAAAGCCCTCCTCATCTCGCTGATCCAATAGTGAATCCCAATCATCGATGGCTTGCAGAAATTGAAAAAAATCAGCTTTTTTAACCTCTGCTGAAAACACTTCCAGATTTTCTATTTTCATTATTTCGATCTACTTCTTTAGCCAACCGTCAGCGTCCGGTGATTTTGATTTCGATGTAACGGAGTATAAGAGTCTGTAAGACCATCCAGGCGACAAAAAGCCAGGTACCGGTCTCGTGACTGATCCCGGGCAACTCATAGATGACGGTGGCGCCCAGCATGAACCCGCCCAACGTCAAAATCATGCTTAAAACAATCCCCACTTCAAAAGCTCCCTGCCTGATAGCCGTGTTTGATTATAAGCATTTTCATACGGCCTCCTCCTCAGGCACATCGCGAAAATTCAGCAGCGATGCGGTGGGCGCTGGTGATGAAACCTGCTCAGTAGGGGGCTGTTTCTATGAAGGTCAAATCGGCATCAGCTTTCCTCATCATCCCAAATCACGCTGCACTGAACGCAAGCCATGACGTACCTGCCTGAATGCTACCAACCCGCATGCGACACGGAAGCCGCTCGACTTCGAGCCTTGGTCTGCGAAGTCGAAAGCCCAGACGAGGATCCACTGCCCGGCAGACAAAAATCGCGACCCGCGCAGGCAGAGGTCTCTACGAAGCCCCGCCTGAGCAGTCGCGACAGCCTGCCGCACACACCCTCACCAATGACCAGGTGCGGTAGTGTCAGGCGGATGAGAGTGGATTTTCGAAATCAGGCAACGTGTGCAGTAGTGGCTAACCGCGGCTCCTTGAGTCTCAGAACATTTTCCTTACTGATGTAGCAATGCCATCGGAGGAATGCCTGCTCCTGACGAGATTGGGCGATTCGCCACTCGCAGCTGCCGATGCTACTTATCGGCAGAGACATCATCTCTGCCGTAGCGCGATTGAGCTGGCTCAACAGGTCATGACTGCCTTCGGAAATTTTCCTTATGAGGACCATTGTTGGCTTCTTCTTAAGAGGTGAACAAATGAGACCATGACAAATCGAGTCTGCACGCGGATTTCAAAGTTTCAGACGAACGGATACTTCGCAGGGTCGCTCAGCGTTTCGAAAGCCAATCCAAGTACTGTGCGGAATACCGGAAAACGTGGCTGGCAGGAAAGGCACTTTTGCGTTGAGGCCGAGAATGGAGCGCCAAGTGGCGTATGATCAGCGTGGCCGATCCGCTATGGGGGTACACGAAACTCTCGCCTCGTTCGGCAACAAATCTGTGTTCGTATTAATGAAGGACAGCGACTCAGCAGGCGCTGAGTAGTCCAGGCATGGGGGGCATTTCATTATCACTGAGACACGAGTTCTGAACTCGTCACGCAATTGTTCGAGCGGCCGCACTAACGATAATCGCGCCAGCATAACCAGCCGCGAGGCATCAGGAGAGGCCTGCGCCTGTAATGTCAGCCGATGCTAAGCAACCGCGCTGGCGGCTTCTCATCAGCTTTGCGATAGAGGTATTCACGCCATACCCGAAAGGCACTCTGCTGACGCGAGCACGCATCCCTCCACTGCTCACCGCCAACCTGTCCCACATGCAGGGACATCATTATCTCAGTCGCTCTGTCGAGTTCAACGACCAGATCATGTGCGTTGGTTGTGTCAAAAAAATTGGAGTTCATAAAAATCCCTTTTAATTATTGGCTATTTATCGACTAGTCATCTCCTTGATAGTGCTCGGGTTCTGACGAACGGTAAGGTTATGGAGTTCGACTCTATGGATTGAGCAACGCCCACTTCCCCACTAAAGCTTTTACAGCATCCCGGTCATCGGCAGGCGAGGCCTTCCCCTGAACAGACCAGTCAATCAGATGGATTTTCGACTGTCGCAGTTCAGGCACGAAAAACTCCAGGATCATAATCAACGTGGTTATTCCAAAGACATGATGTAGTGGTCAAAGGGACAAGAAGCCGGACCGTACATTCAGGCTATCGACCCTATAGATTTTTTTGAGCAGGATTCTTTTCGCCACACGCCCATAGTGATATCAGAACGCCTCCATCGGCGCGACGATAACTCGATAAGGCGCTTTAGATGCATATCTTTGGTTGGATCCTGCTGATCCTTCTACTCACGTTCAGCTACCTATGTCGAAATGGCGAGGGCTTGGCCGCTACAGCTGCAAACCTATTGTTCATCACAAGCGCAGTCGGACTTTATTTCTACCCCACTCTTTACGCCATCACTCATGGGGTCGAGATCCGCAATTCGATCTTCAAGCTGAACCTGCTGTTGGGATGGACCGGCATCGGCTGGCTGGCGGCCTATTACCGTGCGATTGTTTTCAGGATGGAGAGCAGATAAAAGGCCCAACCAACCGGCCATTCTTCACATTGTTTTCACATAGCGTCTCGTAATCTAATTACAGGCTCTATCAGGCCTTAGCCCGCTCCCCCATCGCGGGCTTTTCTTTGCGCGGAATTAAGGTATTCGTCAGCCGCCCTCCTCCTGATCTTCCTTGTGCAAATCCACAACCAGGTTCGCCGCCTCTTCTTCTGACTCCAGATAATGAAGCGTTCCGTCGTGACTTTTCACTTCGATCAGGGCTTCAAGATCGGGGCGACGATGCTCACTTGGGATATCTTCACCGGTTAGCGTTTTCAATGTGACTGCCATGAGCGTTCCTCCTTAAAAGAAAGCTGACAAAGAGACCTGCCGACAATTCAACCGGCTTGGCCTGATTCTGATAGCCAGAATGGCGCATACACCTACTGCCGCTCCTCTATCGCCCCAACCGAGCGATCCTGAACCGCGAGCAATCCCATCTGACAGTCACCGAGCCGTCGTCATCACCAGTCAAATCCTGCTTGTCCTCAGCCAAGTGAAACGCTTCATCGAGTGCCTTGAAGGCCCGATATCCTTGGCCTATGCTCGAAATTGATGGTCCATGACGGGTCAGTTTTTCACGCTTGGGAGAAATTCAATGGGCAAATTCATTCTGTCGGCAATAACCGCTACTTTCCTGATGGGCGCGGCCGTACCTCTCGCTTTGGCTGAAAGCGAACTGGAGAAAGGCATCCGGCACGACAATCGTGAATTGGACAAAGGTGTTGAACATGATGCAAAGGAAGTGGATAAAGGCGTGAAGCACGACGCAGACGAGGTGGATAAAGGCGCTAAACATGATGACAAAGAGCGCCACAAGGCTGACAAGCACATCGACAAAGAGGTGAAAAAGGATCTCTGAGCCAGACGCGCAAGCCGTGCATGATGCGGGCTTCTTTATGTTTATCATTATGATTGTCAAACGCTCAGACCGGGCCTTAGAATGCCTCGCCCTGGACTGCCGATTCGATAACGGCGCGGAACATTATTTTAAATCAAGGGCTTACACAGATTTCTGGCGTAGGCCCTTGTTGTTTTCCGGGCCTCAAAACCATAGCCGCGACTCAACCCTTTTCTCGCTAAATATCGAGTACGTATTCAAGATACAATTTGGCGCGTCTTCGACCTCTGAACTACCTCTGAACTAAAGAGGGTCGACTTTAAAAAGGACCAGACAGGCATGACCAGGGATAATCAGGAACTTCGGGATGCACTTGTGTCGGCAGCATTTCTGCTCAAGTGGTCGTCCGCGGATCTGCACAAAAAGGCGCAGGATTTAGCTGATGCTGGCAACCAGACGGAAGCTGATGCAATAAGGGAAATCGTAAATAATTATCAGGCTTGCGAATCGAACCTGCTCAGCTTCGTAGATGAGGTGAAGGCTGGACGAATTAATCGGGAATCCGTCGAAGAGCCTCGCTAGCTCGACGCAAATCACCTGCAGCCGCTATTCGCGCGCTCGAAGCAAGGCGCGAATAGCGACGTCGGCCGCTCAGCAGGCGCCAGGCGGAATACCACCCTTATTGAAATCCTTCAGACGTTCCTGCTCTTCCTTGGTGGAATGAGCAGGTGTGTCATCTTTCGGCGGCTCTTTCTTTTCGTCAGTCATTGCACTGTCCTCATGGTTGGTGCTGTTTCGGCACCTTGAGGGAGCGGCAGTTCAAATTGTTCTCTGCCCGCGTGGAGAACCTTTTACAGGCGCTGGGGACAAGTTCGGTTCGAACGTCAGCGGCAAGCCAAGCGGGCATCAACCTTCTCTACGGCTAGCACGTGTCCTGAAAGGTTCACGGACCAGCCTGGATTGGCATTCAAGCAGCGCAAGCCCCCCAGAGTCGGCCTTACCTACATCTCCACTTGTGTACCGAGCTCAATAACCCGGTTAACCGGCAAATTGAAGTACCTGAGGCTTCCGTTGGCGTTCTTCAACATGAACGAGAAGAGGCGTTCTCTCCAAAGCGCCATCCCGATCTGTTTGGTAGGGATGATGGTTTCTCGACTCAGGAAATACGTTGTACGCATTGGAGCAAACTCCAGTCCATCGAATCGACAGTGGAGCAGCGCGCGGGGTACATCCGGCTCTTCAATAAAACCGAAATTAAGAGTGACTCTGTAAAACCCTTCCCCACAGCTCTCTACCTCAACACGCTCATTGGGCGGCACCCGTGGTCTCTCGTCAGATATGACCGTCAAGAGAACGACCTGCTCATGCAACACCTGATTGTGCAGCATGTTGTGCAGCAAGGCATGTGGAACCGCGCCGGACTTAGCCGTCAGGAAGACCGCCGTGCCTTGCACCCGATGCGGCGGGCCAGCGGCAATACTCTCGACAAATACCGGCAGAGCAAGATGGGTTTCATCCAGTCGCTCCATCAAGATTTCACGACCCCGCTTCCACGTTGTCATCAACACGAAGAGCGCGATGCCCGCAACGACCGGAAACGCACCGCCCTGGAAAATCTTCGGCACATTGGCAGCGAAATACAGACCATCGACGAGCAGGAATCCGAACAGCATGGGAATGGCAAACCAGCGCGGAGCATTCCACAGCAGCAGAGCAACTGCCGAAGCCAGAAAGGTGGTAATCAACATCGTGCCAGTTACAGCGACCCCATAAGCGGCAGCCAATGCACCTGACGATTCAAAGCCGATGACCAGAAGTACGACGCCGACCATCAAGGCCCAGTTTACAACGCCTATATAGATCTGCCCTTGCTCTTGGCTTGAGGTGTGTTGAATGAACATTCGCGGCACATAGCCCAATTGAATGGCCTGATGGGTCAGCGAAAACGCGCCCGAAATGACGGCCTGTGAGGCGATAACAGTTGCCAACGTCGACAGCGCTACCATGGGCAGCAGTGCCCAGTCAGGTGCCAACAGATAAAATGGGTTCCGCACGGCATCCGGTGTACCCAATATCAGCGCGCCTTGGCCGAAGTAGTTCAACACCAGGCCTGGCAAGACCAACAGAAACCACGCCCTTGCAATCGGCTTGCGCCCGAAATGGCCCATGTCAGCATAAAGGGCTTCTGCACCCGTCAAGGCGAGCACGACAGCGCCCAGAATCGTGATGCCGATACCTGGGTGACTGATGAAAAAATTGAACGCCCATACCGGATTCAGTGCCTGCAGCACCTCTGGACGCTGAATGATACCGTGCACGCCCAAGCAACCCAGGACGACGAACCAAAGAACCATGACCGGGCCGAACAGTGCACCAATCTTTGCAGTCCCGTGTTTCTGGATGGCAAATAACGCGATCAAAATAATCGTAGCTATAGGTACGACCCACGCGCTGATGCCATCAAACGCCAGATCAAGGCCCTCGACCGCTGACAGAACCGAAATCGCAGGGGTGATCATGCTGTCGCCGTAAAACAGCGCGGCACCAAAGATCCCAAGCATGACTAACAGCGTTTGCAGTCTCGGAAGCCCTACCGTTGCTCTGCGAGCCAGCACTGTCAGCGCCATAATGCCGCCCTCACCCTGATGACTTGCTCGAAGGATGAACAGCACATATTTAATCGTTACGACCCAGATGAGCGACCAAAAGATGAGTGACAGAACGCCATAGACCCCAGCTTCTGTGGGTAGCACCCCGTAATGGCCGCCGAAAATCTCTTTCATCGTATATAAAGGGCTGGTACCGATATCTCCATACACAACGCCAATGGCGGCAATTAGCAGTCCGCTTGCTGTGCTTTTTTTAACGGTACTCTCAGCGGTAATGGTCGACGATTGAGTCAAGAGCGGTTCTCACTGTGTTGGGGGCGGCTCTATAAACAGGCGCATTTCTTCGCCTGATACAGAGGCCATACACGAATTCTTCAATACGCGCGTTGTGTTTGATTAGCGGAGGTTTCGCCACGCCGTTTCGGGCACCAGGCTATCCGGGCCGGAGTGGCCGTCAGACGTCTTAGCGAAAGGCGTAAATTTTAGGTAAATCGAGAGGATGGAATATAAAGAAAACGTAAAATCTTCAGGTCGCAAAAAACCCCGTTAGCTTTCAGGCGCCTGACGCTACCTGAAGGCAGTGTTTATTTAGTGAAGCAAGTCTGTAGAACCTGACCAGATGTTTCATCTATCCGGCAATTGAATCCAGAAAAATTTCCTACCCAAAGGGGCTCCTCATTCGTTACACCGGTATAGGCATCGACGGCCCCGATTCCAATAGCGGGTGCTCGCCAAAGCAGATTGCCTGACGAGTCGTAGCAGAAGAGATTTCGCGCAGGAGCACTCCTCTCAAAAGCCATCCAGTCAAACGTCACCAGCACCCGTCGGTTGATTAACACAGCTTCAAGGGCGGGATATTCAACTTCAAACCTTATCCCCTCTCCGAAAATCCAGTTGCCGCTGACTTCGAGTTGCATACACTCTTCCTGTCCATCACCGCGATGGTTACTCCATTGCGGTTTACTACCGTATCACGCTGCCAACGCAGAAGATTAATCAGATTGGTGAGTTGCTGCCGCATAGTCGATGGCACCACGCAGTACCTGGGTGCTGATCGATCAAGTATGTGGACACTATCCTGCGATCTATTTAGGGTTACCTTTCACATGTATGCCGACTTGCGAGAGCTTTATGCCCAATACACTGAGTTTTCACCAGGTCGATGTATTCGCTAGCAAGCCCCTGGAAGGCAATGCCCTCGCAGTCGTAAGCGACGCTGATGATCTGACCACCGAACAAATGGCTGCGTTCGCACGCTGGACAAACCTCAGCGAGACTACATTTCTCATGCGTCCTACCAATCCTGATGCGGATTATCGTGTACGTATCTTTACTCCAATGCGTGAACTTCCCTTCGCTGGCCACCCTACCTTAGGCAGCTGTTACGTGTGGCTGGGGGATAATGGTTTATCGCAACGTAAAGAAGTCGTTCAGGAATGTGGTGCAGGTTTGGTTCACATCCGATGCGACGGCCCTCGCCTGGCTTTCGCGGCACCACCTTTGCTACGTGGAGGCGCGGTTGAAGACGATGTTTTGCGCCGCATCATCGATGGGTTGCGTGTTGCGCCTGACCGTATCATTGCGAGCCAATGGGCAGACAACGGCCCGGGTTGGGTCGTCGTAATGCTGCGGTCGCGTGAAGAATTGTTGGCAATACATCCAGACTATGCAGCACTGAACGGGTTGAACGTAGGAGCCTTTGCGCCTTGGATCGGGCGAGATGCAGAAGCTGATATCGAAGTTCGAGCCTTTATTAGTAACAGGTCTACCGAAGACCCTGTTACTGGTAGCCTTAATGCCGGCCTTGCCCAATGGCTAATACCAGCCGGGCTAATGCCAAAACGATATGCCGCCAGCCAAGGTACAGCGTTGGGACGTCTCGGACGAATTCAGGTGGAACAAATCGGCGAGCGTATCTGGGTCGGAGGGGAAGTTCAAAACTGCATTACCGGTCGAGTGTCTTTTTAGCAGATGATTAAAAAGATCGCCGTTGCAAGACATGTTTATTTCGCAAGCACCTTACAAAGGCACCTTCTAACCACGGCGGCTTAGGTCAACCGGATATGATCCGGGCACTGACCTGATATCAGCTGGCTACCGACGCTTGAATAAGTGCACGGATTCGATCAGCGTCCGATTTCGTCATAGGACTATAAACAATCATTCCCAGGTCCGGGCGGCCTTCTACGGCAAAGCCGGAATATTCGAGCTCGATCAATCCAAGGGTTTCGTGTCGCAGGCGTTTGACTCCGTCACCATGGACACGCACATCATTGTCACGCCAGAACGAAGCAAATTCGGGGCTCTGTGCACAGAGTTCTTCCACAAGTCTGGCGACTTCCGATTGGGCACCGGCCCGAATGGCATCCGCCCTGAATGCACCGACCACAAACCTTGCCGTTGCTTCCCAGTCAAGTTGCCCCGCGCGAATCTTCGGGCTGCAGAAAATCAGCCGCAGGATATTGCGCTGTTCAAACGGCAGCGTCCCATAGTCAGTGAGCACAGCCGCCGCGGCACGGTTCCAGGCAAGCACATCCCATGTCGCGCTTTTGATAATGGCTGGGCTGGTCTCAAAACTGTCCAGCAGCCGTTGTAGCCGGGGTGTAACTCCCTCGGGCGGCTTGTAGACCACTTCCGGCGGATGGCCGAACGCGAGCATGAAAACATGCTCTCGCTCGGAGTCGGTCAACAAAAGACTTTCAACAATCCGGTTCAACACTTCCGCTGACGGGTTTCCGCCCCGACCTTGCTCAAGCCACGTATACCAGGTGGGGCTGATATTTGCCCTGGCCGCAACTTCCTCCCGACGTAAACCAGGAGTGCGACGTCGCCCTGCCGGGAATCCGAGAGCCAAAGGATCAATACGGCCCCGACAATCCTTCAAGTAAAGTCCCAGTGCGTTATTCGACGGGTCCGGCATGTTTTATCCCAGTAGTATTTATACCCTGATAATGTCCCTGCTTTTACAGGATGCAGCTTAAGCGCACTGTATCGGATCAGCACATAGAGAGTTCGATCATGCGTATCTTTTTAACTGGTTCAACAGGGTTTATTGGCTCACATGTCGCGTCGGAGCTGATTGCATCAGGGCACGAGGTATCCGGACTTACGCGTTCCGAGTCAGGTAGACAAGCGCTGGCAGCAATCGGGATGCACGCTTATCCGGGAAATATCGAAGACCTGCAAAGCCTGCAACGTGGTGCCAGCGAATGTGATGGCGTGATCCATACCGCCTTCGATCACAACTTTGCGAACTTTATGGAAAACTGCCAGAAAGATCGACGTGCAATTCTTGCTCTCGGTGCGGCACTTGAAGGAAGTGACTGCCCGCTGATCATCAGCTCAAGCACGGCAATGGGTTCGACGGTGCCCGGGCAAAAAGCGCTCGAGAACTCTTTTAACCCTGACCATCCCAATCCCAGAGTGGCCTCGGAACTGGCGGGCCTGGAACTGTCTCAACGAGGCGTTAATGTCTCGGTCATGCGTCTTTCCCAGATTCACGACACCAGAAAGCAAGGCTTGGTGACGGAGGTCATTGGATTAGCCCGCAAGACTGGAATCTCTGCTTATATCGAAGGCGCGCTCAACGGCTGGTCCGCAACGCATATCAAGGACACGGCGCAGCTGTATCGCCTGGCATTGGAAAGGCAGGCATCCGGTTCGCGCTATCACGCTACCGCTGAAGAGTCTGTTCCATTCAGGCGCATCGCGGAGATGATCGCTCATAAATGGGGGCTACCGTTAGTTGCTATGGATGCGGAAAGCGCAGCCGCTCATTTTGGCTGGCTAACCCCTTTCGTGAGCAAAGATATGTCTGCCTCCAGCACCCTGACCAGAGAGGCCTTGCAATGGAATCCACAGGGGCCAACGCTTTTGACTGACTTGCAGAACATGCGGGACGACGGTCTGGCGAACTAATGCTATCCCTCTCGACTCATGTCACGGCCGCGCTGGCAACGCGGCCTTTACACCTTAGCGAATCCTTTCGAACAAAGCACAAGCATGCGTACGCGCGCACGCCGCTTACTTATCCACTACTGCACCGGCAGAAAATTCATCAGCAATAAACTCTGCGCGTAATTAAGGCCAATACGCCGGTAACGCTCATCCTGAATCTGCGCCAGCAAATCCAGACGCGCGACTATCTTGCCAAACTCCACGGCGAAACTCAGGTTACTGGTTTGGTCGGATATCTCATTGGAGAACAGCAACAGCTCGCCATTGGCATCCTGACGCTGGCTCAGCAACCAGGTGGCTTTTTCGATATTACGGGCAGCATTGCTGACGAACTGCGGATTGATGGAGTCCGTTACATAAAACTCGGTGCGGCCCCCGTGAGCAGTGATCAGCATGCTACCAATCGCGTAGATAAATGCCCCGACACGATCGCCGCGAAACTCCGGACTCAAGGAATAACTTAGCGCTGCCAGATCCCGACGCTCCCCAAGGGCGGGCAACGGCTGACGCAATTCTATGGCTTGGCGGATCGCCCGCGCAGCACTGACCTCATCGGTGTAACCCGATTGCCGCCACTGGTTAGGATTGCGCATATAAAGCTTGTTCATCAACAGATACAGGCTTTGCAGATTGTCGTGCATGCCTAACGTGGCCATACGGTCAACGCTGGTCTGGAAGATCTCGTCAGGTTTGCCTTTGCTGAATTGATTGGCGATATCGCGGCCCTGCTGCTGGCTGCAACCGCTGATACCGAGCAGAAAAACCACCGCCATCAACAGCGGCTGGCGCATCAATTGAATGAAACATGCAGGTAACGTGCGATCCATCGTCACTCAGTCAGATTCGCTGTCCGCGCGGGAAATCAGCGCGGTCGGGACAGACATAGATCGGGAAAATCGAGAAAAGTGCGGTATGGGGCCGGATTGGTGAATCGCCCCGCGAATCAGCCATGCTACAGAAGTGATTGAAATGCACTTTCTGTAAGCGCTGCCGGAGGCTGCGATGGCGGTGTGTGAGGGTGAATGCCTCGCAGCCTTCGGCAGCTCCTACGGGTTCGATCCAGATTTCCAGCTCGCGCGTAGCGAGTTATGGACAGGAGTCACAGGCGGCTGAGGCTGGACGCTTACTCCTGAAATACCATAGTCTGTTTTTTCTTCGACACCCACCCGGCAACGAGAAAGTAATGATTGAACCACAAGGACGTATCGAGTTTTCCGGGCTGCAATGCCGACCTCTTGGTCGAGATGACGCCAATATGATCAGCTTGCACCGTCAAACAATGTTTCTTGAAGCTGGCGGGAATCCTGAGAATTTACAAGCCATGACTGAACATTTTCGTCCATGGCTTGAGGAGCGGCTGGATGATGGTCGCTACTACGGATTTGCACTCTGCGATGCTGATCAGGTTGTTGCAGCCATTGGTCTTATGACCATCGACTGGCCACCCCACCCTTCGCACCCCACCATGGGTCAGCGTGGTTACGTGCTCAATGTATTTGTCGAGCCGGCATACCGGCGTCGTGGCCTGGCTTCAGGCTTGATGCAACTAGCCGAAACTGAGTTTGCCAGACGAGGACTCACCTTCGCCGTGCTACACGCAACCAAGACTGGAAAGCCCGTGTATGAGCAAATTGGCTGGATGGGAACCTCTGAAATGGCTAAAACCATCACATGATAACAACCGCTTCGGACCTATAGCCGGCGTTCAAGAATCGTCTCTCGCAGTCATGTTATGGTTAGAACCTGCACGGTAAGGTAAGAAGATAAAACATGGATCTGATTCAGCTCACGCCTGCGACATATCACACAACGGATGATTATTGGCAGCTTCTTCGCGCAGGAGATGGCTCAATCTATATCCTCGTCAACTGCGAGGCGTCTTTTGTGAGTTATGAATGCCTGATTAAACTCAACGATGAAGAATTGCGCGACTACATAGGCTTAGGCTGGCTATCCATTCAGCACCTGGCTAACCGAATCAATTATTTTGTCAGTGAGTACAAAAGCCGCCGGATCACGGGCCCTTTGTTCGAAGCAGCCATTCAGGCTTCCAGGCTCTAAACATCTCCAGAAATCCGGGTAATTGCCAGTGGCGGCGATGCGGGCCGAGCAGTAGTTTCTGGCTTCACCCGAGCGTTACAGATCGAGATTATCTGATGAATGACCCGAAACAGGCTCTCAACAAAATAGAAGATCTTCTCAGCGCTGCACGCGGGACAGACGATCTGTTTCTGCATGCCGCGGCATTCAGCGCGATATCTATCCTTACTAAAGGACTCGATGAGTATTTCAAGGAGCGCGCTCCGTACGCTGCCGAAAACATCGAGCGGCTACGCGCTCACTCATCATCGATGCTCGGATACGACATCACTCTCGGGCACAGTACAGAGCAGCACCACCTGTGGGCACTATCTGCAATCTCGGGCCTGAAGGAAGCGCTCGACAGGCTCGATAGATAAAGGATGGGTTCTCGTACGGAACGACCCTTGGAGCGACCTGGATCAAGTCGATGACCACGAGATAGAGAAACCTGCCTTTCTTTCGCCGACTGGCTAAAAGCCCAACCGAAGAAAACAATCGAACCATTGGCAATATCAGCTGCGATCGCAAGCAATGTGGATAGCCGCCTCGATCGCTCCTGCAGGATTTTCCCACGCAATAAAAAACCCGAAGACGTTAATCTTCGGGTTCTTTAATAGTGGAGGCCGAGGTCGGAATCGAACCGGCGTAAGCGGATTTGCAATCCGCGGCATAACCATTTTGCTACTCGGCCTCAAACATCCAGTGCCCAAACAACAAACACTCAATGTGTACAAACTTGGAGCGGGAAACGAGACTCGAACTCGCGACCCCGACCTTGGCAAGGTCGTGCTCTACCAACTGAGCTATTCCCGCATCTTGGTGACGGGCGCTATTCTATAGATTCAAACCGCGCCGTCAACCCTTTGTTTTAAAAACTTATTTTTTATCGGCCGTGGTTTTCAGATGCGGCCATGCAGCTCTCAGGTATTGCAGCATCGACCATAAAGTCAGGCCTGCAGCAAGAATCAGCAACACGTAACCCAACACCACCCAGAAAGTGAACGCAGGGGGATTAGCCAGCAGGATGACCAGCGCAAGCATTTGCGCAGCGGTCTTCCATTTGCCCAGGTTGGATACCGCAACCTGGGCCCTGGCGCCCAGTTCGGCCATCCATTCGCGCAACGCGGAAATAACGATCTCACGGCCGATAATCACCGCTGCAGGCAGTGTCAGCCATAGATTGGCGTGGGCCTGAACCAGCAATACCAGTGCCACTGCAACCATCAGTTTGTCCGCCACCGGATCGAGAAACGCGCCAAACGGCGTGCTTTGCTCCAGACGGCGAGCCAGATAACCATCGAGCCAGTCGGTCGCCGCGGCAAAAGCGAACACGCTACTGGCTGCCATGTAGCTCCAGTGGTAAGGCAGATAAAACAGCAGAATGAAGATCGGAATCAGGAGGACACGTAGAACGGTGATCAGATTAGGGATATTCATCGGCACAACTTGCTACGAGGTGAGCGGGCATTCTACTCGCTGTGCAGGTTCGCATAAATCGACTCTGCAAGCTTTTTACTGATTCCGGGCGCTTTTGCGATTTCTTCGATGCTGGCGCGGGACAATTCCTGCAAACCACCAAAATGCTTGAGCAGGTCCCGACGCCGTGTCGGCCCTACTCCGGCAACGCCTTCAAGACTCGAAGTGCGCCGTGTCTTGCCGCGCCGTGCCCGGTGTCCAGTAATTGCAAAACGGTGAGCTTCGTCGCGAATCTGTTGAATCAGGTGCAGCGCCGGTGAATCCCCCGGCAGGGTAAATTCGTGAGCGGAATCGTTAAGGTACAGCGTTTCAAAGCCTGCCTTACGAGTAGTACCTTTGGCAACACCCAGCAGGATCAGGTCAGGCACCGCCAGTTCATTCAATACATCCCGAGCCATGGACATCTGCCCTTTACCACCGTCAACCAGCAGAATATCCGGCAGCTTGCCCTCGCCGTCTTTCAGTTTGCTGAAACGCCGGGTAAGCGCCTGGTGCATGGCGGCATAGTCATCCCCTGCCGTAACACCTTCGATATTGTAGCGGCGATAATCCGACTTGATCGGCCCTTCAGGACCAAATACCACGCAGGAGGCCACTGTGGCTTCACCGCTGGAATGGCTGATGTCATAACACTCAAGGCGCAACGGCGGCTCGTCGAGTTTCAAAACCTTTTGCAGTGCATCGAAGCGCGCCGCCACATGCTGACGATTGGCAAGCCGCGCAGCCAATGCCTGTTCCGCGTTGGTCACCGCCATCTGCTGCCAGCGGGCACGAGTGCCACGCACCCGATGACTGATCACCAGTTCGCGGCCTCGGGACTCTTCAATGGCGTCGATCAGGGTCGGGAAGTCGTCATGCAGCACATTGACGATGATTTCAGCTGGCAGCTCACGATCAACACCGCCAAGGAAATACTGCGACAGGAAGGCCGACATGACCTCGCCCACCTCCTCCTCGATACCGACCTGCGGGAAGAAGTTCTTGCTACCCAGCACTCTGCCCCCGCGCACGCTGATCAGGTGCACGCAAGCACCGCCGGGGTTGACGAACGCGGCAACGACATCCACATCACCCGTGCCGCCTTCCATGCTCTGTTGATCCTGAACCCGGCGCAGCAACGCAATCTGGTCGCGCAGTTCGGCAGCCTGTTCAAAATCCAGGCTCATGGCGGCTTTTTCCATCAGCGCGTTCAACTCGTCGGTCAGCGTATTACTGCGACCTTCGAGGAACATCACCGAGTGGCGCACATCTTCCGCGTAAACCTCGGGTTCCACGAGACCGACGCAAGGCCCCTTGCAGCGTTTGATCTGGTATTGCAGGCACGGTCGGGTGCGGTTCTTGTAAAAGCTGTCTTCGCACTGACGCACCAGAAAGGTCTTCTGCATCAGGCTCAGGCTTTCCCGCACCGCGCCGGCACTGGGGTAAGGACCGAAATAACGACCTTTGGGTTTCTTGGCGCCGCGATGAATGCTCAGACGCGGAAAGTCGCCATCCGAAAGATAGACGTAGGGATAGGACTTATCGTCGCGCAGCAGAATGTTGTAAGGCGGCCGCCATTCTTTGATCAGCGTCTGCTCAAGCAGCAGCGCCTCGGTTTCATTGGCGGTGATGGTGGTTTCGATCTGAGCGATCCGCGAGACCAATGCACTGGTCTTTGGGGCGTGGCCGGTCTTGCGAAAGTAGCTCGCCAGCCGGTTTTTCAGATTCTTGGCTTTGCCGACATACAGCAGGCGCGCCTCGGTATCGAACATGCGATACACGCCAGGACGACCGCTACAGGTTGCAAGAAAGGCACTCGGGTCAAACGGTGGGTTCATTTCAGGCGCTGGCATCGACCATGCCGTGACGTACCGCCAGCAAAGCCAGCTCGACATCGCTGCCAATCGACAGCTTCTCAAAGATACGGTAACGGTAGGTATTTACGGTTTTGGGGGACAGACACAGCTTATCGGAGATGGTCTGGACTTTCTGGCAGCCAACGATCATCAGGGCAATCTGGATCTCACGCTCCGAGAGCAGATCGAAAGGCGAGTTGTTGACCTGCGGCTGAAAAGACTTGAGAGCCAGTTGCTGAGCGATCTGCGGACTGATGTAACGCTGCCCGGCAAAGACCAGACGAATGGCTTGCACCATTTCTGCCAGGCCAGCACCTTTGGTCATGTAACCCGCCGCCCCGGCTTGCAACAGCCGCGTTGGGAAAGGATCTTCCTCGCAGACCGTAACGGCCACAACCTTGATTTCAGGATGGCTGCGCAACATTTTGCGAGTCGCTTCCAGGCCGCCGATGCCGGGCATCTTGACGTCCATCAGCACAACGTCCGGTTTCAGCTCGCGCGCCTTCTTTAGCGATTCTTCGCCAGAGTCCGCCTGGCCAACTACCTGAAGCCCATCGATATCGGCCAACATGCGCGTAATGCCTGTCCGGACAAGATCATGGTCATCAACAACTAGCACCTTAATCAAGCAGACACCTCGCAAAACGGTCATAACGAATACGGGTCACCATAGCAAAAACAAAGGGCCAGACCTAGCGTCACGCAAGGTCTGGCCCACAATGATTTTGATATGGCGCTGAGGACACGCTATCACCGATGCCCTCAAATGATGAAATTATTTGCGCCGCTAATCGTTAACACAGTGAAGTTTCAAACTCCCCCAGGGTTAACGCGCCTTGTTCTGGATCGCATATGAAGCTGACAGCTCAGCCATGGTGATGGTCAATCGCCTGATGGCATCCTGATCTTCCTTGGTAAGGGTACGGTAGCTACCCAGAACTTTCTCCTCAGCATTGCTTAGATTTTCGACAAGGATAGGCGTAGCGCTTCCGGTCAGAACAAACAATACATCCACGCCCTTTGCGGCGATGGCTGCGAGGTAATCGGCCTTGGGGGCACGGTCACCACTTTCGTATTTGCCCTGAGCGTTGGCCTCCACGCCTCCGATTTCTCCAAAAGCTCGCTGAGATAAACCCAGGCGTTCTCTTTCTTTTCTCAGTCGGGAACCTATTCCACTCATTTGAATGCGTAATCCTGTTGACCCCATCCTTACGAATGGTAGAATCGAGTTAAATTAAACTGATTTGAACGGTTTTGAACTATGCCCGGAATACGCACTGCCGCACAAGCCAAAGCATGGCTTGAACATCAAGGTAAATCTGTTCAAGAGTTTGCCCGTGAGCACAGCATTGATCCGGCAACCACATATCAGGTTTTGGCTGGCCGCAAGAAGGGTCGGCGTGGAGAAGCCCACAAAGTGGCGGTTTTACTGGGCATGAAAGACGGTATCATTCCCGCCGAGCCACAACGTCAGGTCGAAGCGGCTGCTGATTGAGATTTTTCTGCGTCAGAAAATGCAGATGAATACGCGGTATTAATGGACACTCGCCCGTAGGAATCTTCTCGATTCCTCTATGGTTTTAAACATCTTGTCTCGAACTCGTTGAACGAAAAAACGCGAGTCCCTCAACTGATCTCGCTGAATCCGCCTATAGCCGCCATTGATATTTCTGATTGAAATGGCCCGCAAGGCTGAAGTAAGCTCGCTGCACTTAACGGAGACGTGTCATGTTGCCATCCACCTCACAGCTACTGTTGCAGACCAGCGTTGATCGTCTGGCAGCGCGTGCAGCCGTGCGTGGTCAGTCAGCAAACGTCGCTCCGCAAAGCACTTCTTATTTTGGGTATTGGTTTAGCCACTGGCGCGCCTGATACCCATCCGGCGCCCATATCAAGGGGACGCCAACCAGAGAATTCTCTACCCCCGGTCGGCTACCCGACCGGGGGTTTTGTTTTTTAACGCCCCTGAAAATTGAATCGAATCGAGGATTACGACATGACCTACAGCACCTATTACCGCTCCGACATCTGCACTGCCTGGCGATTTAGCAGCCTCCGTTCGGGACAGCAAGCCGCCTCCGTTCGGTCACTGACAGGTGGCAACCCATTACAGAACGCCCAACCGGCAAATTGTCGAACACCCCAGTAGGGCTCAAGCGGGCCTGCCCCGCCAGCCCAGGAAGCAGAACCATGAATTCGTCTATCGCCGTGAAACCGTCTGACCTGTCGACCCGCAACCTGACCATGCTCGACAGCATCCCTGCCCCGCAGCGCCTGCCAAGTACGCTGCAACTGAAATCCCAACTGCCTCTGGATCTGGCTTTAAGCGATCAAGTCGCCGCGCATCGCCGCGCTGTTCGCGCCATCCTCAATGGCGAAGACACCCGCCTGCTGATAGTTGTAGGCCCCTGCTCCCTCCATGATCCGCAATCAGCGATCGAATACGCCGAACGCCTGGCAGCACTTGCCGGTGAAGTCAGCGATCAAATGCTGCTGGTGATGCGCGCCTACGTAGAAAAGCCTCGTACCACGGTCGGCTGGAAAGGCCTGGCCTATGATCCGCAACTCAATGGCAGTGATGACATGGCGGCGGGCCTGACGCTCTCGCGTCATCTGATGCGCGAGATGCTTCGCCTGGGACTGCCTGTTGCAACAGAGATCCTGCAACCCATGGCAGCCGGCTACTTCGATGACCTGCTCAGTTGGGTGGCAATCGGCGCTCGCACCACCGAGTCGCAGATCCACCGGGAGATGGCCAGCGGCCTGCCCATGCCAGTGGGCTTCAAGAACGGGACTGACGGCGGCGTCGCCATTGCCTGTGACGCCATGCGTTCGGCTGCTCATGGGCATCGTCATTTCGGTATGGATCGCCAGGGTCATCCGGCGATTATCGAAACCCAGGGCAATCCGGACACTCACATCGTGCTGCGCGGTGGGCACAAAGGCCCTAACTACGATCGTCAGAACGTGGCGCAAGTACGCGAGAACCTTGCGAAACAGCGAATTGCCGAACGCATCATGGTCGACTGCAGTCATGCGAACAGTGGCAAAGACCCGTTGCGTCAGCCCGAGGTGTTCAATGAGGTGCTCGCGCAGCGCTTGCAAGGCGATTCATCGCTGGTCGGCATGATGATCGAAAGTCATCTGTTTGAAGGCTGCCAGCCGATCAGCGCATCCATGCGTTACGGGGTTTCGGTGACTGATGGCTGCCTGGGATGGGACTCGACCGAGCATCTGCTGCGCGACGCCGTAAGCAAATTGCGCTACAGGTAACGAGCGAAAAAGAGCGGCGGACAAACGCCGCTCAACGCATCCCATGGTTATTGCCCTGAACTTTATCGAGAAATGCCTTCCTTAATCCGGTAGGCTCTTTCTTTTTTTTGACAGGAGTAATTCCCCATGGCTAAAGCCACTGCCCGCCACATCCTTGTATCCAGCGAAGAGAAATGCAACGAACTCAAAGCGCAGATCGAAGGCGGTGCTGATTTCGCGGAAGTCGCCAAATCCAACTCCAGCTGCCCTTCCAGCCGTCAAGGCGGTGATCTGGGCTCGTTCGGCCCAGGCCAGATGGTCAAGGAGTTCGACACTGTTGTGTTCAGCGCGCCAGTTAACGTCGTGCAAGGCCCGGTGAAAACCCAGTTCGGTTACCACCTGCTGGAAGTGACCAGCCGCCAGGATTGATTCCTCGCCACTGATGTTCACAAACGGCTCGCCTTACGGCGGGCCGTTTTTGTTTGTGGCGCGAACCTTACGATAGCCGACCTTGCAGGAGGTGCCGAAGGCGGCGAAAGCGGTCAGGCTGATGCACCGCCATCGCGGCCTCGCGGTGCTCGTGCGCTCCTACAGGTCTGCCTTCTGCTGCCCGACAGCGCGGCGTCAGGATCCACTAAAGGGAAGGCATTTATCCCCAATGCCCTTTCCCAGGCAAGCAAATTGCTTGGTTTTGGCATAAAACCCGTTGGCGCACTGCGCATCATCCGGTTACAAACGTGCCCGGGTTCCGGTACCTTGTTGAAGCCTGTATTCCACGGTCAAGAACAATGTCTGGCCGTGCCTGTCGTATGACTTTAATCATCGCCCCCCTTAACCCTGATGTTTGCCCGCCGACGTCAGTCAGGATCCCAGTAATGCGTTTTGTTTTTTCATCGCTGATCGTGGCACTACTGGCCCTGCTCTCTGGCCCTCAATTATTGTCCGCTGCGCCGCAGCACGCCCTGACGGTCTATGGCGAAGCCCCTCGTTACCCTGCGGATTTCAAGCATTTCGACTATGTAAATCCGGACGCGCCAAAAGGTGGCAGCATGCGTCGCTCGGCTCAGGAAATCGGCCAGTTCGACCACCTGATGCCCTATCTCGACAAAGGCACCGGTGTGTCGCAAATCAACGGCATGCTGTATTCACCACTGGCCGTACGATCGCTGGACGAGCCTTACACCGTTTATGGTCTGGTCGCCGAACGCATCGAGCGCAGCGAGGACGGCCTGTCGCTGCGGTTCTATATCAACCCGAAAGCCCGCTTCGCAGACGGCATGCCTATTACGGCCGAAGACGTGCGCTACTCCTACAACCTGCTGATGACGCAAGGCAGCTTGTCATACCGGACACAATTTCAGGACATCAAGGGCGTTGAGGTTGAATCACCGACCCGGATCCGCTTTGACTTCAAATCCAGTGAAAATCGCACGCTGCCGCTGGACCTCACTTCCCTGCCGGTTTTTCCGGAACACTGGTGGAAAACCCGCGATTTTGCGGGCGGTGGCGGCTTTGAGATTCCGGTGGGCAGCGGTCCCTACAAAGTCGCCAAGGTGGACCCGGGACGCAGTATCACGTTCGCCCGCGATCCGGACTGGTGGGCCAGGGATCTGCCGGTGAACCGCGGTTCCTACAACTTCGACACCTTCAGTGTCGAGTACTTCGGCGACATTGACGTCGCCCGGCAAGTCCTTAAGGGCGGTGCCTACGACTACAACCGTGAGTACTCCGCCACGGCCTACTCGATTCTCTATGACAGCCCGGCATTGACCGACGGCCGCCTGCAAAAGGCCCAACTGGCCAAAGGTGCCGTGCAGAGTTCTCAAGGTTTTGTCTTCAACCTGGACCGCCCCATCTTTCAGGATCGCCGGGTGCGCCAGGCGCTATCCATGCTCTGGGACTTTGAATGGACCAACCGGCAGATGATGCGCAACATGTACATCCGCCAGAACAGCTACTTCTCCAACTCGTCTCTGGCGGCCACTGAGCTGCCGACGCCAGCCGAACTGAAAATCCTTGAGCCACTGCGCGCCAACGTGCCGCCGGAAGTTTTCGATAAAGTGTTCCACACCCCGAAAACAGACGGCACGGGATACATCCGGGACAAGCAGCTTGAGGCACTGAAGCTGATGGAAGAAGCTGGCTGGACGCCCAAGGGCGATCATCTGGTCAACGCCAAAGGTGAGCCGTTTACCTTTACGTTTCTAAACGGCCAGGCCGGGTTTGAAAAAATCCTGCTGCCTTACAAGCGCAATCTGGCGCAGATCGGTATCGACTTCGAGATCCGCCGCATTGATGCGGCGCAATTCCTGAACCGGGTCATGGCCCGTGATTACGACATGATCGTGACCGGCTACTCGGTTTCAACCTCGCCCGGCATGGAGCTTTATAACAATTTCGGCTCCAAAGGTGCTCGCGACCCCGGCTCCACCAACTATATGGTGCTGCAGGACCCCGCCGTGGACAGCCTGATCGCCGGACTGGTCAGCGCCGATCAGAAGTCCACCATGGTGGACTACGCCCATTGTCTGGATCGGGTGCTGCAATGGGGCTATTACTGGATTCCCAATTATTACCCGCCGGGCGCGTCGACGCTGTGGTGGAATCGCTTCGGCATCCCGAAAATCCAGGCCAGTAATGCGGAGGCGATTGAAACGTGGTGGGAGGTCAGTCCTGTTCCGCTGACCAACGAGCAGTTCGCAGAAAAACGCGGTGCTTCCGCCGTCGCCTCGGAGATGAAGTGAATGCTCGGCTATTTATTGCGACGTCTGTTGCTGATCATTCCGACTCTGCTGTGCATTTTGCTGGTCAACTTCTTCATCGTACAGGCGGCCCCCGGTGGCCCCGTTGAGCAGGCCATTGCCCGCTTGCAGGGCGTAGGTGGTGCCAGTTCCAGCGCCGGCGGCGCATCCAGCGAGTCAATCAATGCCAACTCGTCACGCGCTTCTCGCGGCCTCGACCCGAAACTGATCAAGGAAATCGAACATCAATATGGTTTCGACAAGCCTCTGCACGAACGCCTGTGGCTGATGCTCAAAAGCTATGCGCAGCTGGATTTCGGTAAAAGCTTCTTCCGGGGCGCAACGGTCACCGACCTGATTCTGCAAAAAATGCCGGTGTCCATTTCACTGGGGCTTTGGGCAACGCTGATCACGTACCTGGTCTCGATCCCTCTGGGTATTCGCAAGGCAGTCAGGCACGGCAGCCAGTTCGATATCTGGAGCAGCACCGCCATCATCATTGGCTACGCAATGCCGGCGTTTCTATTTGCGATGCTGCTGGTGGTGCTTTTCGCCGGGGGCACGTCGCTTAACTGGTTCCCGGTGCGCGGGCTGGTTTCCGAAGACTTCGAGCAGATGAGCACCGTGGGCAAGATCGCCGACTACTTCTGGCATCTGGTGCTGCCCGTTTCGTCACTGGTCATTGGTGGTTTCGCGACGCTGACGATTCTGACCAAAAACTCGTTTCTGAATGAAATCACCCGCCAGTACGTGGTGACGGCCAGGGCCAAAGGCTTGAGCGAGCGCCGCGTTCTGTACGGTCATGTGTTTCGCAACGCCATGTTGCTGGTGGTAGCGGGTATTCCCCAGGCATTCATCAGCGTGTTTTTTGCAGGCTCACTGCTCATCGAGGTGATTTTCTCCCTCGATGGTCTGGGACGCATGAGCTATGAAGCGGCGGTTTCACGGGACTATCCCGTGGTATTCGGTTCGCTGTTCATCTTCACACTGTTTGGCCTGCTGATAAAACTGGTAGGCGATATCTGCTATACCCTGGTCGATCCACGAATCGACTTCAGCGCGAGGAATGTCTGATGAACAGACTGTCTCCGCTGGCCCAACGACGACTGGACCGCTTCCGCAATAACCGCCGAGGCTGGTGGTCGCTGTGGCTGTTCTGCGGTCTGTTCCTGCTGACACTGGGTGGCGAGTTGATCGCCAATGACAAGCCGCTGGTTCTCAGTTATCAGGACTCGCTGTATTTCCCCGCACTCAAGCGCTACACCGAGCAAGAGTTTGGCGGCCAATTGCCGTTTCAACCGGACTACCGCAGTGATTACGTCCGGGACCTGATCAGAAAAGGTGACGGCTGGATGCTCTTTCCGCCCATTCCGTTCAGCGATAACACCCCCAATTACGACCTCAATCGCCCTGCCCCCAGCCCGCCAACAGCACAAAACTGGCTGGGCACCGATGATCAGGCGCGTGACGTGCTGGCCCGAGTGATTTTCGGTGCCCGGGTGTCGATTCTGTTTGCACTGGTATTGACCACTATAAGTGCCCTGATCGGTATCGCCGCGGGTGCGCTGCAGGGTTATTACGGCGGCTGGGTCGATCTGATCGGTCAACGCTTGCTGGAAGTCTGGTCAGGGTTGCCGGTGCTGTATCTGCTGATCATCTTGTCCGGTTTCGTCGAGCCCAATTTCTGGTGGTTGCTGGGCATCATGGCGCTGTTTTCATGGCTGGCGCTGGTGGATGTGGTGCGCGCCGAGTTTCTTCGCGGCCGCAATCTGGAATACGTCAAAGCCGCTCGCGCCTTGGGCATGAGCGACCGCAAGATCATCACCCGGCATATCCTGCCCAACGCGATGAACGCGACCCTGAGTTACCTGCCGTTTATCCTCACCGGGGCGATTTCCACCCTGACAGCGCTGGACTTCCTGGGTTTCGGCATGCCCGCTGGCAGCGCTTCCCTGGGGGAGTTGATCGCCCAGGGCAAACAGAACCTGCAAGCACCCTGGCTGGGGTTGACCGCTTTCTTCACCCTGGCGTTGATCCTGTCACTGCTGGTGTTCATTGGCGAGGCGCTGCGTGATGCCTTCGACCCGAGGTCTTGATATGTCGGACAACCTGATTGAAATCCGTGACCTTTGCGTCGCCTTCAGCGGGCAAACGGTGGTCAAGAACCTGAGTCTGGATATCCGCGCCGGTGAGTGTCTGGCGCTGGTGGGTGAATCCGGCTCCGGCAAGTCAGTTACCGCCCATTCGATCCTGCAATTGCTGCCCGCCAAAGGCACGGTCAGCACCGGTAGCATTCTTTACCGGGACAAACAGCTGCTCGGTGCAGACAACCGCACATTACGCCGCTTGCGGGGTAATCAGATCGGGATGATCTTTCAGGAGCCGATGACCTCCCTTAACCCGCTGCATACCGTATCCAAACAAATTGGTGAGACCCTTCTGCTGCACAAGGGGCTGACGGGCCGGGCTGCCCAGAAACGCATCATTGAATTGCTCGAACTGGTGGGAATCCAGCAACCGGAAAAACGGCTGAAGGCTTATCCCCACGAGTTGTCCGGTGGCCAGCGCCAGCGGGTGATGATCGCCATGGCCCTGGCCTGTGAGCCGGAGTTGCTGATCGCCGACGAGCCGACCACTGCGCTGGATGTCACGGTGCAACGCAAGATCCTGCTGCTGCTCAAAGAGCTGCAGCAGCGCTTGAACATGTCGCTGCTGCTGATCAGCCATGACCTGAATCTGGTGCACAGCATTGCCCAGCGAGTCTGCGTGATGCGCGCCGGGGAAATCGTCGAGCAATCCAATTGCCACTCCTTGTTCAAACAGCCACAGCACCCCTACAGCAAACTGCTGCTCGACGCCGAGCCTGCTGGCGAGCCGCTGCCCCGTGACAGTCGGGAGAAAGTGCTGGAGGTGGAGAACCTGCGCGTCTGGTTCTCACTGGGTGGCGGGATTTTCCGCCAGCACAAGGAATACCTGAAAGCAGTGGATGACATCAGCCTGAGCATTGAACGCGGCAAAACCCTCGGTATCGTGGGCGAATCCGGCTCGGGGAAATCGACACTTGGTCAGGCAATCCTGCGCCTGCTTGAATCGCGTGGCAGTATCCGTTTTCAAGGACAAAGCCTGGACGACTTGAATCAGAAGCAAATGCGCCCGTGGCGCAAGCAGATGCAGGTGGTTTTCCAGGACCCTTATGGAAGCCTCAGCCCGCGTATGTCCGTGGCGCAAATCATCAGCGAAGGACTTGAAGTTCATAGCGAGATGGACGCGACGCAATGCGAGGTTGAAGTCATTCGGGTGCTGGAAGAAGTCGGCATCGACCCGCAAAGCCGTCATCGCTACCCCCATGAGTTCTCGGGTGGCCAGCGCCAACGGATCGCCATTGCCAGGGCCCTGGTCCTCAAACCAGCGTTGATTCTGCTGGATGAGCCGACTTCGGCACTGGACCGGACCGTTCAAAAACAAGTCGTGGCCTTGCTGCGCCAGTTACAGGAAAAGCACGGACTCACGTATTTGTTCATCAGCCATGACTTGGCCGTGGTCAAAGCACTGGCCCACGACGTGATCGTGGTCAAGGATGGCAAAGTTGTCGAACGTGGCGCCAGTCACGATCTGTTCGACGCCCCCCAACATCCTTACACCAAGGAATTGTTGGCGGCGGCACACCCTGGATTCAGTTGAAAAAAAGGGCATTCTGTACGGCCAGACGCCGGTGACGCACAACGGAACACCCCATGAAAGAGAGCCATAGCCTTAACGATTACCGCAGGGTTCGGCAACTGGCGATTCGTTCGCTGTTCGAAATCATCGAGCAGTCGAGCGAGGGCACCGTGATTGTCGACAAAAACGCAAAAATTGTCTGGATCAATGAACGTTACGCCCGCCGCTTCGGGTTGCAGGATTCCAGCCTGGCGCTCGGCCAACCCTGTGAGAAGGTCATCCCCGGCAGCCTGCTGCGCCAGGTCGCCACCAACGGGCGGCCAATCCTGCTGGACATGATGGACACCGCCAAGGACCCGTTGGTGGTCATGCGCTTGCCCATTCACGATGACACCGGCGATTTGATCGGAGCCATCGGTTTCGCCCTGTTTGATGAGCTGCAGTCGCTTTCGCCGCTGCTCAAGCGCTACCTGAGCATGCAAGAGGAACTGGCCTCGACCCGTTCGTTGTTGCGTGCCCGCCAGGCCAAATACAGTTTTGCGCATTTCATTGGCACCAGCGCGGCCAGCCTGGAAGTCAAGCGCCGCGCGCGACGCAGCGCCAGTGCTGAATCCCCCGTTCTGCTGCTGGGCGAAACGGGCACCGGCAAGGAATTGCTGGCCCATGCGATTCACAACGCATCACCACGGGCGCACAAAGCATTTGTCAGCATCAACAGCGCGGCCATTCCGGAAACGTTACTGGAGGCGGAGTTTTTCGGCACCGCGCCGGGCGCTTTCACCGGCGCAGATCGCAAGGGGCGACCGGGCAAACTGCAGATCGCCCAGGGCGGCACGTTGTTTCTCGATGAAATCGGCGACATGCCACTGCCCTTGCAGAGCAAACTGCTGCGAGTCCTGCAGGAAAAAGAGTACGAGCCTGTCGGCTCCAACCAGGTGCACAAGAGCGATATCCGGCTGATTGCTGCGACCTCCACTGACCTTGAAGCCGCAATCAAACGCGGTCAGTTCCGCGCAGACCTTTATTACCGTTTGAGCGTCTTGCCGATCCAGGTGCCGCCATTGCGCGAACGGCTGGATGACCTGCCTGCGCTCAGCGAATCGATCCTCGAAGAACTGCGCAGCCAGCACGAACTCGATCCGGGCGCACAGGCATTACTGGCGCAGCACGCGTGGCCGGGCAATATTCGCGAGCTACGTAACGTGCTGGAGCGCGCGGCCTTGCTGAGTGATGACCTGGTTCTCAATGCCAAAGAGATCAGGGCGTCGATCGGCAGCCTGGTCCCGATCAACAGCCGGAGCGAAGCATCTCAGCCCGCCTGCTTCGAAACTTTCAGTCAGGCCCGACAACGCTTTGATCGGCAATTGATCGAGCAGGCATTGGTGCAGTGCGCAGGGAATGTTGTGGAAGCCGCGAGCCAACTTGGACTCGGTCGCTCGACGCTCTACAAGAAAATGGCCGCGCTGGGGATTGCCGAGTCTCAATAGAGAGACTTTAGTCTCTGAATGGAGAATGCATGATTGTATGCGATCTCCATGGGCACTCGAGCTCTCTTGTGGGAGCGGTGCTTGCCCGCGATTCAGGCACCTCGGTGTGTCTAATGAACCGCGGCGCCTGAATCGCGGGCAAGCACCGCTCCCACATGGGTTCTGTATCTCACGCCCAACATCGTCGATGCTGTCAAACAATATTCAACCATCTGATTCGGCGTGCTTTTTTAGCTGTGGAAGCGCTTGCCCGCGACCCGGTCTGTCAGGCGAGATGCCTCGCGAACAAGTTCGCTCCTACCGTTGCAACGCGGTGTTCAGTCAAAAAATTTATTGGCTGTACTGACGCTATCGCGGGCAAGCGCGCTCCTACGGATCCATCTACCAAGCCTTTTGTAGGAGCTGCCGAAGGCTGCGATCGCGGTGTGTCAGGAATGACCATTTCGCAGCCTTCGGCAGCTCCTACAGGGTTCGAATGTTTTTTCAAAGCAAATAAACAGTCTCGATTCAGAGACGGAACCTGATCCCAGACTCGGCCAATTAGCAAAAGCCCATAAATATCAATGCTTTGAAAACTGGCACGATTCCCGCTATAGCCCTCAAGCGGCACTCCCGCAGCCGAAAACAATAACAATATGCCGACAGGATTCAGCGAACCATGCAGAGCGCTCTCGGCGGCCTCTGAGTACGCCGGATTCCCAGGCCAGGAGACACTCCATGAGTGTAATCATCGCCCTGGCAGCCCTCGCGCTGTTGATGCTTGCTGCTTATCGTGGTTACAGCGTTATCCTCTTCGCCCCTATTTCCGCCCTCGGCGCAGTGCTGCTGACGGATCCATCCGCCGTGGCCCCGGCCTTCACCGGGGTGTTCATGGACAAGATGGTCGGCTTCATCAAGCTGTACTTTCCGGTATTTCTGCTGGGTGCCGTGTTTGGAAAGCTGATCGAGTTGTCCGGATTTTCCCGGGCTATCGTAGCGGCGGCCATCGGCGTACTGGGCACCCGCCAGGCGATGCTGGTCATCGTACTGGTCTGCGCCCTGCTCACCTACGGCGGCGTCTCACTGTTCGTCGTGGTGTTCGCGGTCTATCCGTTTGCGGCAGAGATGTTCCGTCAAAGTGACATCCCCAAACGTTTGATACCGGCGACCATCGCCCTCGGTGCGTTTTCGTTCACCATGGACGCCCTGCCCGGCACTCCGCAGATCCAGAACATCATTCCCACCACCTTCTTCAATACCACCGCGTGGGCCGCGCCTTGGCTAGGTGTGATCGGCACCATTTTCGTATTCTGCGCGGGCATGCTCTATTTGCAGCGCCAACGCAATAAAGCCCAGCGCGCCGGTGAAGGTTACGGCATTGAGCTTCGAAATGAACCCGACACTCCGGAAGACATCAAGCTGCCGAATCCGTGGATTGCAATTTTGCCCTTGCTGCTGGTCGGGGTGATGAATCTGCTGTTCACCTGGTGGATCCCTCAATGGTACGGCAAGACACATACGCTGGCCCTGCCGGGCATGGCGACTCCGGTACAGACCGAGATCGCCAAGCTTACCGCCATCTGGGCGGTCGAGGCGGCGCTGCTGATCGGGATTCTGATGGTGTTGGCGTTCGGCTTCACGGCCATTCGCAGTCGCCTGGCAGAAGGCAGCAAAAGTGCGGTCAACGGCGCTTTACTGGCGGCGATGAATACCGCTTCGGAATACGGCTTTGGCGCGGTCATCGCCTCCCTGCCAGGCTTTCTGGTGCTGGCGGACTGGCTCAAAGGCATTCCCAACCCGCTGGTCAACGAAGCTATCACTGTAACCTTGCTGGCCGGGATTACCGGGTCGGCGTCTGGCGGTATGAGCATCGCCCTGGCGGCCATGTCGGAAACCTTCATCAGTGCCGCCCATGCCGCCAACATCCCTTTGGAGGTGCTGCACCGAGTGGCAGCCATGGCCAGTGGCGGTATGGACACTTTGCCGCATAACGGCGCAGTGATTACCTTGCTGGCGGTCACTGGACTGACCCACCGCGAGGCTTACAAAGACATTTTCGGTATCACTATTATCAAGACACTGGCTGTGTTCGTGGTAATCGGCACTTTCTACGCTACTGGCATTGTGTGAGGCGCAACGTATGAGTCTTAAAGGTAAAACGGCACTGGTCACCGGCTCTACCAGCGGTATAGGACTGGGCATTGCCTTGTCGCTTGCCAAGGCTGGGGCTGACTTGATCCTCAACGGTTTCGGCGATGCGTCGGCGGTAATTGCCGAAGTTGCGAAGTTCGGCGGCAAGGTGGGTCATCATCCAGCAGACGTCAGCAAACCCGAGCAGATCGCCGAGATGATCGAGTACGCCGAGCGTGAGTTTGGTGGGGTCGACATCCTGGTCAATAACGCGGGTATCCAGCACGTTGATGCTGTCGAGGATTTCCCCGTTGAACGCTGGGACTCGATTATCGCGATCAACCTGTCTTCGGTTTTCCACACTACCCGCCTGTGCCTGCCTGGCATGCGAACCAAAAACTGGGGACGCATCATTAACATCGCGTCGGTACACGGTCTGGTGGGATCTACCGGCAAAGCCGCCTACGTGGCGGCCAAGCACGGCGTGATCGGCCTGACCAAAGTCGTCGGCCTGGAAACCGCCACGACCAATGTCACCTGCAATGCGATATGCCCCGGCTGGGTGCTGACGCCATTGGTCCAGCAGCAAATTAATGATCGGGCAGCGGCCAGTGGCGATGCGGATCAGGCCAGACATGACCTGCTGGCCGAGAAACAGCCGTCGCTGGAGTTCGTCACACCGTCACAGTTGGGCGAACTGGTGTTATTCCTGTCCAGCGATGCTGGCAGCCAGGTCCGTGGCGCGGCGTGGAATGTGGATGGCGGGTGGCTGGCGCAGTGAGGTAATCAGACCACTCGAAATTTGAAATGCAGTCCTGTGGGAGATTCTATGCTTGCCCGCAAGTCGACGTGGGACCGGCTTTAGCCGGGAAGGCTGCATTTCTGACGATGAAGATGTACTGAATGTGCAGGCCCCTTCCCGGCTGAAGCAGGTCCCACGTCATAAGTGATTCCTGTGGGCGGTGCTTGCCCGCGATAAAATCAACTCGGTTCCACTGCAAAATCGCGGCGTCTGCATCGCGGGCAAGCCCGGCTCCCACAGGAGAAAGCGCTCGCCTGTCAAAGCAACGCTAGCCCGCGACGGCTTACTTCAGAGAAGCTATCGCGCTGCCAGCACATAACTCTGTGGGAGCTGGGCTTGCCCGGTATAAAATCAACTCTGCCCCCCACCCTCATCGCGCTCATCCACCAATCCCCAGTCCGATACATTCACGCTGGAAGTGCCGACGGGAGCGCTCGGGGCGGCGGTGGGGTTGGCCGTTACACCTTCACCATGCAGCTTGAGACGCAGGCGGACGTTGTTCTGGGAATCGGCGTATTTGAGCGCTTCTTCTTCGCTGATCACACCAGCTGCGGCCAGATCGAACAGCGCGCTGTCGAAGGTCTGCATGCCGAGATTTCCGGACTTTTCCATGATGCCTTTGAGCTCGGTCAACTCGTTACGCTGGATCAGGTCGCGGATGGTCGGCGTGCCCATCATGACTTCCACTGCCGCCCTGCGCTTGCCATCCAGAGTCTTGACCAGACGCTGGGAAACGAACGCCTTGAGGTTGTTGCCCAGGTCCTGCAGCAACTGCTGACGCCGCTCTTCCGGGAAGAAGTTGATGATTCGGTCCAGCGCCTGATTGGCATTGTTGGCATGCAGTGTCGACAGGCACAAATGCCCGGTATCGGCAAAGGCCAGGGCATGTTCCATGGTTTCCCGATCGCGGATTTCACCGATCAGGATGACATCCGGTGCCTGGCGCAGGGTGTTCTTCAATGCGGCGCGAAAACTGCGGGTATCAACCCCGACCTCACGCTGATTGACGATCGACTTCTTGTGCCTGTGAATGAACTCCACCGGGTCTTCAATGGTGATGATGTGCCCGCTGGCATTGCGGTTGCGATGGTCGATCAGCGCTGCGAGTGAGGTGGATTTGCCTGAACCGGTCGCCCCCACAAAAAGCACCAGGCCGTGCTTTTCCATGATCACATCGAGCAGCACCGGTGGCAGGTGCAGGTCCTCGAAACGCGGGATATCCAGCTTGATGTTGCGCGCCACGATCGACACTTCATTGCGTTGCATGAAGATGTTGATCCGGAAACGACCGATCCCGGCCATGGACACCGCAAGGTTCATCTCCAGATCACGATGAAATTCCCGCTTCTGCTCGGCATCCATCAGCCCGTCGGCAACCAGGGCTACTTGCCCAGGCTTGAGAGACTCAGTGCCCAACGGCTTGAGCACACCATTGAACTTGGCGCAGGGCGGCGCCCCAGTAGAAAGATAAAGGTCCGATCCATCCTGACTGGCCAGAGTCTTCAACAACGCCGGAAAATCCATAAGCAACACCGCACACATGATTTGACTGAAAGAGGCCGCATCTCATGCGACGTTCAACCGGATCGCGATCCGGGATGAGTGCGCATAGCTTGGCGGTAGAAGACATCGTGAAGCAATGATAGATGAAGCCGGTTGTGCAACAGAGAACGTATTTTTGCCATTCCGGACAGTACCTGGGAACAAGTCCTGACCGCTGTGTGATAATAGCCGCCGTTTTTTCTTCAGGCTCCCGACTCATGAAAGCCCAAGCCCGCCACATTCTGGTGAAAACCGCCGAAGAGGCCGAACAACTCAAACAGCGTATTGCCAAGGGTGAAGCCTTTGACGTGCTGGCCAAAAAGCATTCGACCTGCCCTTCAGGTAAACGCGGCGGCGATCTGGGTGAAGTCCGCCCTGGGCAAATGGTAGGCGCGATTGATCAGGTGATTTTCAAAAAGCCGCTGCGTACGGTGCATGGGCCGATCAAGAGCAAGTTTGGTTATCACCTGGTTCAGGTGTTTTATCGGGATTGAGCCCTTCTCAAACCCAGATGTCCCTGATGGAGCGAGGCTCTATGCAACCGCAGATATTGGCGTGGGACCGGCTTTAGCCGGGAAGAGGCCCTCACAGTCGCTAAAAATGGGGCATCAGAAATACCGCCTTCCCGGCTAAAGCCGGTCCCACGTCAGTTTCCGGTCAAATATAGACTTCCCACATAAGTCGCCCAAGGTCCCACAGAATCACCTACAACCCCTGCATCACACTTCTGGGAATCAAAGCCCCCGGATGCTGAATCACCACGCTCGCCAGACGATGCCCGGCTTCAGCGGCCTGCATCGGGCTGCCGCCTCGCAAGCGCATCGACAGATAAGCCGCGCTGAACGAATCCCCCGCCGCGGTGCTGTCGATGACCCGCTCCACTCGGTGGGCAGGAATCTCATAGCGTTCACCGCCCGATTCCACCAGACAGCTTTGCGAACCGCGCTTGACCACGACTTCGCTGATACCCAGATCGCGGTAGGCACTTAGCAGTTGTTCACTTTCGGTGTACCCGAACAGAGCCTGCTCGTCGTCCTCGGTGAGCAAAGCCACGTCAACATGGGCCAGACACGCGCGATACGCTTCACGCGCCTGCTCCACCGAGGCCCACAGACGAGGCCGGTAGTTGTTGTCGAAGGCAACCCTCGCACCCGTGGCACGCGCCTTGGCCAGCGCTGAAAACAGACGTTGCCGCCCCTGCTCGCCCAGCACCGCCAGGGTGATGCCGCTCAGGTAAAGAAGGTCATAGTCCGGCAATGAGCCCAGAACCGTGTCCGCCTCCGGTGTATTGAAGCAGTCACGCACCGCAGCTTCGTTGCGCCAATACAGAAAACGACGCTCGCCACTGGCATCAGTCTGAATACAGTACAACCCCGGCAACCGGCCCGACAGCCGCTGCACCTTGCTCAACCCGACGCCCTCCTGCGCCCAGCCCTGGCACATGGCATCACTGAAACTGTCATCGCCCAGCGCGGTGACATAATCCACCTGGGCGCTGCTGCCCAACTGGCGGGCCATGTACACCGCCGTATTGAGCGTGTCGCCGCCGAAGCTCTGTTGCAGAGCGCCACTGGCATGCTGCTGCAGCTCGATCATGCATTCGCCGATCAGGGCGATCCGCGGGTGACTATGGCTGATCAGCTCACTCATCGAGTGCGACTCCAGAGACTAGAAATACGTGTCGAAACTTTCAATGACTTGCAGGTTTTCATCCACCAGACAGCCACTGCGCCACTTGTCGAACGTCAGGCATGGGTGAGAAGAACCGAACGCAATGATGTCGCCGACTTTCAGCTCACAACCCGGCGCAACGTTCATGAAGGCGTGCTGATCCATCACCGCTGTCACCTTGCAGGCGCTGACATCCACGCCTTGCGCCGGCACGACACCAGGCTTGTAGCAGAGCAATGGGCTTGGCAAGCCCGCATCATAGGCAACATCGCGTTTGCCCATGGCAATCACGGCGAAGCCGGGCTCAGGCATCGATTGAACATGGGCCCAGACTTCCATTGCCGGGCGCAGACCTTCGTGCAGATCACTGCGGCGATCCAGCACGCAGCATTGCGCGTCTTTATAGATACCGTGGTCATGCACGACATAGCTGCCGGGACGCAACACACCGAGGAATCGCTCACGCACCTGACGCTCGTCGAAAGCTTCAGCGATCAGGTCATACCAGGCCGACCCCGAGGCGGTAACGATAGGCCGCTCCAGTGCAAATGCACCGCGATCCTGCAGATCCACTGCCAGACGCACCAGCGAGGCCGCGAAAGCGCGAATACCGCTTTCAGCCTGATCACCGTGAATCACCCCTTCGTAGCCTTCGATACCGGTCAGCGCCAAGGCTGGCTGGGCCGCGATCGCCTCGGCCAGTTCCAGGACCTGTTGCTCGGTACGGCAACCGCAGCGACCGCCGACCACGCCGTATTCGATCATCACATTCAAACGCAGACCACGGGCCGCGAAGAACTCGCCCAACGCAGCGACGTTATCCGGATGGTCGACCATGCAATGGAAGTCGAACATCGAATCAGCGAGCATCTCGGCGATCAACCCCATGTTTGCGGTGCCGACCAACTGGTTGGCCATCAACACCCGACGAACGCCATGGGCGTAGGCCGCGCGCGTCTGCACTGCCGTGGCGAGGGTCAGGCCCCAGGCGCCCTCTTCCAACTGACGACGGAACAGCGCGGGCACCATGCTGGTTTTGCCATGAGGCGCCAATTCAGCACCGCTGTTCGTGACAAATGCCTGCATCCAGCGAATGTTATGGTCCAGCGCCTGACGATGAATCACCAGCGCCGGCAGACTTACATCACGCACCAGATGATCGCCTGGAGCGGCGGCGCCCTTTTCTACAGCTGCAATAGTCATGGTGCTCTCCCGGATATTATTCATTGATGCGACTCGCAAGCCCGTTGGCGCTGTCGATCAGCACCCTGCGGTAGTCGGCGTAATGTTTTTTTGCATCTGCTCGTGGAGCAACGATGCACAGCGTTGCAATGCACACGCCATGTTCGTCTTTGACTGGCGCCGCGAAGCAATGAGTGAAAGTGTCAGCAACACTATCGAAGGAAAAGAAGCCTTCCTCACCCGCCTTGCGAATCTCGCTCAGGAAGGTCTCAAGTGGCAGGCGCTGACCATCGGGCAACACAAAATCATCGGTATCAATCAGGTCGACTATTTCCTGATCGCTAAGGTGGCATAGCAACAAACGCCCGGAAGCAGTCCACGGAATCGGCGCGTTTTCGCCGATATTGGAGGAGATCCTAAAGTGTCGCTCACCCTCTTTCATCAGCGCGACGGTGTACTTGCGGCCATTGAGCAGGCACATCTGCGCAGTTTCCCGGGTCTGACTGACGATCTCGCCCAGGCAGACTTCGGCCTCGCGGGTGAAGTCGAAATGGCGCAAGTGCGCCTGACCGAGAAAATACAGCTGACGCCCCAGGTAGACATGCCCGTCCCTGCCCACGGACTCCAGGATGCGTCGCTCCAGCAGCGAGCCGACCAGTTCATAGACCGTCGACTTGGGGCCGCCAATCCCGTTGGCGATCTCGTTGGGCCGCATCGGTCTGGCCTGTTCCTTGAGAAAGTCGAGGATATCGAACGCCCGATCAAGCCCACGGGCACGGCGTTTGATGGTGTCTTCGGTCATATGCGCATCCTTCGATATTTACTGTAGAAGCTCACGAGCCCCGCGAGGCAGCGATGGCGGCCTGTCTGATACACCGCTATCGCGGCCTCGCGTTGCTCGTGCGCTCCTACCGGTCGACTGTGTGCCGCCGCGGGCAGCGCGGCAGCGCCTGCCGGTCAGGCCTTTTTCTTGTAAGCCACGCAGTCAATCTCGACCTTGCAGTCAACCATCATGCTGGCCTGCACGCAGGCGCGAGCCGGAGCGTGTTCGGGTGTGAAGTATTCACCGAACACTTTGTTGAAACTCCAGAAATCCCGCGGATCTTCCAGCCAGACGCCAACCCGGACCACATCTTCCAGCCCATAACCAGCTTCAGTGAGGATCGCTACCAGGTTCTGCAGTGTCTTGTGGGTCTGCTCAACGATACCGCCGACAATGATTTCGCCATTTTCGGCGGGCACTTGACCCGAGACATGGAGCCAGCCGTCAGCTTCTACAGCGCGAGCGAAAGGACGTGGTTGACCGCCCCCGGCGACGCTACCAGCGCCATAACGAGTGATGCTCATGAAGATCTCCTCTCAAATAGAAGTTAATCAACCGAATAAACTGTTGGAGCGAGCGGGCGGCGATCCAACAAATCCGGTGTTGCCAAAGCGCTGTGTCCGAGACGCAAGACAATCTCGTATCACAATATCAATTCCGCTATATCGGAACATAATCTGAAATAGCGGAAACATAATTTCGAGTGTGCCACAGCACTGGATGGAAAAAAACCAACGAGTATCATCCGCGATGGTCTGTCTGATGACATGCCCGAAAAAAATACAACGGAGATCCAATGGCTACAGCAGAACATCCGCACAAACTGGCGCTGGAAACTTTCCTGGCGCAGCGTCCCGAACTGCAACAGGAGCTGGAAAAGCTCAATCCCTTGGCCGCGCAGGCTGCCGGACTGACACGTGATCAATATCGCGAGGAGTGTTTGCATGAGGCCTTCGAGGCCGAGGCCGAACGTCAAGGTTTGTTTGCCTGGGAGCTTACTTTGCAACTGACCGCTGCAAGCGCTGAGGAATATGAAAGCCAGCGCCGTGAGGTGCATAAGGAAGTGGCCCAGATGGCCGGCATGGACTGGGTCGAATATTGCGAGCTGAACAAGCTGGAACCTTGACCTTGGCCCGCGGGGCGTGACCGTTCGTCGCCATAAAGGGCACTCTTGCAAGGGGGTGGCTGACCAATATCGGGTAACGCTCATAAATTGGAGACGTACCATGATGAAGTCAAAGACGACTAACTTATTGCTCGCAGGCCTGCTTTCACTTTCGTTTGGCTCCGCTTTCGCAGCTTCCACCAGCACGGGTCCTGTAAAACCTGAAACTGGCGGTGTGCAAACTGGCTCGGCAGTGCCACCGGGCACCCATCCTGCTCCATCATCGGGCAGCACCAAAAGCGCTGACGCAAATGGCCGGGCCACGGGTTCAGGCGCAGGCAAGTCAGTTGATGGCGGCACCACCGGCAGTGCGGTCGGCAAAACTGGCGGCCCAGGCAAGAACGGCCCTAACGGCACCGGTGGCGGTGCTGCTGGATCCCCCGATAATTGATCGGTGCGAACGTAAAAAAGCCCGGCTATTGAAGCCGGGCTTTTTTTGTCCTGATTTCAGGTTGATGCCTACAAACAAGTCACCAACGCAGCACCGCGACGCTCAGTCGCCAGATTGGAAGACGGCGCGTAATACTGGATCGCGCTTGCACCGCCTTGAGGCTGCACATCGACAAAGAACTCTGCGCCCGTGTTGTAAACAGTGAAGCCCTTCTCACTGGACTGCAAAAAGGCATCCGCCTCGGCCCCCATCAGTGCCTCGTCCTGCCAGGAATATTCAATGCACTGCGCAACCACCGCCGCAGTTTTCTGACTCGAATAGGTCTTGTAGGGGCCAACAGCGCGCGCCTGGTTGGACGGCGATGTGCAGCCAGCCAGCACCGCCAGGGCCAGTGCCGAAATCAGAAGTTTCATGACATTCCTTGAACGCGAAAAAAGCGGAGTCTACACCGCTGGGCAAAGCGCATGAACCAGACATGCACCCGCCCCGCTTTTTCACGCCTCAGTGAGCTGCTCTTCGTATTCCTTGACGTATTTGCCAGCCAGGGATTGTTTCTGCTGCTCGTCGAGTAACTTGCCCGCCATCTGAAAGAACTTCTGCTCTTCTTCTTTCAAGTGATGGTGAACCTTCTCGGACAGCTTCTTGGCAGTGGCCAGCCAGGCAGGACTGGACATCTCGGTCTCGTCCAGGGTTTCCATCATCTCGTCCATCTCATGGTGTTCCGAGATCGCATGACGACTCAGATCGATACCGTTGTCATGTTCCATCAGCGGGATATAGAAGAAGCGCTCTTCGGCGGTTTCATGGGCCTGAAGTTCAGCTTTCAACTGCTTGTAGGCCTCTACACGCTCAATGTTGTCACCGCTGGTCTTGACCAGAATGTCGGCATAGTTGCGCTGACGGTCATGACTTTCTCTCAAGGCTTCAAAAATATTCACAGGCTGTACTCCTCGGACAGCTTCCGAATGTGGAAGCGATGGTTACTAGACATCTCCGGGAAAGCGGCAGTTCAGTCCTTTATTACTGCAAATTCGCTGGCAGGGCTCTGCGCCCCTTTGGCAGTCAGGTTGATGGCGAGTCGGCGTGTCAGGGACGCCGCCTCGCGAACAAGTTCTCTCCTACCGACGGCGCGCACGCGATGGATGATTAATCCTGCTTGCCATACAACTGCCACTCACTCTATGCGACAATGCGCGCCAAATTCGGCATGAATCCCGCATTCATTTCCAGTCATCCGACTCTTTACGTCGCAGATGCTGGCTAGATATGGCCCAAAGAATGGCCTCGGCCCGTGATAAAAATCGCCAGGGCAAAGACGGAAACGGGCATCAAATCGGTATCGGCTGCATCCAGCCAAATCCAAGTTATTGAAAGGTAAGGTAATTGATCTCCACAGCGAATATCACCATGCAGTTCGGCGCCAAACCCTTGTTCGAGAACGTCTCGGTCAAGTTTGGTGCCGGTAACCGTTACGGCCTGATCGGCGCCAACGGCTGCGGTAAATCCACCTTCATGAAGATCCTGGGCGGCGATCTGGAGCCTTCTGGTGGGCAAGTGATGCTCGAGCCGAATGTGCGTCTGGGCAAGTTGCGTCAGGACCAGTTCGCCTACGAAGAATTTACCGTGATCGATACGGTGATCATGGGTCACGAAGAGCTGTGGAAGGTCAAGGCAGAGCGTGACCGCATCTACTCGATGCCGGAAATGACCGAAGAAGACGGCATGGCCGTCGCCGAACTGGAAACCGAATTCGCAGAAATGGACGGCTACACCGCGGAATCCCGTGCCGGTGAATTGCTGCTGGGTCTGGGTATCGGCATCGAACAGCACAACGGCCCGATGAGCGAAGTGTCGCCAGGCTGGAAACTGCGCGTGCTGCTGGCCCAGGCGCTGTTCTCCGACCCTGAAGTGCTGTTGCTCGACGAACCGACCAACCACCTGGACATCAACACCATTCGCTGGCTGGAAAACATCCTGACCCAGCGTAACAGCCTGATGATCATCATCTCTCACGACCGTCACTTCCTGAACAGCGTGTGCACCCACATGGCTGACCTGGATTACGGCGAGCTGCGTCTGTTCCCGGGCAACTACGACGAGTACATGACCGTGGCGACCCAGTCCCGCGAGCAACTGCTGTCGGACAACGCCAAGAAGAAAGCACAGATTTCCGAGCTTCAATCGTTCGTCAGCCGCTTCTCGGCCAACGCCTCGAAAGCCAAGCAGGCGACTTCCCGCGCCAAGGCGATCGACAAGATCCAGCTGGCCGAAGTCAAGCCTTCCAGCCGTGTCAGCCCGTTCATTCGTTTCGAACAAACCAAGAAGCTGCACCGTCAGGCGGTCATCGTCGAGCGCATGGCGAAAGGCTTCGACGGCAAGCCTCTGTTCAAGGATTTCAGCTTCCAGGTTGAAGCAGGCGAGCGCGTGGCGATCATCGGCCCGAACGGTATCGGCAAGACCACCCTGCTGCGCACGCTGGTCAACGAGCTGACTCCGGACGCCGGCAGTGTGAAGTGGACCGACGCTGCGGAACTGGGTTACTACGCTCAGGACCACGCTCACGACTTCGAAAACGACGTCACGCTGTTCGACTGGATGGGCCAGTGGACTCAGGGCGAGCAGATGATCCGCGGTACGTTGGGCCGGATGTTGTTCTCCAACGACGAGATCCAGAAATCGGTCAAGGTGATTTCCGGTGGTGAACAAGGCCGCATGCTGTTTGGCAAGCTGATCCTGCAAAAGCCAAACGTACTGATCATGGACGAACCGACCAACCACCTGGACATGGAATCCATTGAAGCGCTGAACCTTGCGCTGGAAAACTATCCAGGCACGTTGATCTTCGTCAGCCACGACCGTGAATTCGTGTCCTCGCTGGCTACACGCATTATCGAGCTGAGCCCGGACGGCGTAACCGACTTCAGCGGCACCTACGATGACTACCTGCGTAGTCAGGGTGTGGTGTTCTGATAAGGCTGATCAATCTTTGAGCTTGCAAAACCGGTAGGAGCCAACTTGTTGGCGAGAGTGTCAGGCAGTAATGCCGTTACTGGAATGGCCCCTCGTGAACAAGTTCGCTCCTACCGGGGCATCACTCGAGCTCTTCCACACAGCCTGAAATGAAAAAGCCCGGTCAATCTGACCGGGCTTTTTATTTCAGGGCAGGCATTACTGGATCTGCAGGACCTCGACCCACAATGCGCCCTTGCCAGACTCCGCTTCACTGGCGCGCTTGAGCGCACCCTTGTCCCCCACGCTGTAAACACCTACCTTGTCGGCTTTTTCACCGGTCACCAGCACCCACTTGCCGTTTGGCGAGAAGGCGATATTGCGCGGCTGCTTCTCTTCCACCGGGTAGTTATCAAGAAAGGTCAACGCACCAGTTGCGCCATCGACTGCGAATGCCGATACCGAACTGGTGGTGCGCTCAGTCATGAGCAGCAGTTTGCCGTCTGGCGACAAGCGCAGGTCAGCTGCCCAGATGCGTGGCGTCGGGTCATCCTTCAGGTCGTTGTTGCTCGCGTCTCGCACTTCACCGTGGACCAGTTTCAAACGCTCTGGAATACCACTGGCCTGGGCCACTTGAGTCAGTGCGCCAGTCTTGTCGTCAATCGAAAACGCAGTGACGGTGCCGCTCATCTCGCCATCGACAAACAGAAACTTGCCGTCGCTGGAAAAAGCCAGATGCCGAGGGCCGGTTTTCGCCGGTACGCTGACAAAGCCACTGCCGATCGGCGTCAGTGCTCCGGTCTTGTCGTCCAGCCGATATTGCAGCACGTGATCAGCACCGAGGTTGCCGGCGTAAGCAAAGCGGTTGCTCGGATCGGTGCGGACCGAGTGCGCATGCGGGCCGGTTTTATAAGTCTGGATTTTTTCGTCGGGTTTCTTCGCTTCATCGATGGCTTGCACCGTGATGGCATCAGCGCCGTAAGAAGCACCCATCAGGAAGCGGCCGCTGCGGTCCGTGGACAGGTAAGCCAGGCTTTCAGCCAGCGGGCCTCGGGACAGTTCAGTCAAACGCCCGCTTTTGGGATCAATGCTGAAGCCCACCACCTGAAAAGGTTTCACCCGCAACGCCGCGTACAACACTTTGCCATCTGGACTGATGGCCATCGGGTTGACCATGTCTCCTGCCTTGGTCTGCTCCACCAGGCTTAGCTTCCCGCTGGCTTCATCCAGACTGTATTGGGAAATCAGTCCGTCAACAGGGCTGGAGATATAAGCGAAGGTCGACGCATTGACGTTCATGCTTAAACCACAGACGACCGCAGCGGCCATAAGAAGGGGTTTGCTCACAGAAGATCCTTTATTTTTATGGTTGTGGTCAGTCATCCTATGACCACTTTAGATTTCCAGCAATTACTGTTTTACGAATTGCTGCGTGTTTAAATCGTTAGCCTGCTTTCATTTGTCTGCGACCGGGGCGATGATGTGGCCACTCCCAACCGCCTGCCAGCGAAAGAGCCCAATGTCCGTTGCCACCCCGCCCTCGCCTGCCGCACAGCCCAGCTCCATGATGATCACCCTGCAGATCATCTCTGTCGTCTTCTATACCTTCGTTGCCTTCCTGTGCATTGGTTTACCGATTGCGGTATTGCCAGGTTACGTCCATGACCAACTGGGCTTCAGCGCAGTGATCGCAGGTCTGACAATTGGTTCGCAATACCTTGCGACCCTGCTCAGCCGTCCGGTGGCCGGGAAGATCTGCGACACCATCGGCACCAAGCTGGCCGTGGTCTACGGCATGTCAGGCATCACGCTGAGCGGCGTGTTGACCTTCGCTGCAGCCATGCTGGATCACTTGCCCTCCGTTAGCCTGACTATCCTGATTATATCCCGGCTGTTCCTGGGGGTTTCCCAAGGGCTGATCGGCGTGGGCAGTATCAGTTGGTGCATCGGCAAGGTTGGCCCGGAACACACCGCCAGGGCCATTTCATGGAATGGCATCGCGTCTTACGGCGCCATCGCCATCGGTGCGCCCCTGGGCTATCTGATGAGTCAGGAACTGGGTTTCTACACCCTGGGCATCGCCTTGTCAGTCATGGCCTCCCTGTCGCTGCTGGTGATCCGCAAACAAACCGCACCGCCGGTGATCAAGGGCGAGCGGCTGCCCTTCTGGTCGGTGTTTGGCCGGATTGCACCCTACGGTCTGAGCCTGACCCTGGCGTCGATTGGCTACGGCACCATGACCACGTTCATCACTCTGTTTTATGTCAGCCGCGGCTGGGAAGGTGCGGCCTGGTGCCTGAGCGTCTTCGGCGTGTGCTTTATCGCGGCGCGGTTGTTGTTTATCGGTGCGATCAACCGACTGGGCGGTTTTACCTCGGCCATTCTCTGCATGGGCGTCGAAACCCTGGGACTGGTGCTGCTCTGGGTATCGCCCAACACCGCATTTGCCTTGACCGGTGCGGGTCTGACGGGCTTAGGTCTGTCGCTGGTCTATCCGGCGTTGGGCGTCGAAGCGATCAAGCAAGTGCCCTCCAGCAGCCGTAGCGCCGGGTTGAGTGCTTATGCTGTGTTCTTCGATCTGGCTCTGGCCATCGCCGGACCGATCATGGGCGCGATTGCCTTGGGGTTGGGTTATTCGTGGATTTTCTTCTTCGCTTCGCTGCTGTCAATTGGCGGGCTTGGCCTGACGGTACTGCTGTCGCGTCGTGCGAGGGCTCAGGTTAGCGGGGCATAAAAAAGATGAACTGGAGCACTACGCACCAGTCCGATCTACATACCCCGTTTATAGGAGCATCCGCGTGCCCCCTGATCCTGCTGGCGTAAGCGCCGACCTAGTGGACATGAGTGATACCCCCGACATTCACCGATTGCGCGTACTCACGGTCAATACGCACAAAGGCTTCACTGCGCTCAATCGACGTTTCATCCTCCCCGAACTGCGCGAAGCTGTGCGCAGCACCAGTGCCGACCTGGTGTTTCTCCAGGAAGTGCTGGGCAGCCACGAGCGCCACGCTTCGCGACACCCTGACTGGCCAGAAACCTCACATTACGAATTCCTGGCCGACAGCATGTGGAGCGACTTTGCCTACGGTCGCAATGCGGTATACCCCGACGGTCACCACGGCAACGCGATCCTCTCGAAATACCCGATCCTGCAGCACCGCAATCTCGATATTTCCATCACCGGCCCCGAGCGCCGTGGCTTGCTGCACTGCGTACTTCAGGTGCCCGGCCACGATGAAGTCCACGCGATTTGCGTGCACCTCAGCTTGCTGGAAAGTCACCGGCAGTTACAGCTGGACCTGCTCTGCAAACTGCTGGACTCCCTGCCCAGCCATGCGCCGGTGATCATCGCGGGGGATTTCAATGACTGGCAATTGCGCGGCAATAAACGCCTGGCCCGTTGTGAGTATCTGCACGAAGTCTTCGAACGCCACCACGGCGCGCTGGCTAAGTCCTACCCGGCACGTTTCCCGATGCTGCGTCTGGACCGGGTTTATCTGCGTAACGCCACCAGTCATGAGCCGCGGATTCTGGGTAACAAGCCCTGGACACATCTCTCGGACCATCTGCCTTTGGCGGTCGAAGTGCATCTGTAATAGCCGTTGCGCATAAAAACCCTCGATACCTACCTGCGGTCGGTCAACTTCTTGACGGGCCTCGGATTGTCTCCTTAACTTCTGTTGTTACTCGTTGAAATGATTGCTTATTGAAAACAATCAGGATCCTGAGCGACTGCCCCGCAGTCGCTCGACTACGGCGCGGTTGCTGGCATTGATGAAGCAGTGAAAGCCTCCCTGACCCCGCAGCAGGGAGCGCGGTCATGAGAAAAATATGGTTTCGTAACGATGCAACTGGCTACACCGGAATAGCCCTGGCAATAGTAATCACCCTCCTCCCCGAATCGACTGAAGCGGCCTGTGACCTGAACTCCACCATCGGCTCCGACATCCAGATTTGCGACAGCGGTAGCAGCGGCCCGCTGACCAACCCTGGCGGGAACAACACGCTGATTTTTCCTGTGGGGGGCACCGGCTCCATCATCGGCAACGTTTCATTCGGTGCCGGTCAGGACCACATCGAGATGAATTCCGGGAGCATCGTTGGCGACTTCAATCAGGGCGCCGGGGTCGATACCTTCCGCATTACGGCCGGGACTATTACCGGTGACGTGAATCAGAGCTTTGACCCCGATGACTTCTTCATGAGTGGAGGGACAATGCGTTCGCTCACCCAAGGCGATGGCCTGGATACCTTCCTGATGACAGGAGGTACGATCAGCACCGCATTCGAAGACGGTGATATCGCCCGCATGACCGGTGGCAGCATCGGCCGGGTCGACATGAAACTGGACGATAATCTGTTCGATATGTCGGGCGGCACCATTATCAATAATCTGGTGACGGGTTTTGGCCGGGACACGATTATCTTGTCCGGTGGCAGCATTGGCGGGGTCATCAGCGTCAGTGGTGGCGATGACAGCATCACGGTTTCTGGTGGCGAGGTGAAAGGCGGGATACGTGCCAGCTTCGGTAATGACACGTTCAGTTGGCGCAACGCTGGTTTTGTCAGAGGCACGGTATTGATGGCAGACGGCAATGACCTTGCCTTCCTGACCCAACTCAACGAAACGACGCTGGGAGCCAACCCGCTACTCGATGGCGGGTTGGGCACCGACCTGCTCACTTTCGATGCGGTCAGCACATCGGTCCCGGCTCGCTACGCCAATTGGGAGACAGTCAACCTGAACAACGGCAGCCTGTTGGATCTGAATGGCGAAATAGTGCTTGGCGATACAGCGAGCGGCACCGGCGTCTTGAACGTCGACACGAGCAGCACTATCACCTCCAGTTCCGGTGGCGTGCGCCCGTTCAGTGCCGTGCAGCTGGCAACGCTAAACAATGCCGGCACGCTAGACCTAAGCCGCAACGGCACGGCGACCGACACTCTCACTATCAACGGCAACTACGCAGGCAGCAATGGACGACTGCTGCTGCAATCCGTGCTGGGTGACGATTCATCGTCGAGCGACAAACTGGTGGTCTCTCAAGGCAGCCTGTCCGGCACGACGCAAATCAATGTCACCAACCTGGGCGGTCCGGGTGCTGCAACTGCGCAGAACGGTATTCAGGTCGTGGAGGCCAATAACGGCGCCACCAGCGAAAACACCGCGTTTTCACTGGGCAACTCACTATCGGTCGGCGCTTACGACTATTACCTGTTTAAAGGAGGCGCTACGGCGGGATCAGAAAACAGCTGGTTCCTGCGTTCGACCGTGCTGGCGCCTCCTCTCGTGCTGGCTGTGCCCAATCCAGAAACGCCGACGCCTGTCCCTCCCGGGCAACCCTCTCAGCCCACAACACCGACGTTACCCGCCAGTCCAGGCACTCCAACACCGCCGACAACAGCCCCTTTGCAACCCGCGGCGTTTGCGCCAGTTGCAGCCATCGGCACCCCGCCGCTACCGGCAGCAGTTGCTGGTGCAGCACCGATTCCCCTCTATCGCCTGGAAGTACCGAACTACGCCGTAGTGCCTCCCGCAGCTGCGGTGCTGACGCTGATGTCGCTGGGCACTTTTCATGATCGTCAGGGTGAGCAGAGCCTGTTAACAGAGTCAGGGTGGGCGCCGGCTGGCTGGGGGCGGATATTTGGCAGCAGTGTAAAACAGAGCTGGTCCGGTACAGTTGATCCAAGCCTTGACGCCTCGCTCAAGGGCTATCAAGTCGGTCACGACCTTTATGCTGCACAGCACGACAACGAGCGGATACAACGCGCTGGCCTGTTTGTCGGGCATAGTCGACTCGATGGCGACGTGAAAGGCTTCGCGGGCGGGTTTCAGGACCGTAAAACCGGCAAGCTGAAACTCGAAGGCGACAGCCTCGGGCTTTACTGGACACTGACTGATCCCAAAGGCTGGTATGTCGATGCCGTCGCCATGGGCACCCGACTGGATGGCTACAGCCGCTCTGATCGAGGCGTGCGCATTGACACCAAAGGTCGTGCACTGACGTTATCTGTTGAAGCCGGGTATCCGATTCCTCTTGGCGCTGATTGGGTTATCGAACCGCAAGCACAGTTAATCCATCAGCACATCAAGCTCGACAGCCAGAACGACGGTATATCGGATGTGTCCTTCGACTCCCAGTCCTGGAATACGGCACGGCTTGGCGCGCGCCTTAAAGCTCGGTACATGGTCAGTGGGTTGCCCATTGAGCCCTACGTGCGCACAAACCTGTGGCACAACTTTGACGGTGCAGACACCGTCACTTTCAATCACACCGACAAGATAAAGACCAAGCACCGCTTTAGCTACGCCAACGCAGGTGCAGGCGTCGTGGCCACGGTTTCGCCGGGGGTGAGCGTCTATCTCAGCGCAGACTACAGCGAGAATATGGATAACCAGTACTTGAGTGGGATCGCAGGAAATCTGGGGGTACGGGTGAGTTGGTAATGCGGTCCAACGTAGATCGCATCCAGCCTTATCATCGGAGTGTGGCCCAGACCAAGCCCAGCCCCTACAGGTCTGATGTGATCCCGAGATTGGCGCAGTGAAGTGGGACCGGCTTTAGCCGGGAAGAGCTGTTACAGCTGACACATGTATCGTCAGGAATATCGCCTTCCCGGCTAAAGCAAGCCCCAAGTCGAAATTCAGCTTGCAGGCACACATGGAATCTCCCACATCAGACCGAAAGTCCATTGTGGGAGAGCTGCTTGCCCGCGATTGGAGCGCCTCGGTGCTTCTACTTGACGCGATTAACCCTCACTCGCCTTAGGCTTGAGAATCAACACCGCCAACGGCGGCAGGTTCAGTACCAGCGAGACTGGCTGACCATGGCTTTTAACCTCATCAGCGTGCACGCCGCCGCCATTACCCAGGTTCGAACCTGCATACATTTCGGCGTCGCTGTTTAGCAACTCTGTCCAGTTGCCGCCAAATGGCACGCCCACGCGATAGGCCTCACGCGGCACCGGGGTGAGGTTGGCAACCACCAGCAATGGCTCGCCCTCCTTGCTCCAGCGCATGTAGGCAAACACGCTATTGGCAGCATCGTCCCCAATCAACCACTGGAAGCCCATCGGCTCGGTATCACGCTCGTGCAGCGCCTTCTCTTCGCGGTAAACCCGATTGAGATCGCTCACCAGTTTTTTCACGCCGATGTGCTCGGCGTACTGCAACAAGTACCAATCCAGTTGTTCGTCGTGATTCCACTCGCGCCACTGACCGAACTCGCACCCCATGAACAACAGCTTCTTGCCCGGATGGGTCCACATGAACGTCAGGTAAGCCCGCAAGTTGGCAAATTTCTGCCAGCGATCACCGGGCATTTTGTCGATCAGGGAATGCTTGCCGTGAACCACTTCATCATGGGAAATCGGCAGGATGAATTTCTCTGACCAGGCATACATCAAACCGAAACTCAGCTCGCTGTGATGGTGGCCGCGGTGGATAGGATCCTGCTGCATGTAATGCAGCGTGTCATGCATCCAGCCCATGTTCCACTTGTAGGCAAAGCCAAGGCCGCCCTGCTGTGTGCTCTGGCTGACACCCGGCCATGCGGTGGATTCTTCGGCAATCACCAGAGTGCCTGGTGCTTCCAGTGCAACCACGTCGTTGAGGTGGCGCAGGAAATCGATGGCTTCGAGGTTTTCACGACCACCAAAACGGTTAGGCACCCACTCCCCGGCTTTACGCGAGTAATCCCGATAAAGCATCGAAGCCACGGCATCCACGCGCAGACCATCGATGTGGTAGTGCTTGAGCCAGTGCAGTGCCGACGCCAGCATGAAGCCATGCACTTCGGTGCGACCCAGGTTGTAGATCAGCGTGTCCCAGTCCTGATGGAAGCCTTCCTGTGGGTTGGCGTATTCATACAGTGCCGTGCCGTCAAACTGCGCCAGACCGTGGGTATCGGTAGGAAAGTGTGCAGGCACCCAGTCCAGAATCACGCCGATTTCGGCCTGGTGACAGGCATCGACGAACGCAGCGAAATCCTCGGGCGAACCGTAGCGCGACGTCGGGGCAAATTGCGCCAGCAGTTGATAGCCCCACGAACCACCGAACGGATGCTCCATGATCGGCATCAGTTCGATGTGAGTGAAGCCCAGTTCCTTCACGTACGGAATCAGACGATCTGCCAGTTCACGCCAGTTGTACTGACGCCATTGGCCTTCGTCGTTCTGCTCCATCTGCCAGGAACCGGCGTGCAGCTCGTAGATCGACAGCGGCGCATGGGTGCCGTGACGGTCGCCACGGGATTGCAGCCAATCGTTGTCGTGCCATTCAAAGTGCAGCGGTGCCGACACCTTGGACGCAGTATCCGGCGGCAGTGTCGTTGCCAACGCCATCGGGTCGGATTTGAGCGGCAGAATCCCGTGAGGGCCGAGTATCTCGAATTTGTAGAGCTCCCCCGGTTGCAGACGGGGAACGAACACTTCCCACACCCCCGTAGGATGGCGCAGGCGCATTGGGTGACGGCGGCCGTCCCAATTGTTGAAGCTGCCGACCACCGAGACGCGGCGAGCGTTGGGTGCCCAAACCGAAAAACGTACGCCCTGAATGCCTTCGACCGTGGTCACTTGTGCGCCCAGGCAACTGCTCAGATCGCGGTGATTACCCTCGGCAAACAGGTACAAGTCCATCTCGCCCAGCAGCGGGCCGAAGCTGTACGGGTCTTCAGTGATCTGCTCACCGCCCGCCCAGTTGATCTTCAACAAGTAAGGCTGGACGTCAGGGAAGCGTCCGACAAAAAAGCCCGGCACTTCGCTCATTTCCAACGTGCCCAGTTCATGCCCGCCTTCACGAGCGAGTACCGTCACGCTTAACGCCGCAGGCAGATAAGCCCGGATAATCTGCCCGTTGGCACCATCGCCATGCGGGCCCAGGATCGAAAAAGGATCACGGTGTTCGGCACGGATCAATGCATCCATGTCTACGGCAGCGGGCATCAGTTGCTGACCCGCACCAGTTTTGTCAGGCGCATTCATCAAGACTCTCCATCAGACAGATTGAGCAGACCACGCAAACCTTGCAACGGCACGGACAGCCAGGTCGGGCGGTTTTCAGCTTCGTAGACCACTTCATAAGCGGTTTTTTCCAGGGTGAACAGCTCAAGTGCTGCTTTTTCACCCTTGGCGTCTTTCCAGGCGTGGGCCAGTCCGGCAGTGGCCGAACGATAACCTTCGATGAAGGCAGCGCGGGCCTGGTTCAAATAAGTTTCAGCAACACGGCGACGTGCTTCGGCAGCTTCCGGCGATGTGTCGACGCTCTGTGCGCTGCGCACGGCCATGGCCGACGCATAATCGAAGGAACGCAGCACGCCGCTGACATCCTTGAACGGGCTGTATTTGGCACGCCGCTCCTCAACCGATCGCGCGGGCTCGCCTTCGAAGTCGATCAGGTAAGCATCACCTTTGACCACCAGAACCTGACCGAGGTGCAGATCGCCGTGAACCCTGATCCGCAGACCGCCCACCGAACGCTTGGCCAACGCTTGCACATGGGCCAGAACCTTCTTGCGATTGGCCAGCAAATCACTGACCAGTTGCTGATCTACCGGCTCCAGCCCTGACTTGTTCTGTTCCAGCAACTTCAGCGCGTGCTCCATTTGAGCGGTGACGCTTTTCCCGGAAGCCTGGCTGTCCTTGACGCTGGTGACTTCCACTGCAAAATCCGGGTTGTCGGTGGACGACGCCAGGACCTGATGCATTTCGCCCAGACGTTTGCCCAGATTGCCCGCGAAATCTTCCAGCTCCAGCAGTGCGTTGTAATGCTGTTCCTGGCCGGAAATACCGTGGGACATTTCGTCACGAACAGCCCGTTCCAGATTGTTCTGGGTCCATTCCCAGGCATCGCCCTGATTGCTCAGATAACCTTGGGCGATCATCAGCAAGTGTTGCTGACCATCGTTGCCGACGCGCACTACGGAGCCCAGCAGCGGCGAGATGTATTTGTAACCGGCGTTGGTCAGGTAAGCGCCCATCTCCAATTCCGGATGGATACCCGGATTGACCCGACGAATCATTTTCAGCACCAGGCTGCTACCAACGACCACAGAGCTGTTGGACTGCTCGGCCGACAGGTAGCGAACCTCAGACTCATTGCCAAGGCCCAGCGGCGGCAACTGAGACGTGTGCTCGAAACGCAACTCCCCTTCGCTGCTAGGCAGCACGGTTTGCACTTGCATCCCGTGCACCACCGCGCGGATGAAGGTTTCCAGCGTAAAAGCGTCGGTGACCAACCCCACCTGACGACCGCGACGCACACGAGCCAACGCCAGTTGCTGAGGCAAGGCGCTGCTGATGTCGTCTTCAGCCAGCATGCCGAATGGCAGCTGATAGCGCGCGTGATGGTCGCCCGCCGTGACTTCGATTTCACTCAGTAACACAGGATGTGCGGCATCGCCAAAGCGCACCGCATAAGCGATGTGTACCTTGTCGATGGCTTTATCCTTGGCCGCAAACCAGCGACGCTTGGGCAAATACTGCGCCAGTGAGTTCTGTTCCATCACGGTGCGCAGAGGTTCGTCGAGCAATTCTTCGAGACGTTTTTTCAGGACCATAGTCGGGAAATCCGGGATGCTTTGTGCAGGTTCCACATGCCAGGTGGGCATCTGGTTTTCTGCGGCCAGCAAGAACCAATAGAAGCCATAAGGCGGCAGCGTCAACAGGTAATTCAATTGACCAATAGGCGGGAACGCACTGCCACCCAGCATTTCCACGGGCACGGTGCCCGCGTAGGCGGAAAGCTCCAGCTCAGCCGCCTGAGAGGCGCTGGACATATTGGCAACACAAAGAATGATTTCGGTCTTGCCATCCGGCCCGGTGTATTCACGGGTGTAGGCCAGAATACGTCGGTTGCTCGGCGACAGCATTTTCAGCACGCCGCGCCCGAACGCCTTTTGCTGCTTGCGCACGGATAACATGCGCCGATTCCAGTTCAACAGCGAATGCGGGTCGTTATTCTGGGTCTCTACGTTGACCGACTGGAAGCCGTACAGCGGGTCCATGATCGGTGGCAACACCAGACTGGCCGGGTCGGCACGCGAGAAGCCGCCGTTGCGGTCGATAGACCACTGCATCGGGGTCCGCACGCCATCCCGGTCACCGAGATAGATGTTGTCACCCATGCCAATCTCGTCGCCGTAGTACAAGGTTGGGGTGCCCGGCATCGACAGCAGCATGCTGTTGAGCAGCTCAACCCGGCGACGATCGCGCTGCATCAACGGTGCCAGACGACGACGGATGCCCAGATTGATCCGGGCGCGGCGGTCGGCGGCGTAGTAATTCCACAAGTAATCGCGCTCGCGATCAGTGACCATTTCCAGGGTCAGCTCATCGTGGTTGCGCAGGAAAATCGCCCACTGACAATTGGCTGGAATTTCCGGGGTCTGCCGCAAAATATCAGTGATGGGGAAACGGTCTTCCTGGGCCAACGCCATGTACATGCGCGGCATCAAGGGGAAGTGAAACGCCATATGGCATTCGTCGCCGTTGTCACCCTTGGTGTCGCCGAAATACAGCTGAGTGTCTTCCGGCCACTGGTTAGCCTCCGCCAGGAGCATCCGGTCGGGATAGTTGGCGTCGATCTCGGCACGGATCTGCTTGAGCACCGTGTGAGTTTCAGGCAGGTTTTCGTTGTTGGTGCCGTCGCGCTCGATCAGGTACGGAATCGCATCCAGACGCAGGCCATCAATGCCCATGTCCAGCCAGTAACGCATCACGTCCAGCACTGCTTCCATCACCACCGGGTTATCGAAGTTCAGATCCGGCTGGTGTGAATAGAAACGGTGCCAGAAATACTGCTCAGCGACCGGGTCCCAGGTCCAGTTGGACTTTTCGGTGTCCAGAAAGATGATGCGAGTGCCATCGTACTTATCGTCGGTATCAGACCAGACGTAGAAATCCCGTGCCTTGGAGCCCTTCTTGGCCTTACGAGCTTTCTGAAACCACGGGTGCTGATCCGAGGTGTGGTTGATCACCAGCTCAGTGATGACCCGCAAACCGCGTTTGTGGGCTTCGGCGATGAATTTTTTCGCGTCGGCCATGGTGCCGTAGTCGCTGTGTACACCTTTGTATTCGGCAATGTCATAACCATCATCACGACGCGGCGATGGATAGAACGGCAGCAGCCAGATGGTGTTTACACCCAGGTCGGCAATGTAATCCAGCTTGGAGATCAGGCCGGGAAAGTCACCGATGCCGTCGTTGTTGGAATCGTAGAACGACTTCACGTGGACCTGATAAATCACTGCATCTTTGTACCAGAGCGGGTCTTTGATAAAGGCCGCGCTCTTGGGTTTCTTTGCCATGGTCATTCCCTGTTAATTGGACTGGATACGCCAGATGCCGAAAGGCTGATACGAAGGATCGAGACGCATGAACTGGGACTTTCCGTACCAGGTCCAGCGGTGTCCGGTCATCAAGTCTTCACCGGAGGTGGCCGCGTCATCTGGTAAACCCATTTCCCACAGGGGCAATTCGAAATGCGCTTCCTGCGCATTGAAAGGATCAAGATTGACGGCAACCAGCACAAAGTTGCTGCCGTCAGCGCTGCGCTTGCCGAAATACAGAATGTTGTCATTCCAGGCCGTGTACAGCTTCAGGCCCAGATGGGTGTGCAGCGCCGGGTTTTGGCGGCGAATGCGATTGAGCTGGGCAATCTCGGCAATGATATTGCCGGGCGCGGTGTAGTCCCGAGGGCGTAACTGGTACTTCTCGGAGTCCAGATACTCTTCCTTGCCCGGTACGGGTGCCGACTCACACAATTCGAAGCCGGAATACATGCCCCACAGACCCGAGCCCATGGTTGCCAACGCAGCACGAATGAGGAATCCGGCACGCCCGGACTCATGCAAAAAGTGCGGATTGATATCGGGTGTATTGACGAAGAAGTTTGGCCGGTAGCAATCACGCCAAGGAGCTTCATTGAGCTCGGTGAAGTACTGCGACAACTCAGCCTTGGTGTTACGCCAAGTGAAATAGGTATAGCTCTGGGAATAACCGACCTTGCCCAGCCGCGCCATCATCGCTGGCTTGGTAAAGGCTTCTGCAAGGAACATCACATCCGGATGCTGGCTGCGGACGTCGTCGATCATCCACTGCCAGAATGGCAAAGGCTTGGTGTGGGGATTGTCGACCCGGAAGATTTTCACCCCCTCCTCGACCCAACCCAGCACCACGTCGCGCAACTCAAGCCACAGGCTCGGAATCGCATCTGGCGCGTAGAAATCAACGTTAACGATGTCCTGATACTTCTTCGGCGGATTCTCCGCATAGCGGATCGTGCCGTCCGGACGCCAGGTGAACCAGCCCGGATGCTCCTTGAGCCACGGGTGGTCCTGAGAACACTGGATGGCGAAATCCAGGGCGATTTCCAGACCGTGCTCGGCTGCAGCCGCCACCAGATTGCGGAAGTCCTCGCGACTGCCCAGTTGCGGGTGGATCGCGTCGTGGCCGCCGTCTTCACTGCCGATGGCATAAGGGCTACCGGGATCATTCGGGCCAGCCGTCAGGGAGTTGTTGGGTCCTTTGCGATGGGAACGACCGATGGGATGAATCGGCGGGAAATACAGCACGTCGAAACCCATGTCGCGAATCGTTGGCAAACGGCTGTGCACATCATTAAAGGTGCCGTGACGCTCGGGATCATCAGTGATCGAACGCGGGAACAGTTCGTACCAACTGGCGAATTGCGCCAGTTCACGCTCCACATCCAGCGGGAACTCAACGCTGCGACTGAGGAACGCGTGGTTGTCAGCCTGACTCATCAGCGCCGACGTTTCGCTGTTCAGCAGCAGCGCTACACGGGCTTCGGGCTCAGCCTTTTCCAGCTCGCCAAGAACACCGAGAATTTGCGTCTTGAGCTCTCCGGAACTGCGTTCGGCAGCGTGTTCAAGGTGAATCCGGCCTTCAGTCAACTCCAGCTCGATGGAAACGCCGGCACCGAACTTCTTCTCCAGCTCATAGCGATAACTGGCGAACTGATCGATCCACGCTTCGAGACGGAAAATATAACGGCTGACACTGGTCGGCGTGAATTCACCGGTCCAGCTGTCATTACCCAGCTCCTGCATAGGCGCGCTGTGCCAGGTCTCCTCGGAAACAGAACGCCAGCTAATGTGAACGGCCAGTTTGTCGTGACCGTCTGCATACACTTTGCTGGTCACTGTCACGGGCTGACCAATGATGCCTTTGACAGCAAATAACCCGCCATCAATTACCGGAGTCGTGTCTTCAATCACGATCCGCGGCAGTTGCAGGGCTTGGGTCAAAGGTAGAGGTCGAGTCGGGTTTGAAACATCACGGGCCAGGGAATCCGGGCCATACGGCTGATCAGCGGTCACATTCATCGAGCATCACTCCTCACGCCCCTGGGGACGCTCCTGTGCAATCCATGCATTGACGATGGTCAGGCCGCCTTACCGCTGGCTACCTGAGCAAGAATTTTTGAGTGGCCACAGTCAACTGACTGAATCCGGCCTACTGGTTTCCGAGCGGTCCTGGACGGGAAAAGTTCAAAGAGGTTTGCAGTCGATGCGCACATGCCGAGTGTCAGCTTAGCCGCAGATTCCTGCGCCGCCCGTTAATCGCTTGAGCCATCCGCGAATGCGTGCGGTCAAAACAGGCGTGTCCAGAAAATGTCATGTTGCAAACGTATTTGCCCCTGTGCATTTCCAAAGTAGAGGTGACGCCAATGAGCATTCCAGTCCCAGCTGAAACACCCGATCCGATGATCGACGACCCCGCTTTGCCGGTGCCAACACCCGATCAGGAGCCGCCATCGACTCCACCCGAGGTGACACCGGACCCTATCGGTGACCCGCCACCGAATGAGCCACCAGCTATTTTGGGTGAGGATTTCCCTGAATAAAGATGCCGATCAAGGCTTTTCCGAACCGTCCTTTTTGTCCGGGTTGTCTTCCGTCGGGTCAATCTTGTTCACGACAATCGGCATCAGGTTCAGGATGCCCAACGCCAGGATGGTGCTTAACACCGCTGTAGCCTCCCGCCCCATCCCCGCCGCGATTCCGATCGCGGCGGTCATCCACAACCCCGCTGACGTGGTCAGACCCTTGACCTGATCGGTGCGTTGCGCGCGATCCTTGAGGATTGTTCCGGCCCCCAGAAAGCCAATCCCTGCGACGATGCCCTGAATGACCCGGCTAAGCGCAGCGTCATCGGCACCCGCCATATGAGGAGCCAGCACAAAAAGCGCGGCCCCCATGGACACCAGCATGTGCGTGCGTACCCCCGCCGCCTTGCCCTTATGTTCCCGTTCAAAACCCAGAATCCCGCCAAGCAATGCCGCGAGCGTGAGTCGAACCGTGATCCGGGTCAGCTGCGAGGCATCGGTAATATCGGAAAATTCGGATTGCAGCGTTAACCAGACTTCTTGCCACCATGCGGTCATTGTTGCTCCTTGGATTGTGTAGCGGACAAACGTTGAATCTGTAAGCTGCCGAAGGCTGCGATGGCGGTGCGTCAGGATGAATGCTTCGCAGCCTTCGGCAGCTCCTACAGGAAGGCATGTCTGCGCGTTCGTCGCGTTCAGGTTCGAGTGCAGGAATGGACAGCAGCGGAACGCAAGAGTGCAGCAGCCTTGCGCTATCTGATCCGGTTTTTTATCGTTAAGCTGACGCTGTTCTCTATTACCTCCGCCGCTCACCCTATGGCTACCTGCCAAGCCGTAGATATGAGCGTCTGACATGATCGAACACAGCCCGCGAGACGCCATGAAGCGCTACGAGAAATATGCCGATACCATCGCCGAACTGATCCGGACCGGCGTTCTGGCTCCGGGGCAGCGGGTACCGTCGGTGCGCTATGCGAGTCAGACCCACGGCATCAGCCCGTCAACCGTGTTCCAGGCGTATTACCTGCTGGAACGCCGCGGGTTGATCAGTGCACGACCTCGCTCCGGTTATTTCGTTAACCCGAAGGCACTGGATCAATCCGGCCACAGCTTCAACGAACCGCTGAAGGACGCCAAGGTGGGCGAGTCCACCGAAGTGGATGTCAGCGAACTGGTGTTCTCGGTACTGGACTCCATCAAAGACCCCAACACTGTGCCTTTTGGCTCAGCGTTCCCCAGTCCGATGCTGTTTCCCATGCAGCGCTTGTCGCGATCACTGGCCAGTGCCAGTCGGGACATGGACCCACGGATGGTAGTCACCGACATGTCTCCCGGCCACCCGCAACTGCGCCAGCAAATTGCATTGCGCTACAGGGTTGGCGGGCTGGTACTGCCCATGGAGGAACTGCTGATCACCAACGGCGCGCTGGAAGCGCTGAACCTCTGCCTGCAGGCTGTCACCGAGCCGGGTGACCTGGTTGCCATCGAAGCGCCGGCTTTTTACGCCTGCCTGCAGGTGCTGGAGCGCCTCAAACTCAAGGCGGTGGAAATTCCGGTGCATCCTCGAGACGGCATCGACCTGGACATCCTCGCGCAGACGCTACAGCGCCATCCCATCAAGGCCTGTTGGTGCATGACCAGCTTTCAGAATCCCACGGGCGCGCTAGTGCCCCAAGCTCGCAAGCAAGCGCTGGTCGAGCTGCTGCGGGAACATCAGGTGCCGCTGATCGAAGACGATGTCTATGCCGAGCTGTATTACGGGCCTCACGCGCCCAGACCGGCCAAGGCGTTTGATACGGAGGGTTTGGTGTTGCACTGCGGTTCGTTTGCCAAGAGCCTGGCGCCTGGCTACCGGATCGGCTGGGTGGCCGCCGGGCGCTATGCGCAGAAAATCGAACGTTTGAAGCTGATGACATCGCTTTGCGCATCAATGCCCGCCCAGGCGGCGATTGCTGATTATCTACAGCATGGCGGCTACGACCGGCATTTGCGGAAACTGCGCTACGCCCTTGAGGATCAGCAACGGGCGATGCTGGGGGCCATTGCGCGCTACTTTCCGGCACAGACCCGAGTCAGTCAGCCAGAAGGCGGCTACTTCCTGTGGCTGGAACTGCCAGAGCTAGTCGATTCATTGCAGGTATTCAAGATAGCGCTGGCCCAGGGAGTCAGCATCGCGCCGGGCCCGATCTTTTCTCCGACCCGACGTTTCCGCCACTGCATTCGATTGAATTACGGCGGCGCCTGGAACGACGCGTCGGATAAAGCCATGCAGACCCTTGGACGGATCATTCACTCTATGCTTGCAAGCTGAACCGATCAGCGACCACCACCCAGATCGATGAATGTGCCGGTTGCATACGACGCCTTTTCTGACAACAGCCAGACGATTGCTTCAGCAACTTCTTCGGCGACGCCGCCACGGCCCATGGGAATACCGGATTCCAGTTTGCTGACCCGGTTGGGGTCACCGCTCAGGGCATGGAAATCAGTAAAAATGTAACCAGGCCGAACGGCGTTGACGCGAATGCCCTCGCCTGCCACTTCCCGGGCCAGGCCCGTAGTGAACGTGTCGAGCGCGCCCTTGGAGGCCGCATAGTCGACATATTCACCGGGGGAACCGAGACGTGATGCAACCGAGGACACATTGACGATACTACCGCCTTTACCCCCATGCCGGGGGGACATGCGCAGCAGCGCATGCTTGCTGCACAGGATCGGACCGACCACATTGGTCATCATCATTTTCAGCAAACGGAACTCGGTCAGCTCTTCGACACGAGAGGCGTGAGCCACTGTTGCAGCGTTATTGACCAGGTGAGTTACCGGTCCGAACTCGGCATCGACCCGGGCGAACAGGCGCACGATTTCATCCTCATTACTGACGTCAGCCTGGACCGCCATCACCGGCGCGCCCATCGCCCGGACCTGCTCACAGATACGTTCGGCAGACTGATGATCGGAGTGGTAGTTGATGCAAATTCGATAGCCTTGGGCTGCGGCAAGCAATGCAGTGGCGGCACCGATACCCCGGGAGCCACCGGTGATGATGAGAACTTTATCCATAAATGTCTCCTGTAGAAGTACGCATGACGCTGATCAAACGAAACTCAGTACTCTGAATTGAAATGCATTTGCCGTTAGAGCCGACACGGCGCTGCATTGAGGCAGCCATTGGACCTGTAGGAGTGAGCTTGCTCGCGATGGCGTCAGTTCATGCGATAAATTCGTTAACCATGAAATCGAA